>JAZJYB010000175.1:0-5754 GCA_040390685.1 Pseudomonadota bacterium | reverse complement strand
CGCTTCCACCAGCTCGCCTTGGCTGGATCTGCCAACAAGGCAAGCGTGTCTTTGCTTGTGTTGTCGCTAGCTGTATTATTGCTAGCAGTTTTATCTGTGCTGGGAGGGACGGGTTTCATAAAATAGTGGTTTCATCAAATTTTTTTAAAAATTTATTTGCGGCGAGAAATACTGGAATCCACGTCTGGCTGCCAGCCGCCACCTAGCGCCTTATATAAACGGACATGGTCGGCACTGAGATCGGTAGTCGTGCTTGCCACTGCGTCTTGGGTGTTGAATACGGAGCGCTGCGTTTCCAGCACGGTCTGAAAATCGACCAGGCCGCTGGCATATCGTTGCCGCGCCATCAGTGCCGCGTTCGACGCTGCTTCAACTGCATTATTCAGTCGCAGCAAGCGTTCGCGGTTGCCGTTGAGCGCAACCAATGCGTCTTCCACTTCTTTCAAAGCGCCAAGCACGGTGCCTTGATAAGACATGCGCACTTGCTGGAATGCCGCTTGCTGCGCGCGCACTTGAGCCTGGCCAGCACCTGCATCAAAAATAGGCATAGCAACATTGGCTAATATCGCCGCCACCAAGGATGCGCTATTGCCTAGTGCACCGACAGTCAAAGCGCGCACACCCACTGAGCCGCTAATCTGAAAATTTGGATATAAAGCCGCATCAGCTTGCTTCACTCTGGCCCATGCAGCACTTATCTGATGCTCGGCCATGCGGACATCGGGGCGCTGACGCAGCGTTTCTGCCGGAATACTCATGACCAGATCCGCTTGCGCCTGCGGTACCGGTTTGATCTCGGTTAACTGCTCTTGCAAGCTATTAGGCGCTACTGCACACAGCACTGCCAGACTATGTGCTAGCTGCATTAAGTTGGTTTTTAAAAGTGGAATCTGTGCCTGTATTTGCTCACTGGCTGCTCTCGCTTGTTCAGATTCTAGCGATGTGAGCAGACCGGCCTGCACGCGCCAGTTGGTAATTTGTAAGGTCTCAAGTAGGCTAGCCAAGTTCTCTTGCGCAATCGCCAAGCGTGCCTGAGCACCTCGGTATTGCAAGTAGGTAAGGGCAACTTCTGCGGCAACAGATATTTGCACATCTGCCAGGCTGGCGGCGCTGGCGTCAAAGCTCGCCTCGCTAGCTTGCAATGCGCTGCGTTTGCCACCGAAAATATCCGGCTCCCATCCAGCGTCAAATCCTGCCTGGAAGGAATTGCTGGCGCTATTATTTCCTGCCTTGCTATCTTTGCTATGCTGAGCTGATGCCGAGACATCGATGCGCGGGAATAGCCCGGCAGAAGCGACATCGCGCAAGGCACGCGATTGCAATAGCGCCGCTTTGGCCATGGCTACATTGCTGTTTACCTGTAAAGCCTGCAAGATGAAATGATCCAGCCATGGGTCATTAAAGCGCTGCCACCATTGCGCCAGATTGCTGCTTTTTTCTTCGCTAACCGTCCCGCCTGGTGAACCAGGTATTGACCAAGCCGTAGGCACTTTGATCTCAGGCAATAATGGGGGGGGTGTCATTGGCGAGACGCAAGCCGTGAGCAAAAATAGCATCGTGGAAAAGGCAAGTTTTCGTAAAATGTTTGCTTTGATATTATTCAGATGCGCATTCATTTTTTTTCGGTACATTCTCAGATTAATTTAGTTAATAATTTAGTTAATAATTTAGTTGATGAGAAGCACGAAAAGTTGAACTTGTTGTATAAGCATCCATGTTTCTTAAGAAGGCGGCTTGACGTAGCGCAAACCACTTTCTTATGCACGACTGGAGCAACAAATTAATGGCGGTTTGGATTGTCCGGCTGATCGTCGCGGCGGTTTGGCACACCGTCTCCATCTCTATCATTACGTGACCAGTTTCCTCTTTGTATATACCAGTTACCGTCGCGTTGTTCCCAACTCGGCTGGCGATACATATAACCAGGGCGGTCACGCATCCAAGATCCCCTTACCCAAGTATGGCGCTCATGACGCCAATCCCAATACCCTGGAGCCCATTGATAACCATGCCTGGCTTCGGGCACACTTTCAACGCGCAGTTCAGGCGGGGCAACCCGAATGTAGACTTCGGCTGCGATCGCAGGGAGAGCGGAAACTCCCAATGCGCCTGCCACCAAAGTGGCGATAAGTAATTTCTTGATCATGATATTTTCCTTTCATTGATTGCGGATTCGCCTGACCTTTATAAGCTTATGTCCGGCAGATTTATGTACGCTGTAGCACATAAAAAAATATTTATTAGCTTGATGTCTTTAGCTCCTTCCCCCTCAGAAGCATTGGTATCTACACAAATCGAAATTTGGTAAATACTCCTTCTCCCGCTAGCGGGAGAAGGCCGGGATGAGGGTGATTCAAGCTGACGAAATGCTATTTAATGCCGTTTGCAGGTATTTGAAATGGTCAAAGTAAACTGATTTTTCGCATATTCGACTACCCTCATCCCCAACCCTTCTCCCGCGAGCGGGAGAAGGGAGCGCAACCGGTATGCTTTGACGTGTTTGGACTTGTGTAGATACCTATGCCTCAGAAGGGGAAGGAACTTGATACGGCACTACAAACTTTTTACGCATCTTCAATTAACGCCAATCTTAAAGTGGCGACGGAGCTTAGCCAGACTTAGGGGGCATATGCGAGCAGGCGAGAATGACAGAAATTTTTGTTGCCTGAAATTTTCAACCAGTCAGATTTTATTTTGATAAATTAACACTGCATTGATCGAGAGAATCCCATGTTAGCTAGCGCACAGAGTGATGTTCATTAAAGCGTTATCTTCCCAAGTATCATGGCCTGAAATTTATCGTCAGGCTTTTCATTACTGTGATCTATTTTGGGAGAACACCATGAGCCAAATTCATATCGGCGTCGTCGTCGGCAGCCTTCGACAAGAATCGTTTAATCGTAAGCTGGCAAACTCGATGATCAAAATGGCACCAGACGATGCTGTTTTTACGCAAATTCAAATTGGTGACCTGCCGCTGTATAACCAGGATGACGATGATAATCCAGCTGAAACTGTGACGCGCTTGAAAGGCGAGATTTTGGCCTCGCATGGCTTGATTTTCATTACCCCTGAATACAACCGTTCGATTTCCGGCGTATTAAAAAACGCGATCGATCATGCCTCGCGGCCTTACGGGCAAAGTGCCTGGGCAGGTAAGCCTGCAGGTGTGCTGGGCGTTTCGGTGGGAGCCATAGGCACGGCTCTGGCACAGCAGCATTTACGCAATATTCTCGCTTATCTTGATATGCCCACCTTAGCTCATCCAGAAGCATTTCTTCAGGCTAAATTTAGTCTCTTTGACGCAGAAGGAAATATCAGCGAAGAAAGCAGGGAATTCATACTAGGCTGGATGCACCACTACCTGACGTGGGTCAGAAAACATAGTGCCTGAATTAATTTTCATTACAATGATATTTAAATTAGCTCAGGGAAAAAAATGCAAATCAATTCACATGCGGGCAAACTTATCGCGCCAGAAAAGTTAATCAACGTAGCCAAACTCAAGCTAGCCTACTACGACGAAATACCGGATTATGCGGCGCCCGAGCAGCGTGTGGCGTTTGGTACCTCGGGTCATCGGGGCTCTTCCTTTGAACGTAGTTTTAACGAATGGCATGTGCTTGCCATCAGCCAGGCAGTTTGCGATTACCGCGCTAGCCATGGCATCACCGGCCCTTTATTTCTGGGTATCGACACCCACGCACTATCGCTACCGGCCAGCACCAGCATGCTAGAAGTGCTGGCGGCCAACGGGGTGGATGTGATGCTGTCGCAAGATGATCAATTCACCCCGACGCCCGCCATTTCTCTGGCCATCATTCAGCATAATCACCAACGATTGTCAGGCTTTGCCGATGGTATCGTGATCACGCCTTCGCACAATCCGCCAGACGCCGGCGGCATCAAGTACAACCCGGCCAATGGCGGCGCGGCAAACACTCAGGTCACGGCATGGATAGAACAAAGAGCGAACGAATTACTGGCCCAGAAACTTGCTGGCGTCAAAAGAACCAGCTTGGACAAGGCCTTATTGGCAGCGACCACACATCGTTACGATTATCTGAATCGCTATGTCAACGAGCTAGATAAGCTCATTGATATGGCTGCCATTCGTGGTGAAAACATTCGCATGGCGGTTGATCCTCTAGGCGGTGCCGGGGTGCATTACTGGAGCCGGATTGCCGAGCGCTATAAGTTAGATTTAACCGTACTCAACCAAGCGATAGATCCAACTTTTCGTTTTGTGACCGCCGATTGGGATGGCAAGATCCGCATGGACCCTTCATCGCCATATGCGATGCAAAGTTTGCTGACGCAACTTAAACATGATCCGTCTTACGATATTGCGTTTGCCTGCGACACCGACCATGATAGACATGGCATAGTCACAAAAAGTGCTGGCCTGATGCGCTCGAATCACTACCTTGCTGCCGCCATCGATTATCTTTTTCAACATCGCCCCTTATGGCCCAGCAGCGTCGGTATAGGAAAAACCGTGGTCAGCAGTCAGATCATTGATCGCATCAGCGCCAGACTAGGTCGCCGCCTAGTCGAGACCCCGGCTGGTTTCAAATGGTTTGCCGATGGCCTTTACCATGGCTCTTTGGGTTTTTGCGGCGAAGAGAGTGCTGGCGCTTCTTTTTTGCGGATCGATGGCACAGTCTGGACCACCGATAAAGACGGCATCGCTGCGGCATTACTGTCGGCAGAAATGACGGCGCGTAGCGGTGTCGATCCGGCTGAGATTTATTGTAAGCTCGCGCTGGAATTTGGTGCGCCAGTGGAGGGGAGGATAGAGGCAGTAGCAACGCCAGCGCAGAAGAAAAAACTCGGGCAATTATCAGCGCAACAGCTGCAAAGCACTGCGCTGGCAGGGGAAAAAATTCTAAATATTCGTACCGAAGCGCCGGGCAACGGTGCCGCCATCGGAGGTATCAAAGTCGTGACTAAAAACGCCTGGTTTGCCGCGCGCCCATCCGGCACAGAAGATATTTATAAAATTTACGCCGAGAGTTTTTGTGGGGAACACCACTTGCACCGCATTCTCGATGAGGCGCAAGTGATAGTGCAGGCCGCGCTAAACGCTTGATGCGCTTTTGATTGGATAGCCTTTGGTCGGTTCGATGATGCCAGGCTGACGTTCAGGAGTGTCATTTTGTTGAAACCATAGATTAATTTCTTTTCGTAAAACGACATCTAGGTAGTCATCATTATGTCGTGCCAGCGAAGTACTTTTTTCATTCTTGGTAAAGCCCTTAGTGTTATTGCTGCCAGTACTATTTGAGTCTTTGATCGAGTCTTTGATCGAGTCTGTGATGATGGGTTGCATGGAGTTCTCCTGATGGTGGAATAAAAGATGTCTCAATGCTTAAACCCAGAATTGTCTGCTAGTGTTAGCGCATCAGGCACATAGCTAGCATGGACTATTCGTTTTTTTCGGTCGGTACGTTGGCGAACACATACGCTTTTTTTAATCATAACCAAGCAAATTTATTTCTTATTTGTTTCTAAGCTCAGATGCCCATCCACATCATTCCCGCATGCGGGCTAATCGTTACCCATAAGTTCGATATTGCCGAATCATTTCCTTCCCCTTCTGAGGGGGAAGGTTAGGATGGGGGTGCCGCGGTCCATTTATCTAAATGTCCGAACCTACTGGATTCTCAATGACGTTTTGTCGTTGCTTTTAGATTGCTGGCCGGTGGTAGACCGGCAGCTACTTACTTTTCTTTGCTTCGCCAAAGAAATAGT
>JAZJYB010000174.1:0-28282 GCA_040390685.1 Pseudomonadota bacterium | reverse complement strand
TTCGTGGCTCATGTTCGCCAAAAAAACACTCTTGGCGCGGTTGGCCGCTTCTGCCTGATGTAAGGCAACGTTCAGCGCTTGGGTACGCGTGACCACCTGCTGCTCCAGATTATCGCGGTATTGTGCGAGTTCGCGTTCCATACGCTGGCGCTCAACGAGTTCATTTTGCAGCGCCAGATTCTGCCGATCACGTTCTCCAATCAATCTGGCAAGGTCGACCCGCATGGTATCAAGCCCCAAGGATAGCGCACCAATTTCATCTTGCCGTTGCAGACGCAAATCTTGATCGAGCTCACCACGCGCCAGGCGCGCTGTGCTTTCCATGAGATCGCGCAGCGGTTGGATCAAGCGCTTGTCAAGCATCAGCCAGATGATGGCAAAAGAAAATCCCAGTTGCGCTGCCAGCGCCGATCCTTGCCTGAGAAACTCTTTCCATAACTCTTTCTCGACACGCGCGGTCGACCATTCCAGAATCACTTGCCCAACTACGGAACTGCCTTTAGGAATATCGCGCTGCGTGCGAAAAATCACAAGGTCGCTGGTCGACGGATTGTGTTTTTGCGCAAATACTTCACCAAATTCATTGGTCACCGTGACGCCGACGACATCTGGGCTGCGCATGACGTTATCGATCAGGTTAGTGGCAGAAAATCGATCGACGTTCCAGATCGCCGTACCTAATCCGCTCGCCAGGACATCCGCATACTGTTGCATCGGTTGCCTCACCCGCAGGTCAACTTCACTCTCACGTTTGCTAGAAAACTGAAAAAATGCAAATACTAGTGCGGGTAAAAAAATCCCCAAGCCTGCGCCCAAAAGTAAGGTTTGCCGCAGCGACATGCGAAACCGCAGCAAGGTAAAAAATGCTTTCCATCGACTCATCGATCTTTCCTTAAGCGTGCGTTAAAGTGGCGCACAAAATCCAATTCCATTAAAAACTCCAACACAGCTACGCGTGAATATTGCTCAGTAAGACTCAAACTAAATCTTAGACTAAGACTAAGACTAAGACACAGGCAATTCCAGGCAAAACTCGGTACCAAGCCCAATTTTACTTTGCACCGATATACGCCCATGCAATATGCCGGTAACAATATTTTGCACAATACTCAATCCCAAGCCAGAACCGCCCTGACCAAGTTTGGTGGTGAAAAAAGGGTCAAATATCCTGGCTATGTCCTCTTCTGGTATGCCGACACCATCGTCAGAAAATACTATCTTCACCAAATTTTCGTCTATCAGTTCCGCCTTGAGGGACATGTTGCCAAAATCCCGTCCAGAAAACGCATGTTTGTAGGCATTGTGAATGAAGTTTGCAAGTATTTGTTCGAATGCCCCCGGATAACTGTAAAAGTGAATTCCCTCGGGTATATCACATTGCAGATTGCAGTATGACTTGGTGTGCAAGTGATGTAGATTCAGAATGATTTCACGCACCAGTTCAGCTAAATCAAAATTGCGCCTTTGCTCGCTGGTCTGGTCAACCGCCACTTGTTTGAAGTTATTGATGAGGGTAACGGTGCGTTGCAAATTACGTTCCGCCAGCTCAGTCACTTCACGCACGGAATCGAGGTAGGCGGTCAAGGAGGAACGGGTAATCCCTTTTTCTATATTCGCCTCAAATTTTCTTTGATGGTCCGCTAAAGTGCTGGTTGCCATGAGTGCATTGCCAACTGGGGTATTGAGCTCGTGGGCGACCCCTGCGACCATAAAACCGAGTGAAGCAAGTTTGGCCGATTGGATTAGTTCGGCTTGGGTACGGGTGAGTTTATCCATCGTGAAAGTCAGCTCTGCAGTTCTTTCTGCAACTCTAAGTTCCAGCTCAGAATTAAGTTGGTTCAGTTCGCGCGTACGCGCCTCCACCATGCATTCCAGGTGTTGCTGAATACGATAAAGATGCACATGCGTTTTAACCCTGGCCAGCACTTCCTCAGCTTGAAAGGGCTTGGCGACATAATCAACCGCTCCGGCGCGAAACCCTTCCAATTTATCTTCGGTGCCGTCCATGGCACTAATAAAGATGATGGGAATATCGCGCGTCAATTCATTGGCACGTAGCCGCTTACAGGTTTCGTAGCCGTTTAAGCCACCAGGCATTCTGACATCAAGCAAGATCAATTCAGGCAGGCTAGCCTCAACTGCACGCAAGGCAATTTCTCCGGATAGCGCCGGACGCACCTTATAACCTTCCTTCGTCAGAAGTGCCATCAACACCTGTAAGTTATTCGGGTTGTCATCTACTATCAGGATATTTCCAAGTTCATCCATATCTCGATCCGTTGCTTAATTTATTCAATTTCCAGGCAAGCTCGCGTTATCAGTTTCTACAATGCTCGTGCAAAAGCGTTAATTTCAACGATGTCCGGAGATAAAGCGGTGAACGGAATTGCTTCGCGCAGCAAGAGTTTTTTGAGCGCCCTATCAATCTCACGCGCTTGTTCTTCATCCTGAAAGCGACCGGTATGAGAATATTTTTTATCGCCGCGCTCAACCAAAATATTCAGATTGTCATGCTGCTTATACCATTCCAATATGTGCAGTCTGGTTTTTGCAACATCACAAATATTATCCGCATAGTTTTCGTTGTAATAAAGTACTTGCGGCAGCGGACATTCAGTGACCAGATACTGCACTTGGCCATCCAGCAGATCGATCATTTCAAACTGACGCTGTGCGATCTGGTATTGATTTTTGAGGGCTTCGAAGTCTTTTTGCCAAACTAGCGACTTGGCATAATCGGGGATCTGCTCGACGCTTTTTTGCCGCAGATTCAGATTTAAAATAATCGCGGAAGAGAATAGCGATTTATCACATCCGGGGCCACCAATGATATTAATGACCTTGGTAGGATACATTCGCATCTTATTTTCTGGTAAGGGCTTAGGGCCAGTCGAATAGCGCACAGACATGATAGCCTCCTTATTGTGATTGTATGTTCATAATGGAACGGCCACCAGACACCGCATTCCAAATCTTTGTTGCTACTTAATCACTTAGGATACTACACCGTTTTCGCTCTATTTCCTCTGGTAAAAACGACTGTTTAAACACAAACAACAGAGTAAGAGGTAGGCAGGCGCATTTCTTGGTTAATGATGATCCTTGAAGCGCTCACGTATCGCTAGTACCTCATCCCAATGATCAAGAAAAGTAATCACGCAGGCAGGATCGAAATGGGTGCCGGCATTTGCGCTGAGGAAGTCGGCCGCGGCTTCCAGTGTCCATGCTTTCTTATAAGGACGCTCGGAGGTGAGTGCATCAAAGACATCGGCAACTGCCACAATCCGGCTAAAGATGGGAATATCCTCCCCCATTAAGCCATATGGATAACCGGAGCCATCAAATTTCTCATGATGACCGCGTGCAATCGCAGCGCCTGCTTGGAGTATTTGTGAAGAACTTTCCTTGAGAATCTCGTAGCCATACAGCGCATGCTGTTTCATCACTTCGAATTCATCGCCATTCAATCTTCCTGGCATGAGTAAGATATTGTCAGTAATGCCAACCTTGCCGATGTCATGCATAGGCGCGGCTTCTAGTAATAATTCTTGATCCGCCACAGACAAACCAAGTCCACGTGCAATCAATTGCGAATAATGCGCCATGCGCAAAATATGGGCGCCGGTTTCACGATCACGATACTCGGCAGCTTTCGATAGGCGAAACACCGTCTCGCGCTCGCGTTGCGTGATTTCATTGGTGGCCTTGCTGACTTCTTGCGCCAGCCATTCTGCACGATCGGCCAATTTTTTCCTGGCATCGCCCAGCTCGATCAAAGCCATGCTGGCCTTGCGCTGCGCACTCTCTGCCAACGAATAAGCGCCAGCGTTGTCGAGCGCGATAGCGCCATACGCGCACAAGGTACGGAAGATCGCGCATTCACGTTCACCATAAGCTTTTGCCACGGTTGACTGTATCGCCATGACACCAAGCAGGCGATTACCAATCAGTAGCGGTGAAAAAAGCAGGCTCAAACTATCGATAGAACCGGGAATGAGGTCGACGTCAGAAAAGTCTTGCGTCATGTCGACGTTGATTTCTCGTCGCTCGCGCGCACAACGTGCGGTGTGTGAAATCGGATGGTCGATAGCAACACTGGCTATTTTTTTTGCTTCGCCCTTCTCAACACAGAAAGTACCTTGCAATAATTGATTGCTTTCGTCGATTAAAGAGATAGAAAAAGACGTCACCTTTAGCAATTGTTTGACATGCCGGTAGAACGTGGCGAATACCGCTTCAGCATCTAAACATGCAGTCAGTTCACGCCCAACCAATCCTAGCGCTTCTAGCGTAGCAATCGCTTCCTGCAATGCGGCATTGCGCTTGGCATCATTCACTGCCCGTTGCCGGTGATGCTGCGCTTCGGCCTGGGCGCGCTCGGTTTCTTGCCGTACTTGCATGGCAACCGCGCGGTTACGGGCATCGACCAGATGCTTGTTATCGCGCGCGGCAGCGGCAGCCCGGCTATTCATATACGCCTGCTGATAATCGCCCGCTGCGGCATACGCGGCGGCCACTTCATCCAGCAAATCACTGGATAAGGTATATCCCTCTATCGTTGCGGCAACTGCCAGCGCCTGAGTTAAATAATGTAAAGCGCCGCTGGCCGCGCTCATGCCATGCGGCGTTGGCAAAGGATATTGCAGATATAGCTCAGCATAAATACGTAAGGCATTAATTTCTTCATCGGTACTATTCCCTTTGCGGGCTAATTCCAGAACCGCCGCAACTTTGGCCATGGCTGCTTGTGGCTGCGCTAAACGGCATAGGGCATTGGCTTGCCCACGCCAGCAACGCAGTAGAAAGTAAGGTTCACCATGTGCCGTCAAGCGCTCTTCGACTTGTCGAAAATGATCGAGTGCTGCTTCCGGGTCACCGGAACTCAAAGCCAGATCCCCCAAATATTGCAATGCCATCGTGAAGGATTTTGAACTGGTCAGCCCCTGCATCATTAACTTTGCCTCGCGCAAAATTGCCTTGGCTTCGCTATAGCGCCCCAGTAACCGCAATACATTTCCGGTTTGCATCAGGGTGTTGCCTATCATGCTTGGCCACCCCGCTTTGCGCGCCAAACCTAAGGCATGTTCATCCCATTCCAGCGCCGCATCCAGATCACCCAAGGTGGCAAACGCATCGGCGCCATTGCTTGCATTCAGAATAGCCTGCCTAAGCTGACCGCTCTCGATCGCCGCTAAATGCGCTTGAGAAAAACCCTTGATAGCACTTGCTTGATTACTTCCAAGACCGGTGACCAAGGCGATGGCACTACCTAGCCAAGCCATCACCGCAGGCGGATGCGCCTGCGTAGGATCGAATAATTGCGCGATGCGAATCGAGGTAGCTGGCCCATCTAAAAAGGCAGCAAAATGCAGCGAACGGGCAGTACCGATTGCCACCCTTAATACATCGCCGCCAGCACGATAATCCTCAATGGCCAGCTCCAGCCATTCACCATGACTATGGACATTGCCTCTATCTAGCCACACCGAAGCCAACAACCATTTTGCATCACCGGCACCCACGTGATCGCCAAATCTATTAAAACTTTCCAGCGCAAGTTTGGCTTGTGTCTCGGCCAGATCAAGATCAGCAAATAACCAATTTACTTCACCCCGGATTAGCAGCAGACGTGCCATGTGTGCTTGCCCATCAAGTTGCGTGTCAACCCCATCAATCATTGCGTGACCGAGCAGGGCTTCCGCCTCATCTGTCAGCGCTAAGGCGCGCGGACAATCACGTTGTCGCAACGCCCATGCCAATGCAATCAAGACCTCCAGCCGTGCCTTGCCCTCCAAGCTAAAAAGCCTGGCCTCTAAAGCGGCAACAGCTTGACTAAGTGCGAACAATTCCATGCCTGCCCCTGATTCTTATCTGTATCGCGCAAATTGCAATGCTATCTCAATTTAGTCGAAAACCACCGTTTTTGCCGCTCACTTATTTCTTTCACTTAGTACTCTCACTTAGTACTCCCATTTAGTGCATAGCTAGTGCTTGATGCGCTAACTCACTTTGGAATATTGCCCGACAGATTTTTTGCTACCTTGGCAACCGAAAAAATACCCTGAAGCACCGTGGGGTAAATTAATCGTGCACCCAATTCCTGTTTAATCCTGTTATTTTTCATGCGTCTGGACTCTGACATAAACGACAGCAGCATAGGAGAGACCTGCTTGACCAATTCAACATATGGCAAACGCGGAACCCGCGGCAGATGGAAACTATCTGCCACCAAATCAAAATAGTCTGCCATCTTTAAATCACTATCATCCACCGCATGATAGACGCGGCAAGGCGCGGCACGAAACAAGGCGAGTTTAATCAAATTAGCCAAGTCATCTGCGTGAATATGATTCGTGTAAACATCGTCTTCTGCAACCATGGCCGGTGTTCCTTTTCGCAGGCGCTCTAGCGGCAAGCGATCAGCCGCATAAATGCCAGGCACGCGCAAGATAGCCAAGTTCGATTGGCTACGCACTGCCCAGGCGCGCAAGAGCATTTCTGCCGCGACCCGGCGCTGCGCGCGCGGGTTACTTGGGTGCAGCGGGCGGGTTTCGTCAAACAGCGCGCCGCCGCAATCGCCATACACCCCGCTGGTGCTGACGTAAACAAGACGGCTCTTGTCAGGTAAAATGGCGATCAGATTTCGCGTACGGGCATCAGTTGCGCCTTCTGAGCGAGGTGGTGCCAAATGGATGATGTTGGGTGCCAGATTGGCCAGGCGCGTCAGACTACGCGGTGCGTCGAGGTTGGCGGTGATCGGGATAGCGCCGGCCGCACGCAACTCTGCATGGCGTTCTGTTTGACTGGTAAGGGCAAAAATGCGGAAATGCAGCCGCAATAGTGGCAACAAACGCAGCCCGACATCGCCGCAACCGACGATCAACAAACGTGGCTTACCCAATTGCTTTATTTTGTTTTTCATTGAATTTATTTATTATCTGATTTTTCAGGAATTGTATGACTTTTCAAGTAACTGTTACACCTAGTGGCCGCCAATTTGACTGCGAAGCCGACGAAACAATTTTATCTGCCGCCCTGCGCGCCGGCGTTGGCTTGCCATATGGCTGCAAAAATGGTGCCTGCGGTTCATGCAAGGGCAAAATAGTTGCAGGTCAGGTCACCCATGGTAATCATCAGCAAAAGGCCTTGTCCGATACCGAAGAAGAACTAGGTATGTCGTTGTTTTGCTGCGCCAAACCAGGTTCCGACGTCACCCTGGAAGCGCGCGAAATCCAGGCCAGCGACGAATTCCCGATCAAAAAAATGCCTAGCCGTATCGCCAAATTAGAGAAGCTTTCCGAAGACGTGATGCTGATCGCACTACAACTTCCCGCCAACGAACGCCTGCAATATCGCGCAGGCCAGTATATAGAATTCATGTTGAAAGATGGCAAACGACGTAGCTATAGCATGGCCAATGCGCCACATCTGGACGAACAAATAACCCTGCATGTACGCCATATGCCAGGCGGCGTGTTCACCGACCAGGTGTTTTCCACCGTCAAAGAGCGCGACATCCTGCGCTTTGAAGGCCCGCACGGCACATTCTTCCTGCGGGAAGATTCAGACAAACCTATCATTTTGCTGGCGTCCGGCACGGGTTTTGCGCCAATCAAGGCCTTGATGGAGCATCTCATCGATCTCAAATCAGGGCGCACTGTGAGCTTGTACTGGGGCGGCCGCCGCCCGCAAGATTTGTATATGCAAACGCTATGTCTGGAATGGGCCGCCAGCCTGGTCAATTTCAAATATATCCCGGTGATTTCGGATGCCTTGGCCGAAGACCAATGGGCAGGCCGCACCGGCTTTGTCCATCAGGCTGTCATCGCTGATCATGCCGATTTATCACAATATCAAGTGTATGCCTGCGGCGCACCGATCGTGGTCGATTCTGCCAGACGCGATTTTGTCGCGCACTGCCAATTGCCTGCCGAGGAGTTTTATGCAGATTCGTTTACCTCGGAAGCGGATTTGCACTGGGCATAATTTTCTTTTGAATTATTTTATATTGCGTTGCGCAAAAACTCTAAAACTGCTTTACACTATGCCGATGAAAAATTTTACCGACATGTCTTCTCCAAATATTGCCCGACGCCGCAGTTCGCCAATCGAGCCTGGGAAGTCTTGCGCGTAACAAGCAGTCTGAAGTAACGCAAAACACAAGCCACAGGACAAAAACCTGTGGCTTTTTTTATATCTGTACCTATTTAAATTTAAATTTCAGGAGCAAAAAATGGAATTCAGTCAGTACAACGTCAACGCACTCATGTACATCACACCGCGCCCGGAGCTGGTATTTACTGAAGGCAGCGGCATGTGGCTGACTGACCATAATGGCAAACGCTATCTCGATTATCTGCAAGGCTGGGCGGTGAATTGTCTGGGGCACTCGCCGCAGTGCATACAAGATGCGCTGGTCACGCAATCGAAAAAACTTCTGAATCCATCACCAGCTTTTTACAATGCCCCGGCCATCGAACTGGCTAGCTTACTGACGGAAAATTCATGTTTTGACCGGGTATTTTTTACCAATAGCGGTGCCGAAGCCAATGAAGGTGCTTTCAAGCTGGCACGCAAATGGGGGCAATTGAATAAAGCCGGCGCATTTGAAATTATCACCTTTGACCACGGTTTTCATGGCCGCACGCTGGCAGCCATGTCAGCATCGGGCAAACCGGGCTGGGATACGATTTTTGCACCGCAAGTGTCGGGCTTTCCTAAAGCTGACCTGAACGATATCGCCTCAGTCGAAAAACTCATTTCAGATAAAACTGTCGCCGTCATGCTGGAACCGGTGCAAGGCGAAGGCGGTGTATTGCCTGCCAGCCGCGAATTTATGCAGGCATTACGTGCATTGACCAAGAAACACAATATTCTGTTGATCGTCGATGAAGTACAGACCGGCATGGGCCGTTGCGGCGAACTATTTGCCTATCAAATGTCCGGGATTGAACCCGATATCATGACGCTAGGCAAAGGCATCGGTGGCGGTGTACCTTTAGCCGCCCTGCTGTGCCGTGAAGAAATCGCCTGCTTTGTACCTGGCGACCAGGGAGGAACCTATAACGGCAATCCCTTGATCACGGCGGTGGGTATTGCAGTCATCAAGGAATTATTGGCCCCTGGATTTTTGTCGTCCGTCAAAGAGAAATCTGCCTATTTGAGCAAGGCGTTGTCCAGCCTCTCGGAAAAATATAGCTTGCAAGGTGAACGTGGCGAAGGCTTGCTGCGCGCCTTAAAACTGGGGAGCGATATCGGCGGCGCTTTGGTCGAGGCCGGCCGGAATATGGAACCAGTCGGCGTATTATTGAACTCGCCACGCCCGGATCTGTTGCGCTTTATGCCGGCACTGAATGTCAGCATAGCCGAGATCGACCAGATGATTTCCATGCTCGACGAATTACTCGATAAGTTACTCACCCAGATCAAGAAATAAGGCACACTGAACATCAATGTTGGATTAATGCACTTATTGCAAGTCTTCGGAATTTAAAGGCTTGCATTAAGTTATTCCCTTATAATTATGCAGTTAAAACAGGCGGTGACAGAATTTCCTCTTGTCACCGATTTTATTTATGGCTATGTCCGCACCGATTAAACACTTCCTGCAGTTTTCTGATTTGACGCTTGCCGAGTTCGAGTATGTGATGGAACGGGCGCGCATCATCAAACGTAAATTCAAACTGTACGAGCCCTACCATCCGCTACTGGATCGCACGCTGGTGATGATTTTCGAAAAAAATTCCACCCGCACCCGCCTCTCGTTTGAAGCCGGCATGCATCAGCTAGGCGGTGCAGCGATCTACCTCAATACCAAGGATAGCCAGCTTGGGCGCGGCGAGCCAGTCGAAGATGCCGGGCAAGTCATTTCACGCATGTGCGACATCATCATGATCCGCACCTTCGAGCAAGAAATGATAGAGCGCTTCGCCGCCAATTCGCGTGTACCAGTGATTAACGGCCTGACCAATCAACACCATCCATGCCAGGTATTTGCCGATGTATTTACTTACATAGAACATCGCGGCTCTATCGCAGGCAAGAAAGTCGCGTGGATCGGCGACGCAAATAACATGCTGTATTCATGGTTGCAGGCGGCCGAGATATTTGGCTTTCATTTGCAAATCTCTACGCCGAAAGGCTATGACATGGACATGTCTCTGGTCAGCGCAGATGCCAGCCATTACACGCTGTTCGACAATCCTTCTGACGCTTGCGAAGGCGTAGATGTTGTCAACACCGATGTCTGGACCAGCATGGGTTTTGAAGCGGAAAATCAAGCGCGCTTGAAAGCCTTTGAAGGCTGGATTGTCGACGAAGCGAAAATGGCAAGAGCCAATCCGGACGCCGTGTTCATGCATTGCCTGCCAGCGCATCGAGGCGAAGAAGTTTCGGCCGGCGTAATCGATGGCCCGCAATCAGTCGTCTGGGACGAAGCGGAAAACCGCCTGCACATCCAAAAAGCCCTGCTCGAATATCTGGTGGTCGGTTCTATCCAGGAATAAGTGGCCACCACCATATTTATCAACACAATAAGTAAGTTTAAACCTCTAGAAAGAACATCATGAGCGACGTCAAAAAAGTAGTGTTAGCGTATTCAGGCGGTCTGGATACTTCAGTGATTTTGAAATGGCTGCAGGACAATTACAAGTGCGAAATCATTACCTTCACAGCAGATCTTGGCCAAGGCGAAGAGCTGGAACCGGCACGCGCCAAAGCGCTGAAATTCGGCATCAAACCTGAGAACATTTTCATCGACGATGTGCGTGAAGAGTTCGTCCGCGATTTCGTCTTCCCTATGTTCCGCGCCAATACCGTATATGAAGGTGAATATTTGCTCGGCACATCGATTGCGCGTCCATTGATCGCCAAGCGCTTGATTGAAATCGCCAAGGCCACCGGTGCAGACACCATCTCGCACGGCGCGACTGGTAAGGGCAATGATCAGGTACGTTTTGAACTCGGTGCCTATGCGCTGATGCCTAACGTTAAAGTGATCGCGCCATGGCGCGAGTGGGACTTATTATCGCGCGAAAAACTGATGAAATATGCAGAAGACGCCGGCATAGAAATCGACCAAAAGCACAAGAATGGCGGTGCGCCTTATTCGATGGATGCAAATCTGCTGCACATCAGTTTTGAAGGCCGTCATCTGGAAAACCCAAGCAACGAAGCCGAAGAAAGCATGTGGCGCTGGACTGTCAGCCCAGAGCAGGCACCGGATCAGGCAGAGTACCTCGATATCGAATACGAAAAAGGCGATATCGTTGCCTTGAATGGCGTACGTATGTCACCTGCTACTGTGCTGACTGAACTGAATCGCCTCGGTGGCAAGCATGGCATCGGCCGCCTCGATCTGGTGGAAAACCGTTATGTCGGCATGAAGTCGCGCGGCTGCTACGAAACCCCAGGCGGCACCATCATGCTGCGTGCGCACCGTGCGATTGAATCGATCACCTTGGATCGCGAAGTGGCACATTTAAAAGATGACCTGATGCCGCGTTACGCTAGCTTGATCTATAACGGTTACTGGTGGGCACCGGAGCGCGTCGCTCTGCAAACTCTGATCGACCATACGCAACTTAGCGTCAACGGCTGGGTCCGTTTAAAACTGTACAAAGGCAACGTGATCACGGTCTCGCGCGACTCCAAAACGGATTCACTGTTCGACATGACTATCGCCACTTTTGACGAAGACGGCGGCGCATACAACCAGGCCGATGCCGGTGGCTTCATCAAGTTGAACGCACTGCGTATGCGCATTGCGGCCAACGCAAAAGCCAAACGCGGTTAACTCAGCGATCAAGCTCCCTTCTCCCGCTCGCGGGAGAAGGGCCGGGGATGAGGGTGGTTGGGCAACCCATACGTTCAACCATAAGAAGCATTGATAGCCCAGATAACGACGAATTTCCGTTTCTGAACCACCCTCACCCCATCCCTCTCCCGCAAGCGGGAGAGGGGGCTAACATCAAAAAATACAGATCATGACCACACAATTCGACCAAGTCAGCGTCATCAAAAAAGCCAATATCTATTTCGATGGCAAATGCGTTTCACACACCGTCCTCTTCGCCGATGGCAGCAAAAAAACCATAGGCGTGATCTTTCCGTCCAGCCTGGTATTTAATACTGGTGCCGCAGAAATCATGGAACTCAATTCAGGTAAATGCCGCATCCGCATTAAAGGTGAAGAAGCGTGGGCAACATATCAAGGTGGGCAAGAATTTAATGTGCCGGCCAATTCAAGCTTCGATATCGAAACACTGGAAACGCTGGATTACGTTTGCCATTTTGTGTAATTGACGATCAATGGCCTAATGATCGTCACCAAAAATCCAGTCGGGTTGTTCGCGCTTGACAAAGGTCTTCAGCGCATCAATCACGTCCGGATCAAATTGTGTGCCACGTCGCTCTTCTATGTAAGCGAAAACCTCGGGTAAACCCCATGGTTCTTTGTATGGGCGTCTATGCAATAGGGCATCGAAGACATCGACCACCGCCACAATACGCGCGCTCAACGGTACTTCGAGTCCTTTCAATTTGCGCGGGTAACCATTGCCATCAAAGTGCTCATGATGGCCACCTGCTATCTGCGCGCCCAAGGTTAAATAACTAGTCCCTTCAACCAAGGCGGCGGCGCGGCTCAAGACTTTTTCGCCGATATCTGCATGCTTCTCCATGATGAGGCGTTCATCGGCTTCATGCCTGCCAGGTTTCAGCAATACATTGTCGGGCGTCGCGACTTTACCGATATCGTGCAACATGCTGGCCAAACCTATCAAAGACATGAATTCTCGCGTTAACTCTTCGGGAAATTTATTCTCACTTTTTAGCTGTGCCGTGATCGCATCGCTAAGTCGACAGACGCGTTTGACATGACCGCCGGTATTTTCATCGCGTGATTCACCCAGATCGGCCAAAGCGATGACCGTGGCTTCTTGCGCTTTTTGTAACTGACCGTAAATGTGCAGGTTATCAAATGCGGCAGCGATACGATCGCAAAATACCCGTAACAGGCTGCGATCCAATTCACTGATGGGCCATGGAGGCGTAATGAGGATTACAAATTCGTGACCTGCAGAAGCATGAATATATAGCGCATCCAATGGATGTTCAAACTGGCTTTTCTTTTCGAGCAAGGCCTTGTTGACTATCGCCGCATACGGGTGATTTTCACTCAAAAGTTCTTTTTCTACCAGAGCCGTCATTTCACCAGTGGCGGCAATGACCGAGGAACGCTTCCCCGTATTTTGTCTGTCATCTTGCAGCAAGCACAGCATGCCATTCGCGCCGACATCAAGGATGGCTGAAATCTGATTTAACACGCCGGAGGAAAATTCTTGCAAAGACCTGAGCTGGTACAGATTGCCGGAACCATCGAGAATTTTACTCAGGCCCAAACGGTTGCGCTCTATCATTACCAAACCTTCATAGGCACGCAAAGAGCTGATCAGGGTAGTAAACAGTTTTTGTTTCGTGAGATCGGTTTTTGCCTTGTAATCATTAATGTCAAAATTAACGATGACGCTTTCTTCAGGTGCCTGGCCAGGCTGGCCAGTGCGCAGCACAATTCTCACCAGGTGATTATGCAAATCATCCCGAATCTGTTTAGCCAAACGTAGACCGGCATCGTCAGTTTCCATAACCACATCTAACAGCACCAGGGCGATGTCAGATTCGTTGGCGAGAATCTTGTATCCCTCGGCAGCACTGAACGCGGAAAGCAGTTCTATGCCCCTTCCTTTGAAGATGACTTTTTCCAACGCATACTTGGTAACGGAATGAATATCTGGCTCATCGTCGACAATTAACACCCGCCATGGCCTGTCATCCGGCGCACTCGCCGCAGTCGCTTTGACATCCTCGTCGTCGTCGATCATCCAATCATCGTCGTTTGAAATTTGGCTCATGTTGATATCCACACCCATACCTATACTCCTGCTCCGAAATACAAATTTTGACCAATAGAGTTACTAAATACTATATTGCTGTGGCATCTACTACATCAAATGTATTGCGCGGGAATTTAAGCGTAAAACAAGTGCCTTTTCCCACTTCGCTTTGTACCGCTATCGTGCCGCCAAATTGCTTGTTCACAATATTGTACACAATATTTAAGCCCAGACCCGTTCCGCCTTTGTCGCGATTCGTAGTGAAAAATGGATCAAATATCTTGCCCAGATTTTCTGGCGGAACACCACATCCGTTATCAGAAAATCTCAAGCTCACCATGTCGCCGTGCTGCTCAGCAGATATCTCTATTTCACCGTGCTCGGTGTCCTTGAATGCATGAGTAAGAGAGTTCATCGTCAGATTAGTGAGCATTTGCGCCATCGCCCCTGGATAACCATCCAACACGATTAAATCAGGACACAGCACTTTTACTTGCACCGGTCGTTGCCCCTGCCCTCTTTTAAGTTTTGGATGCAAACTGGACATGACCTCTGCGATATATTCTTTCAACTCATATTTGCGCCGTTGTTCACTGGTTTGATCCGCAGCAACTTGCTTAAAACTTTGAAT
This sequence comes from Pseudomonadota bacterium, assembly GCA_040390685.1. GTDB lineage: Bacteria > Pseudomonadota > Gammaproteobacteria > Burkholderiales > Burkholderiaceae_D > Undibacterium. The sequence goes on along the minus strand of JAZJYB010000174.1, from coordinate 13,759 downwards.
AAGATGTGCGGCACGTTCAGCGTTTTTCATAATTAAGCGGCTACCCTCGCTTGCCGAAGCGATATACGCCATGATCTCCGATTTTTTCATCGCACCATCGAGCATTGCTTTGCGCAGACGTTCGGTCGCGTCTAGCAATGTGGAGGCTGAAGTCAGAGTAATCCCCACAGGAGTATTTATTTCATGTGCCACACCGGCAACCAGGCCACCCAAACTGGCTAGTTTCTCTGACTGCAACATCGATTCCTGTGCCGCCTTCAAATCCAGATAAGCTTGCCTGGTCTTGCTTGCCTCATTCTGTGTCGCTTCTTCGGCCTGACGCAGGCTTTCGATGACATGTTTGAATTTTTTTTGGGTTTGATTAAAGCCTTTGACGACTTCGCCAAATTCATTTTTTTGCGTCTCTGGTAACTCCTCCACATCGTCGCCACCGTGATGAGCCAGTTCAAACAAAGCCTCACGTAAGCGCCTGAGTGGAATAAAAACCATGCGCAAACTCAAACTCAGAACTATGACCAACATGGCATCAAGCACTAATGCCTCAAATATCCTGCGTATCACATTGGCTCTGAGAATTTCATCAATTCGATCGCGGGAGAAATACACGACGACACGACCAATCGCAGAATTGGCGGGTATCGCCCTCGCGTCGCCTTCAACATCTACGGTCGATCGAAATAATACCGCATCGACAAAAATACCTTTTAACCCGCTCGCATGCGCACGCGTGACAATGTGCTTCTGATCATCGCGGGCGCTACCGAAAAGAAAGCGAGAATTTTCATCAAAAACGTCTATCGCGCGCACCTCTTCTGGCAGCATTTCGGCTTTAATAATACTGCCAACGGCGTCAAGGTTAAAGCTCCACATGGGTGAAGGTAAGCTAATACTTAGTCGAGTGATCGTGCCTTTTTGCAAACGCAGGAAATTGGCGTTGAGTTCGTTGGATAACTGGAAATGGTCGTACACGCCAAATGCGGCGAGGGTGATGGTGGTAACTATAAGAAAAAGTACAGAAAGCTGAGCCCGAACTGAATGCATGTCGGTCACCTTGTCGTCAGTTTATGTTAATTTTTACAAATTATCGTATAAAACAAAGCCGGCTTCATGCTTGTCATCAAAAACATTTCATCCTTAAAAGAATATTCTCAACTCCTTCGACATTACATCGATTCAAGCTGTAACACAAGTATCGCAGCCTAAAGGAACATCAAACAAAGTTAGATAAAAACCGGTTCTACCTCAAGACTCACGCCAAATTTTACCAGCACGTCTGCTTGTATCCGCTGCGCTAACTGGCGCACTTCCAGTCCTGTAGCTCCGCCGAGATTGACCAAGACCAAAGCTTGTTTTTCATAGACAGAAACATGACCGAGCGACTTCCCTCTCCAGTTGCACTGCTCAATGAGCCAACCGGCTGCGAGCTTGTATTGTCCGCCTGTTTGCGGATAACTCACCATAGCCGGAAAATTCGCCAACAAGGCATCGCGCACCTCAGCATCGACAATAGGATTTTTGAAAAAACTTCCGGCATTTCCTATCAGCGCTGGATCAGGCAACTTGCTTTGACGGATAGAAATGATCGTATCGCTGACATCGGCAGGGCTAGGCTGAAGGATATTTTTTGCCGCGAGCAGTTGCGCGACATCGCCATAATTTAGTCGGGCTTGCCACGCTTTTGGCAAAGCAAAAGTCACGTCCAGGATCACTAGCCTATCTTTGTATTCATGTTTGAAAATACTATCCCGGTAAGCGAATTTGCACACAGCTTTATCGAGCGTAATTATTTCACCAGTTAAAAAATCAAAAGCCGTGAGATGATGAAAATAGTCCTGCAACTCGACACCATAAGCGCCGATATTTTGGATAGGTGCGGCCCCGACTGTGCCTGGGATCAAGGAGAGATTTTCTAAGCCACCTAAGCCTTGTTGTAGAGTCCACAGAACAAATTCATGCCATTTTTCGCCTGCTTTACCGCATACATACACATGCGATGTATCTTCAGAGCTAATGTATTTTCCCAGCAAGGCAATTTGAATAACCAGGCCTTCAACTATGTCAGACAAGACCAGATTACTGCCACCACCGAGTATGAGTCGTGGCAATAACGAGAGTGTGGTGTCTTGCCTCAGTTGGGCAAGTTGTTCAACATGATCAATACGCACAAAATTTTGCGCAGTAGCGGCAATACCAAAGGTATTGAGTGTCTGCATCGGGACATTTTTTTGCAGCGAAAGTGGCATATTCATAAGGGCAGAATTATAGTCGCTTAGTTGTCGCTTGCATTTGTTAAAATACGTCTACACAAATAAATTAGGGCTTACGCAAAATTGTTCCAGCTAGGCGCACCTTTGATGCCAGTACTTTAGTACTTTATTCCACAAGGGGCGAATGCAACAACGCTAGGGCAATTTTGCGTAAGTCCTATAAATCATTTTAATTTACCTGGGAATAAACATGCCTTCTTTTGATACCGTCTCTGAAGCGAATATGGACGAAGTGAAAAATGCCATCGTTCAAACCAATAAAGTAGTCACTAATCGCTTCGATCTCAAGGGCACAAGCGCCAAAGTGGAACTCAAGGAAAAAGAGCGCGAAGTCACGATTTTTGGTGATTCCGAGTTCCATTTAGAACAGATTATGATCGAAGTTACGCAAACCATGGGCAAGCGCGGTGTCGACGTACGGTTCCTGGATAAGGGCAAGATCGAGAAAATCGGTGGCGACAAAGTCAAACAAGTTATCAAGATTAAAAACGGCATAGAGAGCGATGATGCCAAGAAGATTGTTAAAGTCATTAAAGACAGCAAACTTAAAGTGCAGGCCAGCATACAAGGCGATGCAGTGCGGGTGACGGGTGCCAAGCGCGATGACCTGCAAGGGGCGATGGCTATGCTACGCAAAGAAATCAAGGATCTACCGCTAGAATTCAATAACTTTCGTGATTAATGCGATTAATTGATCCACCATCCTTAAATACAATGAAAACCTTAATCACCTCATTGCTACTCACAGGCGTATTTTCTTCTGCGCAAGCCGCTGATATAGGCGTGGTCGGATTATTTCCTGGCAAGGCAGTCATTGTTGTAGATGGAAACGCGCCAAAAATTTTTGCGGTAGGCGCTAGTATTGTCGATGGCGTAAAACTTGTTGCAGTCGATAGTGTTTCTGCAACGATAGAAACCAAGGGGAAGAAGGAGATTTTGGCGATGGGGCAACACGCCCATCGTTCTGCGTCCGGCGGCAATACCAGCATCACTCTGCAGGCCGATATGCGCGGCCACTTTAAAGTACAGGGACAAATCAATGGCGGTAGCTCGGTCGAGATGTTGGTTGATACAGGCGCCAGCTTAATCGTGATGCCTGCATCGGACGCCAAACGCCTGGGAATTGACTATAAACGAGGCCAAGTTGGTCGCGCCAATACCGCCAATGGTATCGTCAAAATGTATGTCGTCAGGCTAGATTCAGTCAAGATCGGGGACATCGAACTGAATCAGGTCGATGCCGCCATCCAGGAAGAAGGCTTGCCATATACCTTGCTCGGCATGTCATTTCTCAACCGCATGGAAATGCGTAGAGATGGTGAACAGATGGTGTTGACCAAGCGTTTCTGATTCTTATCTCGAAACGCTTGGAGTATCCTAAAATCTGACTTATTCCATTTCTAAATCATTGGTGTCTAGGCGACGAGCCGAAGACAGTGCTTTAGCACGGCAAGGCGAAGGCAACAACGACACTGATGATTTAAAAATGGAATGATTATTGGGCCAATTTCAAACGACGCTGTTTGACTGCTTCTGCCAGGCCTTCCAGCACCGCAACACTATCATCCCAAGAAATGCAACCATCTGTCACTGACTGGCCGTAGACCAGTTCTTTACCGGGAATCAGATCCTGTCGACCAGCAACCAGATGCGACTCGATCATCACGCCAACAATCCGCGTATCGCCACCTGCAATTTGTGCGGCGATATCGGCACAAACAGGGATCTGATTCGCTGGATTTTTCGAGCTATTCGCATGTGAAGCATCGATCATCAATCTTGAAGCGAGGCCGTTCGAGGCAATGTCTTTACACGCCGCATCAACACTGGCCGCATCATAGTTTGGCGTCTTGCCGCCGCGCAAAATGATGTGGCAATCTTCATTGCCATTGGTCGAGACGATCGCCGAGTGACCGCCTTTGGTTACCGACAGAAAATGATGCGGTTGCGACGCTGCCTTAATCGCATCCACCGCAATTTTGACATTTCCGTCAGTACCATTCTTGAAACCTACCGGGCAAGACAGGCCAGATGCCAATTCGCGATGCACCTGGGACTCAGTGGTGCGCGCGCCGATGGCGCCCCAGCTAATCAAATCCGCGATGTATTGCGGGCTGATCACGTCGAGGTATTCGGTACCGGCCGGCAAGCCCAGTTCGTTGATATTGAGTAGCAGCTCGCGCGCAATGCGTAGTCCATCATTGATGCGAAAGCTGTTGTCCATATAAGGATCATTAATCAAGCCTTTCCAGCCTACCGTGGTGCGTGGTTTTTCAAAATACACGCGCATCACTATCTCCAATTCACCGGCAAATACTCTGCGCGCTTTGGCCAGTTTCCCTGCATATTCCAGCGCAGCCTTGGTGTCATGGATAGAGCAAGGACCAATCACCACCATCAAGCGGTCGTCTTGCGCATGCAAAATACGATGCAATGCATGCCGTGAATTTGCTGCCGTCTCTGAGGCTTTATCTGAGCAGGCAAACTCCCTGATCAGATGCGACGGTGGAATTAATTCCTTCATTTCCCGAATGCGTAAATCGTCAGTGCGTTGCATGTTAAGTCCTGTCTATGATTAAAATATCGAATAAAAAATGCGGGTAAAAAAAATCCGCCTTTGCGGGCGGATTTTTTAGATTTGATATGTTCGGATCTTGCTTTTACGTGAACTTACCGCTTCTCCACCGCCTTTAGGTTGGAATAGCTAAAATAAAAATAAAAGTAAAATCGGCCAAAATTCATGGAATGCTCAGTAGGTCTAATGGATTGACTATAACAATATATTACGTGGCTTGGCAAGGCTTTTGTTTAATTTTGTTCAGCATTGAGCCTACATTTCATTAATTCCAACTAATTTTCCAATTAATTTTTCAACTAATTTTCAACTAAAACTCGTAATTTCATTCAATACCATTTTGCGGATATTACTGCCCTTTTTAGCTTACGCAGTGCCGCCAACAACCAGGCCGTCTATGCGTAAAGTTGGCTGACCAACACCGACAGGAACGCTTTGCCCTTCCTTGCCACAAACGCCGACACCGGAATCAAGACGCAGGTCATTACCGATCATCGAGACGCGATTGAGTACATCGGGGCCATTGCCAATCAGGGTCGCGCCCTTGACCGGATAAGTCACTTTACCATCCTCTATCATGTAGGCTTCACTGGCAGAAAAGACAAATTTTCCGTTGGTGATATCGACTTGACCGCCACCAAAATTAACTGCATATAAACCATTTTTTACTGAGGCCAAAATCTCGGCCGGATCTTTATCACCTGCCAACATGTAAGTATTGGTCATGCGTGGCATCGGCAAATGGGCAAACGATTCACGTCTTGCATTGCCGGTGACAGGCATCTTCATCAAGCGCGCATTCATCGTATCTTGTATGTAGCCCTTCAAGATGCCATCTTCAATCAAGGTGGTACATTGGGTAGGATTGCCTTCGTCGTCCATGTTCAATGAACCGCGGCGATTCGGTAAGGTGCCATCGTCCACCACGGTCACACCCTTAGCGGCAACCCGGTCACCGATGCGCCCTGAGAAAGTACTCGACCCCTTGCGATTAAAGTCGCCTTCAAGGCCGTGTCCGATCGCTTCATGCAGCAACACACCGGGCCAGCCTGAGCCAAGTACTACCGTCATCGGGCCAGCTGGTGCAGCCCTGGCATCAAGATTGACTAAAGCTGACTTCACCGCCTCGCCGGCATATTGTTCAAGCAAGGCATCAGTAAAATACGAGTAATCATAACGGCCACCACCACCGCTAGAGCCAGTTTCACGTCGGCCGTTTTGCTCGACGATAACAGTCAGCGAGACTCTGACCAAGGGGCGGATATCGGCAGCGATAACGCCATCGCTACGCGCGACCAATACCACATCGTATTCACCAGCGAGACCCGCCATGACTTGTACAACACGTGCATCTTTTGCCCTAGCAATTTTTTCGAGGCGCTCCAACAGGCTTACTTTTTGATTTGCATCGAGCGATGCGAGAGGATCTTCCTTGAGAAACAAGGCATGGCTGCAGACACCACGCATCTGTGACGCCACCTTAATTTTGCCGGCGCCCTGACGTGCGATAGTGCGGGTAGCCTTTGCCGCCTCAAGCAGAGCAATTTCAGAAATTTCATCTGAATATGAAAAAGCCGTTTTATCGCCAGAAATAGCCCGCACTCCGACGCCCTGATCAATAGAAAAATGGCCGGTTTTTACGATGCCTTCCTCTAAACTCCAGCCTTCATTTTTGGTAAATTGAAAATACAGATCCGCGTAATCAATCTTATGTGAAAACATAGACTGTAAGGCACTGGCGAGTTTAGTCTCGTCGAGGCCAAATGGTGTCAGCAAAATGTCTCGGGCAATAGCAAGGTGCTGCAGATTAGTATCAAATGGTGTCATAGCGTAACAGTAGAGTAAAGTGCGGAATCAAAGAGTGATTCACCAAATTGTAGAGCATTTGGAGTAAGAATAAATATTAGCGAAGCTTTTGGTGTTTTAAGGCTGGCAAACTTTCGCGTACTTGTTGCATGAAATCCATATCCAGATTACCGCTGACCACACCCGTCCCTTCATCAAGAACGTCAACAATTTTGCCCCAAGGATCTATCAACATGGAATGCCCCCATGTGCGTCGGCCATTGGTATGCTGACCACCTTGCGCGGCAGCCAGCACATAACACTGGTTTTCTATCGCCCTGGCGCGCAATAAAATTTCCCAATGTGCCTGCCCGGTCGTATACGTAAATGCAGCCGGCACCACGATCAGACTGCAGGTGCCCATCGCTCTATACAATTCTGGGAAACGCAAATCGTAGCAAATGGATAGGCCTACCCGACCAAAATCCGTTTCAAAACTATCGACCTTTTCACCTGCGACAATTGTTCTGGATTCCTCATATGACTCCTCGCCTTTACTAAATCCAAACAAATGAATTTTGTCGTAACGCGCTATGGAAACCCCATCCGGGTTATATACCAGGGTTGTATTAAAGACTTTGTCGGGCTCATTAGAAATAAGTGGCAAGGTACCGCCAATTATCCAGGCATTAAGTTTTTTTGCTTTCGCCGATAAAAAATCTTGAATAACACCGGTGCCAGCTGGTTCGGCTAGCGCTAATTTATCGGTATCATGCTTTCCCATCAAAGGCCAATATTCTGGCAATAGCAGTAACTTCGCACCTGCGTCGCTTGCCTGTTGCATTAGCGTCGCCGCAGTGCCGAGATTCTGGGCAAGCTCGGCAGTGGAGACCATTTGAATCGCTGCAACTTTCATGAAAATTTTCTCGCTTTACTTTGTTTGCACTGAGTCTTGTTTCGCCGATTTATTTTTCGCTTCTTTACTTTCGATCTTAAGCACTTGCGGGTCTTTCCAAGATCCGGTCACCTGATACTCGTAAGTAAAGGCACGCGCCAAGGGCTCGCGTAAAAATAATTGTGCCAAAAACGTACCGAGACCAATCACGGGGTTAACCGCCAGGGCATACACCACCGACGCTGTGCCTGCGTTAATTTCCGGGATAATTGCCACATGCAAGTCTTGACTCTCTTTCGCGAGATCAGCACTGCCATCAATCAAAACCGTCGCATTGAGACTGCGCATTTTGAAGTTATTTGTTCTTGCCAAGCCTTGTTGAATTTGCGCCGTACCATTAATGCCGTCAAAGGCAAAGCCTTCAGAAAATACGTCTCTAAAATCAAGAGTAAGGCGCCGCGCCAGGGATTGCATACTTAAGACACCCAGTAATCTTGCAGCACCCGGCTCCTCCTTCAAAAATTGCCCTGCACCCAATTCAAGCTTTAACTGCCCGCTGATACTAGGTATATCAAACGCAAACGGCAGACCATTCCATCGTACATCACCTTCAAGTTTGCCACGGCCGCCGCGAACTACATTGGCAAAACCCAGGCGATCAAGCAATTTTCCAGCATTGGCTATATCCAGTACATAATTCAAATTGCTTATGCCATTACCGGCATCACTTAACCACTTGCCAGTTGCTTTGAGTTCAGCATCATCATTCTTTAGTGAGAGTTTGTTAATGCGCCATTCACGACCAATGGCTGTCGGCAAATTTACCGCTAACAGCTCAAGATTGCCTAATTTTTTATTAAATAATTCAAAATTTTCCGCAACGATATCTAAGCTAGGAATTTGAGACGAAGTGTTCTTACCCTCCAATAAATCAGTAACGTCGTTTGCGGCAGATTGCGGAATAATCAATTTACTTAAACGGGCAGAAACGTTACCCAAGCCCTGACCAGAACTTGCTTCATTCCAGCTAATATAACCTGAAGCTTGGCGCGAATCGATGTTGGCTTGCCACATACCTTTTTGATGCGTTGCGCCCAACACTACGTTATCGAGTTTTTTATCCAGCACATACAATTCAGCAGTACGTACACCCAGACTACTGGGTTCAATATATGCCGACAGATCTACCAGTGGTGCAGCGCTAGTTGTTAATGCAGTTGATGTGCCTCCTGCTTTTACTCCCAACAACCGACTCCATGCATCCACATTCAATGTGTCAATATCGATATTTGCATGCAAGCCGCTTTCCGGTTCCGGCGCTGGTAAATTCACACCTATGCCGCCACGCAAGACCTGCCAGGTGGCGTTTCTTTCCTGACTTCGTTGCCGTTGATAGCGGGCATTGATAACAGAACCCAGTGCCAATTTAATGTCATCACGCAGCATAGTGGTATTGCTAGATACAACCGGACGCATTTCAAAATGCAAGGGCATGTTTTGATTGCTCTGTTTATGCAATGGCGATGGAAAATCAAGAATGATCCCCTGCAAAGGAGTATCAATGATCAATTCTGGCTGATGACTGATAACGTTAATTTGCGCGAGATAACGTGAGGAGCCAATAATTTTTTTGGATAAAGCTTCGACTGGTGTTCCCAAGAAAATATCTCTCAAGCCCTCTGCGGTGGCTAGCCCATCAAGTTTTATACGTATGCTTCCATCTTTTTGTGTGCCACCCGTGCCGACTACCGCACCGCCTAACAAGGAGCCTTTTAGTGTATTGAGGTTGACTCCTTTTTCATTAAAATCGAGTTTTCCATTGATGCCAGAAATCAGCGGAATACTTGGCTGAAGTACTGCATCATTATTCGCAAATTGCAAAACACCCTGCACTTTTGAATCGATCAAGTGTTTCAACGGTAGTTGCAACTTCAGGGCTAATTGCGCATTTGAGGACGCCTTGGTTTCGTGTAAAAAATAGCCTAGCCAGCCTGCCACCGGACTAGCGGCGACATACTGAAGCATTCCTTGCAAACCGCCACTGGCATTGCCATCTATATTCAAGACCGCATTTTGGCTCAACAAATCCGGGATGACAGCTTTTACCTTAACCAGGTCACTAGACAAAGTGTTGGCGGTATCGCCTTTAATTTCCATCTTTGCACGGTCAAAAATGAAACTGCCTTTGATATTTTCGATCACCGGCCATAATGGCGATTTTCCGTCATCAGCAAGATGACCAGGTGCAAAATCAAGTTTACCGTCGACAATTTTTCCTTTAACAAGAAACTCCCCTTTCCCGGCAGGTTTTCCATCAACACTGCTAAATGGAAACTGTGCAAGCGCTCCTTTAATCCTAAATTGCACGTCATCTGCACGTCCATCTAGTAAGGCCGTACTGAGCCAATGGCGTAAATCGTCAGGCGCATGCTCTGGAATATAGCGGCTAATTTTTTTTACATCAAAGCCAGATAAGCTTCCTGAAATATCGACTTCGCCCCGTTGATTTTCCTGACCTTTCCGCATGGATAAAATGTGCTGTCCAGATAAAGATCCTGTCAATCCATCCTGTTGAAATTCCATTTTTTTCACTTGAAATAACAAACTATCCTGCGCCTGAAACTTCCAACTCGCTTGCATCTTTAATATCGAAAATGGCATGACGGGGTCGACAAAATAACCAGGCAACTGCAAGGCTAAATCCTTTGAATCGAGCGTAAAACTCCCCCCCTTGTCGTTCGCGTCAATGAACCCGGAGAGGTTTTCAAATCCCGGTATCGCCGGAACCGCTGCCTTACCCGGTTTATTGCCCACACGAAGTCGCGCCAACTGTGCCGCCTGAGGCAGCATAGACAGGTCGACAAATTGGCCTTTGAGGCTGTACGCAGAAATCTCCGGATAAACCCCTTGCCACTGTGCGGTAAATTCCTTGAGCTGCCCTTTCGGTGCGAAATCCAATAGCATTTGACGCTGATCGTTCGGCAGTGGCAAATGTTCGGCAAAATTGGCCAGCGTATTTAAATCCAGGAGCTTGGCATACAATTCAATTTTTTCTGGCTGCCCCTTTTCGCCGGGAATAAAACTTTCTCTTATCGTTGTGGCTGGCAACTTAATCCCATCACGGGTCTGCATCGCCAAATCAACCAAGGAAATGGTATGCCCTGCTTGCCCAAACAAAGAAGGCAGATATTTTCTACCAAGTGTCAGTCTTTCGGATGCAATCAGTCTGCCACTCACTTGCGCCATATCCAGGCTAGGTAAATCCTTGCGAAATTTTCCAAGTACATCGACCAGGCTGACATCGGCGGTAAAGTCAGCGATACGCCCTTTTTCCAGGCGCATCCAGGAACGCACGGTTCCTTGCCCTTTTTGTAAATCTGCCGGATAAGTGATGTAGGCTTTCAGCCCAGACAAATCTGCCTGGCGCAAATCTGCGTAAAGATCACCGGTCCAACTTGAGATGTCAGATACTTTTCTGGTAAATGCAGGATGCTGGAAGCTGCCCCGAATATCCACCGGAGCGGCCAAACCAGCGGGAGGCGCTGCCTTCACGGCGAAGTTATGCTTGCGCCACTGATTATTTAAAACAAAATTGACCTTAGTCAATGCTAACTCAGGTGCCGAACGCAATTGATCGTTCCACCGTACCAGGCCATTGCGAATCAGAATCTCATGTTGCGCCAGGACCCATTCCAAACCTTTTCCATCATTGTCTTTATCGGTATCGATCAGGAAGCCTGCGACATACAGCTTACCCTTGGCATCGCGCGCAATATCCAGACTTGGATTGGCGATCTCGATTTTATCAAAACGCAAATCAGCCAATAGCACGGACCACCAGGAGAGAGTCACTTTGACATCTGGCAGCACTAAGGCATTGCGTCCTTGCTGATCGCGAATGACGACATTGCCAAAGGCCAAACGCGGATTAAAACCCTGCCAAGAGGCTTTAATGGCAGATATGCTAACGTCCCGCCCGATTGCCTGGCTGATCGTGTGTTCAACATCGGGCTTATACCGCTCAACATTTGGCAGCACTCCATAGCGCAAGACCAAAAACAAGGCGCAAAATATGAAGTAGCAGATGACCAGCAGTTTAAAACCTAGCCGCAATCCTTTTCCACATACCGAGGCGAGCGAAAGACAAGACGAACGACATAGTCGGAACATGGTGCTTATTCGATTTGACGACTGCGAACTATCCATGCTTAACATTGATGGTCAATCGAGGGTGCAGAATACCTTGAGAAGTAACTTTTCAATTCAAGCAAAAACAATATACTTCCCCTAAGCAAATAAAAAATTACTATTGCGGCACACAATTGAGGCCAGCTATTTACTTCATCTAAAGGCCAGAAACAAATTCACATTAATACTGACCATTTGACTTAAAATAAATTCAACGCAACACACTACTTTGACTCAATTCATGACAAACACACTCAGCGACGCATCTTTGAACGCAGCTCCATCCCGTTTTGTTTCAAGATGGTTGCATGCTGACAACTCCCGAATAACGCAACTGACAGAACTATCGCGATTATCCCTGAGCCCAAGCATTTTCGCTCAAATTTTACAAAAAGAAACCATTGAAGGGGCGAATCTTAATCGCGCTATGCGCCGATGTAGAAATTTAGTGATTTCAACGTTAATCGAACGAGACTTAGGCGGCGAAGCAAACTTAGACGAAGTCATCACTAGTGTCAGTGATTTTGCGGATTTTGTTATCTGCACGCATTTGCAGACGCTAATGAGCGACATGGTGAACTTACACGGCCAGCCAATTGGGGAAGAATCAGGCGAAACTCAAGAACTGATCGTGCTTGGCATGGGCAAGCTTGGTGGCCGAGAGCTCAACGTTTCATCGGACATTGATTTGATTTTTTGCTACTCAGAAGATGGTGAAACCAAAACAAGTCGCGACGGTCAACGCAGTCTGTCAAACCATGAATTTTTCAGCCGTCTAGGAAAAAAACTGATCGCGGCAATTTCCGAAATTACCGAAGATGGTTTTAGCTTTCGAGTCGATATGGCGCTCAGACCCAACGGAGCTTCTGGTCCCTTGGTTGCCAGTTTTGCGATGGTCGAAGAATATTTTCTGATTCAAGGCCGAGAGTGGGAACGTTATGCCTGGGTCAAGGCGCGCGCCATCACAGGTCAACAAACTCAAATCGATGCGCTGGAAAAAATAATCCATCCTTTCGTGTATCGACGCTATCTCGATTATGGCGTGATCGATTCCCTGCGCTCCATGCATGCACAAATTCGCGCAGAGGTCACACGGCAAGAAACCCGCCATCCAGAACGGAGCAACAACGTAAAGCTCGGGCGTGGCGGCATTCGCGAGATCGAATTCTTAAGCCAGGTATTTCAATTGATTCGTGGTGGCAGAGAACCTGTGTTCCGCCATCGCTCGACACGTACCATACTCGCCACTTTGGCAGAAAAAGGAATTCTGGAAGTAGGTATCGTCGAAAAACTCCTGGCCGCGTATAGCTTTTTACGCAATCTGGAACATCGCCTGCAATATCTCGACGATGCACAAACACATACCTTCCCCGCCCGCGCCGAAGACCAGCAAATAATTGCCCAAATGATGAATTGCGCAACAACCACGGAATTATTGTCACAACTCGCTCCGCATAGACAATTTGTCGCCGAACAATTTGATGCCATCTTCAAAGAAAAAAAGGAAGCGGAAACCACGCAAATGACCACCGCCACACTTTCCGATCAAGATGGCGACGGCATGATTACCGCGAATTTGCTCGCACTCGGTTTTTCCGATGCAGCGGAAGGCGCAAAGAGATTGATGAACACCTGGCAGTCGGCCAGAATGCAATCATTGTCAGAGTCAAGTCGCGATAAATTGACTTCACTCATCAATAATTCTCTCAGCATTATCGCCAGACAAAATAATAATCACGTCAAAACTTTGCAGCACCTGCTCGATTTTATGGAAGCCATTGCCAGACGCTCCGCTTATCTGTCCTTGTTGACCGAATTTCCACACGCGCTGGAACGCGTCATCAGGATGATGGGGGCAAGTGACTGGGCAGCTAAATTCCTTACCCGACACCCAATTTTGCTTGATGAATTATTAGATGAATCTGTTTTGCATCAGGTAACGGATTGGGAGAGTTTTACTAACAACTTACAGCAACAACTAGCGCATCAAAGCGGTGATACAGAGCGTCAGATGGACACCTTGCGCGAAGTACATCATGCACTACTGAT
>JAZJYB010000173.1:0-5043 GCA_040390685.1 Pseudomonadota bacterium | reverse complement strand
AGCGGCCTGCAAAGCCGTTTACGCCGGTTCGATCCCGACCCCCGCCTCCAGTTTAATAATCACTAAAATTTAGTCTACTAACAACTACGGTGTTAATGAAAATTTTTGTGAAGGTTTTAAATAGATTTTTTTGTACTTTCTAAAAAAAGTGCTTGCCCGGATGGTGAAATTGGTAGACACAAGAGACTTAAAATGCTGCGTGTCTTTTGGAATTAAAATGCGAGTATGGTGAAATTGGTATACACAACAGACTTAAAATCTGTCGACGCAAGTCATCCCGGTTCAAGTCCGGGTACTCGCACCATAAAAATCAATGAGTTATAGTAAGAATGGGAACTTAGGTTTCCTTTATTTTATTTTATAAATTCCAGTATTGGAATTGTTTTATTTATGGATATGTTTTTTTGTTGGTACTTGTGGCAATAAAAGTCCCTGCCACGGTGTCCGAAGCTACCATTATTGAAATAGACGTATAGCACCCGTATGGGTTTCCGGTCGATTGCAATAAAAACCTTGTGTCAACTGGGATTTTTTGGAGTGATTTGGAAAGTGACTGCGACACGGCATTTTGAAGTTGCAGGACAAGAAGATTCTAAGGATCTAAATTATGGGTATTTTAATAACGGTAGCAGAGATTAACAAGCTATTGAAGTTGTTTGAGGTCTTCAGACATCTTGACGTAGAAATGCCAATTGGTCAGTTGGTGTTCTTCCTGACAGCTGCGAAACTTGAAGGTGCATCCATGCGCGAGATTGCAGACGCTTCTGGGACTAAGACCTCAACAGCTTCACGCTATCTTGCAAATCTTGAAGCAAAGGATCAATTCAGGCAAAGCGGTTTAAACCTCCTCCATTCCTACGACAATCCCGCAAATCGGCGGTGCAAAGTAATACAGTTGACGCAAGAAGGTAAGAAGTTACTCAGGACTATTATTGATTTCCGTAAGGAAGTATCTGACGAGTAATTATGTAAATCTTGCAGAGATGTTCGAATTGACAGGTGCCTATTGATTCGTGAATTGATAAGGCCGAGTGGAATTTGGTGTTATCGAGTTCAGACCATACACTAAAGAAATTGAGATTTATGCAGGTGATTTATTTCCTGCCTGATGTGGCACAACATGTGACAGAATGGAATAGTTTCAGTGTCGGAACTTGACACAATTCTGCCACGGAAGAGCGGGTAACTCTTTGATTTGATTGAAAAGCCAGAGACTTAAAATCTCTCGATCGTAAGGTCGTGCCGGTTCAATTCCGGCTCCGGCACCATAGATAAAAAGAAAACCCGCACTTCGCAAGAAGTGTGGGTTTTTTTATTCCTGATACACTGTAATTTTTACTTTGAAAATGCCGATGGAAGCGACTAAAGTCATCGAGTTTGAACGTCCGCAAATGGATCTTGGCAGTAGTTGTACTGCGTCTGCCTGGGCGCGGGTGCCTGCAGAGCCAAGTGCGTCGGAGCGAAAAAGTCTGAAAGCGCGTATCAAGCAATTGCTGCTAGAGAAACAGGCAGTATTGGTTGCGCATTATTATGTTGATGCTGAATTGCAGGATCTGGCAGAAGAGACCGGAGGATGTGTTTCTGATTCGCTGGAAATGGCAAGATTTGGCCGCGATCATCCGGCTAAAACCCTGATTGTCGCCGGTGTCAAATTCATGGGCGAAACTGCCAAGATACTCAGCCCAGAAAAGACTATTCTCATGCCGGATCTGGATGCGACATGTTCGCTTGATTTAGGTTGCCCAGCGGAGGAGTTTGCCGCATTTTGTGATGCCCATCCGGATCGAACCGTGGTCGTGTATGCCAACACCAGTGCCGCTGTAAAAGCCCGCGCTGACTGGATGGTTACCTCTAGCATAGGCTTGGACATCGTGGCGCATTTGCATGCTCAAGGAAAGAAAATTCTTTGGGCGCCAGATAAGCATCTGGGTGCTTATATTCAGAAACAGACAGGTGCGGATATGCTGCTTTGGCAGGGATCTTGTCTGGTGCATGATGAATTCAAAGGTATAGAGCTAGATATTTTAAAAGCACAGCATCCAAATGCAAAAATTCTGGTGCACCCAGAGTCGCCTGCCGCTGTGGTGGCACTGGCGGATATGGTTGGCTCCACTTCACAAATGATTCATGCAGCCATGACCATGGATGCGCAAGAATTCATCGTCGCGACAGATAACGGTATTTTGCATAAAATGCAAATGGCCGCGCCGGGCAAGCGATTTATCGTTGCACCAACTGCAGGTAATAGCGCAACATGCAAGAGTTGCGCACATTGCCCATGGATGGCGATGAACGGTTTGGCAAACTTGCTCCAAGCGCTGGAAACTGGTAGCGGTGAGATCCATGTTGATCCTGTAGTCGGACAAAAAGCCAAGCTTTGCGTAGACCGCATGTTAGATTTCGCTGCCGCAAAAAAAGCCAATGTGCGTCCAGGTTCTGACCTCGCTAAAGAACAAAAATTATTTTCTGGGATAGGGCCAGCATGAGTATTGCTATGAAAAATTCTGTGAAAAATGCACAAGTAATTAACTTAAAAAATATCTTTGCACCGTTCGACGCTGCGTTGGCGCAGGCCTTGCAGCGTAATGTGACAATCGCGTTGGACGAAGATGTCGGAGCTTGTGATCTCACGGGAGAGTTGGTGCCGGAGGGGCAGCGCGTGAATGCGCAGGTCGTGGTTCGCGAGGCCGCTGTGCTGTGTGGTGCGCCTTGGTTTGATGCTGTCATGGAAGCTCTGGATGCATCGATAATCGTCGACTGGCAGTATGCGGAAGGCGATTTAATGAATGCAGATAGTATCGTTTGCAAAATTAATGCGCCAGCGCGCGCACTATTAACTGCTGAGCGTGGCGCATTAAATTTTCTTCAGCTGTTATCTGCGGTAGCAACCGCAACCCGCAAATATGTCGATATTATCGCCGGCACTAAAGCTGCAATTCTCGATACCCGCAAGACCTTACCTGGTTTGCGTTTGGCACAAAAATATGCGGTACGGGTTGGTGGCGGTCAGAATCAACGGTTGGCACTATATGACGGCATCCTCATTAAAGAAAACCACATCGCAGCAGCAGGTGGGATTGCAGCATCTTTGCAAGCCGCACAAGCACTTAATGCTGGCGTCAGCATACAAGTTGAGGTGGAGAGTCTGGATGAGTTACAGCAGGCATTGACATCAGGCGCACGTTCGATTTTGCTGGATAATTTTAGTACTGAAATGATGCGCGCCGCCGTGGATTTGACTGCTGGAAAAGCCTTGCTTGAAGCATCTGGCGGAATTGACACGCATTCAGTGAGGGCGATTGCCGAAACTGGTGTCGATAGAATTTCTATCGGTAGTTTAACCAAAGATATTAAAGCGACTGACTATTCTTTGCGGATTGTTTGACTTGGATTTAACTGAGCGCAGTGACTTCGCGCTCAGCTTTGGTCTCGGAAAATTATTTTTTCCGTTTTGGCGATAATACTGTGGCCAGCGCCTTGGGCATGGTTTCTGGATAATCCCGGCTAAAATGCAGTCCGCGACTTTCTCTTCTTGAAAGGGCGCTGTCGACAATCAGCGACGCGACTTCAACTAGATTGCGCAGCTCCAATAAATTGTTAGTGATGCGGAAGTGCGCGTAATACTCGTCTATCTCTTCCTTGAGTAATTGTATGCGATGCTTGGCACGTTCCAAGCGTTTCGTCGTACGTACAATTCCTACGTAATTCCACATAAAGCGACGTAATTCATCCCAGTTGTGCGCAATCACAACTTCTTCGTCGGCATCGCTGACGCGGCTTTCATCCCAATCTGGTAAGTAAGGTACAGAAATGACTTCTTGCGCTGCAATGTGTTGCGCCGCCGCTTTTCCTATGACCAGGCATTCCAGTAGCGAGTTACTGGCCAGGCGGTTAGCGCCGTGCAAACCGGTGTAAGCGGTTTCGCCAACTGCGTATAAGCCAGGTAAATCTGTCCTGCCCATGGTATCCGTAACTATGCCGCCACAAGTAAAGTGGACCGCAGGGACGACCGGAATCGCTTGCTTAGTGATGTCAATCCCTAGTTCTAAACAGCGGGCATAGATGGTGGGGAAGTGTTCCTTTAAAAATTCCGGAGGCTGATGGCTGATATCCAGATCAACATAATCCAGGCCACGTTTTTTCATTTCAAAGTCGATCGCTCTTGCGACTACATCACGAGGCGCTAGCTCGGCACGCTCATCGTGCAAAGGCATAAATCTGGTGCCAGCGGCAGCGCCAGCTTCAACGGGTAATTTTAAGATGCCGCCTTCGCCACGTACCGCTTCAGTGATGAGAAATGATTTGGCGTAGGGGTGATATAAGCAAGTGGGGTGAAACTGCATGAACTCCATATTGGCGACCCGGCAGCCTGCGCGCCACGCCATCGCAATGCCATCTCCGGTAGCGGTATCAGGGTTGGTGGTGTAGAGATAAACTTTGCCTGCGCCACCGGTTGCCATTACGGTATGTTGCGCGGTGAAAGTGAAAACCTCACCACTCCTGACATCTTGCACATACAGGCCGAGGCAGCGTGGCGTTAGACTTGAATCGCCAATTTTATTCGAGGTGATAACGTCGATCGCATAATGGTGCTCAAACAGGCTGATATTCGGATGGTTTCTGACTTGCTGTTCTAGAGTCACTTGGACGGCGTGCCCTGTGGCATCGGCCGCGTGAATGATGCGGCGTTGACTATGTCCACCCTCACGCGTTAAATGAAAACCCAACTCTGCCTCATCGTCGGGCGTGAAAGGGACGCCTTGCTGTATCAGCCAATCAATCGCTTCGCGGCCATGTTCAATGATGTAACGGGTCGCACCTTCATCGCATAATCCGCCACCGGCGATCAGCGTGTCCGAGATATGTTGTTCATGGCTGTCTGCGGAATCAAGGACAGCAGCAATGCCGCCTTGAGCCCAGTCACTGGCGCCATCGAGTAAAGTGCGCTTTGAAATCACGGCGACTTTGCGGGTTTTTGCCAAGTGTAATGCGACCGATAAACCAGCCAATCCACTACCAACAATTGCTACATCAAATTTCATC
>JAZJYB010000172.1:0-49456 GCA_040390685.1 Pseudomonadota bacterium | reverse complement strand
AGAAACAAGCGTGAAGGTAAGTATGCGGGGTATTGTAGTGGTTTCCACTATAGAACACGTTATAGCGGCCCGAAAGATGAGCCAATGCCTAGCGTTTCTTATTTCCGAAAATTCGGCTATCTCTACTCACAACCACATAGGCGGCGATGACAGGGACGGCGGCACTCTGTACTCGGAGAATTTGTATTGACGCCGTCTAGCCCCGCCAAAGCCGATTCGTCGGCTATTTTTTTGTGCAGATATTAGCTATATACTATAATATGATTTGTCTGTCCAAGACTGGCTGAAGGTGGCAAGGTATGCCATTAAAGCGAAATAGCCCTTCGGGGCTATTTTTTCGCCCACGTACAAACGGGCCAAGGTTCCATGCCATTGGCGATCGCTGCACAAGCATACCCAAGCATGCCAGGAATACGGTTTTTATCGCCCAGGTAGTTAAAATAAGTGACTCGCGTCACGCCGATGCGTTCAGCTGCTGCAACAGCTGTAAGGCCCATTGCAGCTTGCCAGGATTTGAGTTCATCAGATGTCATGATTCTCTTTTTCAAATTGCCGGAAACCGTCCGGCGCGGGGTTTATTAGATTTTCTTTGCGACCTTGTATGCGTCCATGAATTCTTGTTTTTCGTTACGGTCTATCGCGTACATAATTGCTATTTCACCGTCTTTATCGCCATCTTCTTCAACTTGGGTATTTGTCCAATCGATGTTTAATTCTTTTTCAATTTTTCTAACTGCGGATTCTTTGCCTTCGACTATCATCCAAATGCGACCGCGTTGCATGCATCCGTCTTTGGTCAGTTCGTAAGCTTTCATTTCATTCTCCGCGTTGTGTTTGTCGATGAATTAGCAGAACATTGCGATCAGCGCGGACTTTGTGAAAATCCCAGGCATGCCTTCGACCTTGTAAGCTGCACGCCCGTTGAAAGTTGCATTGGCCTTTGTGATCTGAACGCCAGCAAGTTTTTTGATTTGTGCGATTGTCATGATTTTCTCCGGTTTGTTGTTTCGTTGTCGATGTCTGAACTATAGTACAGATAATTTACTAACGCAAGATATTTAGTAAAATAAATTTACTTTATCCCTTCGCTATTCCCGAACATCGAATGCTACACATCGGACAAATCCCCTTTCTTTTGTCAGAAAACTCCGAAAATAATTAGGGGCAGAGCAAAATTAACTTGCTGAAACTTGTTCTGTATCATATGATTTCAATCAACCTTGTCGTGGGGTTATATAATTCATGTGTCAAGCCGCATAAGCTTGGGTTCTTCTGAAGTTGGGATCGATATCACATGTGTCTACTCCCTCAACGACCTTCAAAAGAGTCCAGACTTATGCGGCTTTTTTGCGTCTTGCGGCAGGGTTATGTGTCTCGACCAAATCAGCGAGACTTGAATGCAGACGATGGGCCTGCGGCAAAAAGAAGGGTGCGAGATATTCCATTTCCGGCAACGCACAACCACGCGGGACACAGTGGGCTGGGGACTACAGAGCATCGTAGTGCGTGCAAACGGGGGTGTGTTCAGAGGGTAATGTCCGGGGCTCGTCCGAAGGCAAATCCTTGTTTCTTTTACCCTTGGGGGGTAGGGGGGGCTTGAGAGATCGAACCGAAACTGAACCAAAAGCAATATAGAACTTCAACAGCAATAACCTAAAAATAAGGAAGAACATCAAATGACTATTAGCCTTAAGCAATATCTTTCAGAGAAATATGGAGTTAAAAAACCGTCAACAATGACATCCTCCGAAGCAAGAGCGTTTGGGGTGCCATACCCTCTCAGAAATGGATGGCTACAAGAGCATGGAGACAAAAAAATGTCTCTCTATTGTGCCGAAGAATTGTTTGCTCGTTTGCACAAGCGGCTGAATAAGCAATTGGCTATAGACAAGGAAACTGTCCACTACACTGAAAAGGCTATAGATATTTTGCGCCGCAATTTCGGTTTTTCATTGGAGACGGTGTAATGACCAAAAATCCTGAGCTCATCACGGATCCCCCGACTTGGCTTCCAGCTGATGCATGGGCAGGATACCTGGAAATGCGCAAGAGCATCAAGAAGACACCGACTGAGCGCGCGACGTTGCTGGTGCAGAAGAAATTGCTTGGAATGCTGCACGCCGGCCAGAACATCGAAGCCGTGCTGGATCAGTCCACGGTGAACAACTGGACAGACGTTTATCCGGTAAAGAATTACGAAAAACTGAATGCGGCTGCACAGGGCATGAACAAGGCTGCTGCTGCCACTTTGCAAAACCTGCAGGACTTCTTGGGAAATTCTCATGAGTAACGAAGCAATCGCAAAATCGTTGATGCTGCTGTCGACCGAATACGAATTCGAGTTAACCGGAGACCGAATTAAAATCTGGATGTCGGCACTGCAACCCTATGGTGCTGACCTTGTGAAGCGCGGTGTCGAGGCATTCATGCTTGACCCGATTGCAGGCCGCTTTAAGCCCAAGTTGGCCGATATCATCGGCAAGTGCCAGATGGCGCAGGGCGGCGATGGGCGGCCTGGTGACGGCGAGGCGTGGGCAATTGCGCTGCAGGCGCGCGATGAAGCGGCAACGGTGATCATCAACCCTGAAATTCTGGCCGCTTGGGGTTCCGCGCGCGCAGTGTATGACGACGGCGACGATACAGGCGCGCGCATGGCCTTCCGCGACGCCTACACGCGCATCGTGCAGCAGGCCAGGGTATCAGGTAAGCCTGTCACCTGGCATGCCTCGCTGGGCACCGACAGCGCGCAGCGTGAAAGCGTTGTAAAAGCCGCGGTGAATGCCGGCCTGATCGAATTCGACAAGAAAGACGTTTTGCTCCTTGGTACCGACAAAGGGCAAGCCATCACGCCGGACAAGCATGCCGAGAACATGGCGCGGCTGCGCGCAGAACTGGAAAAGCTGGAAGATCCGTTTGAAAAGCTGGCGAATGCTGCCCATGAGCGCGCCCAGACAGAGCGTAGCCGAATAGCTGCCGCCAAGAATCAAACGCGTGAGAAATTCATTCAATACGGGGCATCAACATGAGATCGAACCAGGATGAGCCGATTGAAAGTAACAAGGAATGCTGCGCAGACGGTTGCCCTATGCACGCATCGCTGAATCCAAGCACATCCGGCGGTTCTGGCTGGGTTTGTATCTTCCACTTCGGCAAGGATAAGACGCAATGGGCCAGGATCACCGGGGAGTTGCACAGACTCAGCTATATCGTCAAATGCATGCGCTTGATTCGCGCGACACATGGCACGCCGAAATGGATAGAAGTCGCTAAGGACTGCCAAAAAGAATTACGAGTTAATCAGAAGAGCGACCTGATCAATAAACCAAAAGAGACTGCGAAGCAATGGGCCGAGCGGCTTGAAAAAGAACTCTCAACTGCCTGCCTCCCTCAAGAGCAGGCACCTATACAGGGGATGTGATGAAGCTCAGTTCAATAATTTGCGGGAATTTCTACATTTCCCCAAACACAAAATGTAAGTCTTTCTGGTTTCGCTTTTTCGGGTTTGGGCTGCATATTACAAACAATGCTCCTATGTTCTCCGAAAGAAGTGGAAATTTGCGGTGGGCTATCAGGATTTTCGGTGTCAAATTTGAGGTGCTTTTTCCATGAACCAATACATCCTGACCCTGCCGAAAGATAAAAAATGAATATCCTTGCTTTGGATCCAGCAAACAAAATGGGCTGGGCGCTTCTTTCGGCTGGCAAGATCACGCATGGAACCGCGAATCTGACCCCGAAGCCTAACGAGCAGAGCGGACAACGCTGGTTCAGCTTTCGGCGATTCCTTACTGAATCTGGAACTTCTGCTGGCGAACTGCATGCCATCTACTATGAGGAATCAGTCAACAAGTTTGCAGCCAGCGCAGAGATATTCGGCGGCTTCTTGGCGCATTTGCAACACTGGTGCATGCTGAACAATATCCCCTGCCATCCTGTTCACTGGGGTACGATTAAGAAACATTGGGCGGGCACCGGTCGGGCCGACAAGGATATGATGATTTTTGAGGCCAAGAAGCGTGGCTTTGCACCAGGCGACAATAACGCCGCTGATGCCCTGGCTGTCCTATCTACTGCAATGCATCAGGAATTGATTGATCTCCCCTTTGCGCGGCCAGCTGTCGAAGTGAAAATGAAAACTGATAAAAAGACGGCGAAACTGCCTTTTTAAACCAAGCTTCAGCAGAACAACCCGCAACAACAATTAATAGGAGAATGACATGAAACGCATCCTGAAGAAAATATGGGAGTTCGTAAAGTTCCCAGAGGAAACGCTAGACGACATGTTTGACCGTCAGATTTAGCGCAAAAATGACAAGACCAGTTATTCCCTATAGAATTCCCGAAAGAAATTAAACTATGAAAACTCCCGATGTTATGTATCTGTCCTACATCCTGATGGTTGCTATCGCTCTCACGGTCGCCGTCGCCCTCCTGGTCGATGCATGGGTATATTCCAGGGAAATGAAGCGGCGCCGGTTAGATCGTAAGACCCGCGACAACGTGTTCCGAATTAAGCCACGGCTGGAAGAGAATTCGGAATTCCGGCGCATGCTCAGCGAGGAACGCCTGCGGCACCGTATGTTCCCGGATGGCGATTGGACAACTGAATGACACAACAGCCCTATATCCCGCCCACTGACCCCAAGGAGCTGCAACGGCACTTGGGGCGCCAGCTTGCCGATGCAATGCGCAAAGCACAAGAAAAACAGCGGAAATCCTGATAATTTCCCTCAGTTCGGATAGAATCTAGCGGAAATCTTGATTTTTGTAAATTATACGGAGCGATCATGTCTACCATCAAAAAAGGCAGTACAGTGCGGCAGGTCGTCCCTGTCATTGAGGGCCAAGTTCTCGAAAAGAAATTCAACGACGACACGGATAAATTCGAGTTTCGCGTCGAATACACGCTGCCCGATGGTGGTCACTGCGAGCGCTGGTTCTCTGAGGATGACATAGAGGAAATCGCTGCGCCTGCTGAAAAACCAGAGGGAGAAGAATAATGTCCAGTCAAATCGAAAAAGTTGTTCTGAGCTCGGCAGTGGCTTCTGCGATGGGCGTTGCATGCGGCCTTGGCGAAAACGTCCAAGTGCATGGCTGGTACGATGCGGTATGCCGGGATGCTGATGGCAATGAACTATGGCGCGAGCACTTCCCTAACCTGGTCGTCACGCAAGGTAAAAATGATCTGCTGGACAAATATTTCGCAGGATCTGCATACACCGCGGCATTTTTCCTGGGCCTGATCAGCTCAACCAGCTATAGCGCGATTGTCGCCGCTGACACGATGGCGTCTCACGCTGGCTGGCTTGAAGCGGGCGGAGCGAATACGCCGACCTATGCGGCGAGTACGCGCCCTTCTGTTGCATGGGCGGCAGCTTCGGCAGGCACAAAGGCTATTTCCCCCGGCATCGTCTTTACCTTCTCTGGGTCAGGCACAGTCAAGGGCGGTTTCCTGACTACCAACTCGACTAAAGACGGCACGACCGGCACGCTCTACAGTGCTGGACTGTTCACCGGCGGCGATCAGCCTGTAGTTTCCACCAATACGCTGACAGTTTCTTATACTGCTGGCGCATAAGGAGTAAGAAAATGAAAATCCTGAAAAACCTGATTTTTTGTATTGCAATGGCCTTCGGCATGTCGGCGCATGCTTCCAATTTCTATGAGGCAGTTCTACTCAATGATCAAGCCGCTGTCTACAACACCATCGGAGAGTTTGATCAGCAGCTTGCTTACTATTATGGTCCGATTTATCCTCAAGGGGCGCTTCGCTGGGATTTTGTTTGGTCTGCCACTTCTATGGCAGCAGATGATGGTGGAATCAATGCAATCAAACCAACTTCGATTCCTTCTGGTTCACCTGGTCGGTGGCTGCAAAATAGCTCAACATATAGCGGGCCTCAAGTATCAGCAGATTTCCTGATTCCATTCGGCCCCGGTCATGTAAAAAATAAACCCTTGACTAAACGAGGCATGACTGACACCTCCGGTAATTTCACTTGGACATTCAGTAAGCCATTCCCAAGCGGTGTGACACCGATTATTGGCATTACTCCCGAAGATAATACATCAGGAGTATTTATCAGCCACAAGGTAACGTCCATTAGCAACACTTCTGTAACGATCCAGGTGGCAAGGCAAACTGCAGTGACCGTATTGGGCATATCCGTTTTAGGCATTGCCACGAATGCTGCTACCAATGTCAGCTTGACAGCCGCCAATCCAACGGACTGATATGCTACTCAACCAATACCGTGTCCATGCTGCTGGCCCTCTGAATTCCATTCATGTTGAGCCAGGGGTGATATACATCGACAAAGAATATGACATGCCTGGCGTCTTTGATCGGTTTCATTCTCATGCATTCGGTCATTGGGTAACTTGCCTTGAGGGGTCAGTTCGCATTGAAGATGATAATGGCGAAAATGTGTTGCGTAAAGGCGATAAGCTTTTCCTGGATGCGCATGTAAAACACGGTCTTTGGGCGTTAGAGGCTCCGACTAAAGTTAGGTGCGAGCATTTGAACGAGGATATCGTTATCGGTAGTACTGATGGAATCCCACTGGAGTGGATCACTCGGCTGACAGATAGGGCTGATCATGCGAGCTTATGATTTCGTAGAAAGTACAACTATTCTTATTGGCGGAACGGGTGGTAATGGTGCTGTCACCTTATCTGCCATATCTGGAACTCCTGGATTGGTTCAGGCTATTGGTGCAGTTTCAACTCAGTTGGTAAGATATGTCATCCGCGATGAATCTACCACTTCTGCTAAAAAGTTTGAATCAGGCATAGGCACGCTTAGCGGGACTACGCTTACACGCACGCGACCACAGATATCATGGGATGGCTCGACCAACACACTGAAAGATGGCAGCGGAGGTGTAGCAGCAACGCCTATTGCCTTCGGTTCTACGCCTACAGCAGGCAATGTGATCATCAGTTTGTCAGCAATGGCTGAAGATAAATTTCCCGCCCTAGTTGGCGCTCAAACAACCGTTGGTAGTTCTGCATTCCGGGATTATTTAATATCCCAGCACGTGAACACATTGAATAGCGGTGGTGGGGCTGCTTTGGTAGCGAACACTCAATACTACTGCTACTCGATGGTCACTATTGCAGGGCTTTTGACAGGTATCCAGCTCAATGTTACGGCAGCAGTTGCTGCCTCACATATCCGTTTGGGATTATATGATTATGGTAATGATGGATTGCCTAAGAACCTTTTGTGTACTTTCAACATTGTAGACTCAAGCACAACCGGATTAAAGGCGGATACTACAATATCTACATGGAACCCTTCAAATAGCTTATGGCTAAATCCAGACTGGTACCCTATCGGGGTTCTTTCGGACAATACTCCTAGTATTTTATGTGCCGGCGGATTCCAGATGGCCCCTCGCAGCCCATTGAGTGATACAAATGCTTACGGGCCAGGCTTTTCGATCAGCGTTCCTCAGGCATATTCCAGCGGCCTGCAACCTACCTTTTCAGGAACCCCAAGTGCGATAAATAATGGTGGTGCAAACAACATAAATTGTCCTTGGCTAGGATTGAAAATCTCATCATGATTAATTACACTGAAAAGGGCAGTGGGCTGCATAGCGCCATCATTGCTGCCGGCCATGTCCTGCGCCAAGAAAATGGTATCTGGGTAAGCACGGATGATGAAGTCGTGCAAGCGATCATTGACGCTTACGATCCTCTCGCAGGTGCCGTTACAAACAAGAAAGCCGAGATCGACGCGAAAGCCAAATGGTTGCGCGATAAAGCTGTGGCTGGTTATTCCAAGGGAGAGATTGGAAAATGGGAGGCAAAATACCGGCAGGCGCAAGCGTTCGATACGTCAAAGAACCCCGATGATGCACCTGATTTAGTTGCTGAAGCTGGAGCTGCAATGTCAGACGTTCAAACAATTGCATCACGCGTTATTGCGAAGGGAGACATGTTTTCCGCTTTGGAGGCAAAAATTGCAGGGACTGCCACAAGGCATAAGAACATCATTTCTGCAATGACTGACTTTAATGAAGTGATCAATTACGACTTTTCTGCTTGGTGGGATTAGATGAGTTACGGCCGGTTCTCCTATGGCAGGGCATCCTATGCCCGCATGCCGGCGGTTACCTCAGCTGGACTCACTGCTTCACTCACAGAAAACGCATCTGCAACTGACTTTATTTCCGCGCTTAGTTCTAAATCGGGTGCTCTTTCTGAATCAATCACTTCTTCCGACAGTATCTCCGCGATATTAAGCGCTTCCGTAGCACTGGTGGAAAATGCATCTGCATCAGACTCAGTTAGCGCCGTCCTGGCGAAGTTTTCCTCTTTGGCAGAAAACGTTGCCGCCTCGGATACTATTTCATCCAATTTGGCCGGCTCAGGATCATTGTCTGAATCCGTGACATCAACAGACACTATTTCGGGTGCGGGAAGCGCTTCAGCAACATTAACCGAGAGCATATCCGCTTCCGATGCCATCAGTTCCGTGATATCCGGCCTCTCAGCAGCTTTATCTGAGTTAGCGAGTGCATCCGATACCATCAGCGGAATAAATGCCGCCAGTGCCGCTCTCGTTGAATCTGTTGCTGCATCCGAGACGATATCTGCGGTGACGGCGGGTAACTATCTGGCAGGCCTGATCGAAAGCGCCTCCGCGAGTGATATCGTCTCAGCACTCGCAACGCTGCTTTCCAATCTTTCCGAGGCTGTAACAGCGTCTGACTTACTTAGCCAAGTGACAAGCAAGAGTTCAGCATTGAGCGAGGCTGTCTCTGCTTCGGATACCTTGACAGCAATTACAGCTGGAAATTATTTGGGCGCGCTTGCAGAGGCGATATCTGCATCCGACATAGTTTCAGCCTCGGTGTTTAAATCATCTTCTCTCGCTGAGTTGGTCAGTTCTACGGACAGTATTACCGCCCTTGCATCGGGGGATTACTTGGCTTTTCTGGTAGAGCCTGTAACCCTGCAGGATTTGGTTTCTAAGGGGTTTCCAGCATTCCAGGCCGTCATAATCGAAACAGTTTCAGCATACGATACTCTCAGCATTGGCCCGAGCCGCGTGTTCTTTTATGGAAATAATGAGGTTTTCCTGATTGATTTACGCTCAACAGTGTGCAATATTGACCTACGCCCCACTGTATGGGATATCCAAAGAAGGTAAGCCATGCCCCAAGCAGCTCTTGTCAAACGCACCTATGATTCCAGGCTATATGACATAGCTTGCGGGAATTTGCTTTTGCCGACTGAAGTCATTACGCAGGTCGTATCCGTATTGGACGATCAGAACACGCTCACTTTCGGAACAGCCGCGGTCAATACCCAGCCGGTGGTTTATCCGGGGTACACCGCCCCGATAGGGACAGTAATTCAGGTTCAGATCAGCGGTGGAGTTATCCCAGCTGTTCTGCCGCAACTGCCGTGCACGATCCGCGCCAAGTTCAAAACCAATATTTCCCCTGACCAATTGGAAGCTACTATGCTTCTGGTATTGCGTGATACCATTCCTGGGTCAATCTAACGGAGCGCATCATGACTTACCCAAATGCACAGAACAATCCCGCCGGCGCAATTCCTGTCTATCTGGCCTCTGGCCCCGTCACCGGCAAGAATATCCCAGCCAACGGCAACACGCAGGTAAAGACTGGCCCTGGTTCATTGAGCGCACTGATCGTGAATACTGCCGGGGTAACATCCACCGTCAAGTTCTATGACGGCACCAGCGCAGCGGGAACCCTCCTGGCTACCGCTTCCACTACGTCACAAGCTGACCTGAGCTACGGTATCAGCTTCACCACAGGGCTGTTCGTGGTCACTGCTGGTGGCACTCCCGCCGATATCACTGTGACATTCGCATAACATGCAATGGGCCGAAAATCCTCATACTCGCAGAAGATTGCGGATGAAATCTGCGCTCGGCTGATAGAAGGCCAAAGTCTAAGAAGGATTTGCACAGACGACAAGATGCCTTCTATTGGGGCTGTCATGAAGTGGTTGAGAGTAAATCCTGCTTTCGTGCAACAGTACGCACGCGCACGGGAAGAACAGGCAGATACTCTCTTTGACGAAATCCTACAAATAGCCGACACGCCGCAAGAGGGCGTACAGATCATCATAGATTCCAAGGGCACACGCGAAGTCAAAGGCGACATGATCCATCATCGCCGGTTGCAGATCGATGCCCGCAAGTGGATGGCCGGCAAGCTGCGCCCTAAGAAATATGGGGACATCAAGGCCGAAGAGGCTGGTGCTGGGGAAACGATTGTCCGCGTGCTCAACAGCCCGGATCTCGACTGATGGACATCAAGCTTGTCAAATCCCATACAGGGCAGAAACACATCTACAAGAACCGAGGGTCGCGCACGGTGATCCGGTGTGGCCGGCGCTTCGGTAAGACTACGATGTTTGAGAACTGGGCGTCAAACTGGGGCGTTCACAATAAGCGAGTAGGCTGGTTCTCGCCCAGCTACAAGCTATTGCTCCCGTCCTACAATCGCATCCTCAAAATGATCCGGCCAGCAGTCAAGAGCGCGTCCAAGATCGACGGCGTGATCGAACTGGTGACCGGTGGCGCTATCGAGTTCTGGACGCTGAACGATCCTGATGCGGGGCGCTCCCGCTTCTACGATGAGGTGCTGATCGATGAGGCCAGCCTTGCGAAAGGATTGCGCGATATCTGGGAGCAGTCGATCGCCCCTACATTGCTTGACCGAGGCGGTAATTGCTCTATGGCGGGTACGCCCAAGGGCATCAACGATGAAGACTATTTCTATCAGGCATGCACAGATAAGAATCTGCTGGATGAATGGAAAGAATTTCACGCTCCCACTTCGGCGAACCCCATGCTTGACCCTGTGGCAGTATCTAAGCTCCAAGAAAAATACCCTCCATTGGTCTATAAGCAAGAGTACCTTGCCGAGTTCGTTAATTGGTCGGGTGAGGCTTTCTTCAGCTCAGAATCGCTCACGGTCAATGGCCGGGGCGTGCCGCTTCCGATGCACTGCGATGCCGTCTATTGCGTGATCGACTCAGCACTGAAGGATGGCAGTGAAAATGATGGGACGGGGGTAACTTGGTTTGGCCTTACAAAAGGTTTCGGTATTCCGCTGGTAGTCCTTGATTGGGAGATAACCCAGATTAATAGCGATTTGCTGATTGCTTGGTTGCCTGGTGTATTACGACGCGGTGAACAGCTCGCAGCTATGTGCGAGTGTCGCGGTGGTTTCATTGGCGCATTCATTGAAGATAAGGCCAGTGGAATTACCCTAAATCAATATGCGCAGCGTGTCGGCCTTCCTTGTCAACCTATCGACGGTGATATCACATCAATAGGAAAGGATGGGCGAGCAATAAACGCATCCGGGCCAGTCCATCGGGGCGAGGTGAAGATTTCAGCTCTTGCCTATGATAAAGTGACTGAATACAAAAAACAGACGCGCAACCATTTGACCCATCAAGTATGTGGCTATCGGCTTGGAGATAAAGATGCTGCGAAGCGTGCTGATGACTTGTTTGATACATTTACTTACGGCGTGATCATTGGACTCAACGGCCCGGATGGGTTCTAATAGGCAACCAGAAAACAACGAAGGCTGAACATGTCGAATCTCACCGTCCAAGGCTCAGTGCTGGAAAACGCGCTTCAAAACTTCCTGATGGCCGATAGCACCGAGCCCGGCACAGAGGCCAGCTACCAGGCATGCAAGACTATCTACGAATGGCATCCTCTCGGCCTGAAGATGGCGCAGAAGCCTTTGCGCATTGCCATGTCGCAGGAGCGTGAGATTGTCGTTACCGCGGCGCCCGGCGATGCCGTGGTACAGGCCTTCATCGCCGAGTGGCAGAAGATCGGCGCGGATGAGCACATTATCAACGTAGGGACATTGGCTCGGGTGTATGGCATTGCCTCCTGTGCCTTTGGTGCGCCGGGTATTCCGACAAATGATGAGATATCGCCAGAGGAATACTACAAGCTGAAGCTCTATTTCAACGATCTCGACCCGCTGAATACTTCCGGCTCGCTGGTTCTCAACCAAGACCCGAACTCGCCCGATTTCCAGAAGCATGCAGCGATTGCTGTCTCAGGCCAGCCCTATGCCCGCTCGCGCTCAGTGACGATTATGAACGAGCGCCCGATCTACATCAGCTACACCAGTTCGGCATTCGGCTTTGTTGGCCGCAGCGTATATCAGCGCGCGCTCTTCCCGCTGAAGTCATTTGTTCAAACGATGGTGACCGATGATATGGTGACGCGTAAGGCCGGCGTATTGGTGGCGAAGATCAAGCAGACCGGTGCAGTAGTCAACAACCTGATAGCCGGTGCCATGGGTATCAAGCGCAACATCATCAAGGAATCGCAGACTACCAATGTGATCAACATCGGCATCGAGGATAGCGTCGAAGTATTGGACATGCAGAACGCAGAGAAAGCGAATTATGCGCGCAAGAACATTCTTGAGAACATCGCTGCAGCCGATGACATGCCTGCTCGGATGTTGACAGAGGAAACGCTTGCCGAAGGCTTTGGGGAGGGCAGCGAGGATGCGAAGAAGGAAGCGCAGTACATCGACCGCATGCGCAAGTGGCTGCAGCCGCTCTATGGCTTCTTTGACCCAATCGTCATGTACCGCGCATGGAACCCGGATTTCTACCAAGTCATCCAGGCCCAATACCCGGAAATATACGGGAACGTTGACTACAAGGTAGCCTTTACCTCATGGATGAATTCTTTCCGTGCCGAGTGGCCAAACTTGCTCAAGGAACCAGACAGCGAACTAGCCAAGGGCGAAAAGGTCAAGCTGGACGGCATTATCCAGATGCTGCAAACCCTATTGCCTGCGCTTGACCCAGAGAATAAGGCGCGCTTGATACAGTGGGCATGCGACAACTGCAATGACATGAAACTGCTTTTCGGTTCCTCGCTGGAATTCGACATGGACGCGCTCATGGAGTTTGTACCGCCCGAGGCAGAAGATGCCGGTGACGATTCAAAGGATAAGAAGGCCAGCAAGTGAACTTCTACCAGACCATCACCGCAGCGATCCAGGACATAGAAGCGCATGGCTTCGATAGCCAGGAACGCATCGACGCATGGCTGGTCAAGATCGACGTTGCTGTCCGCCAGGCCATGTTGCCCGAGCCGGAAATGCGCAAGATCCTGAACCGCACCATGCACGACATCTACACACGGATGATTGACAAGGGCGCCATCCTCAAGATGCATCCCGGCATACCGCCATTTCGGCTGGAACAGGTCAAGCCCAGCCTACGCGCAGAACTCGACCGGCGCATCATGTCAAGCGCGCAGCTGATCAAGCTGAACCGTGAACAGATGGTGACCAAGACCCTGCAGCGCTTCAGCGGTTGGTCAACGTCTATCCCAGCGGGTGGCAGCAAGGTCGTTGATACTGCCGATGTGAAGAATGACCTTCGCAAGGCTCTGCGCCAACTCCCATTCGAGGAACGCCGCGTAGCCATCGATCAGGGCCATAAGTTCACGGCATCGCTCAATGATATCCTTGCGGTGGACGGAGGCGCGATTGCGGCCGAGTGGCATAGCCATTGGCGCCAGCCAGGCTACAACTACCGAGAAGACCACAAGGAACGCGACAAGCTGGTGTATTTGATTCGCGGGAACTGGGCTCAGCAGCAGGGATTATGCAAGCGGGGAAAGAACGGCTACACCGACGAAATCACAATGGTAGGAGAAGACCCATTTTGCCGGTGCAGCTATTCATACATCTATTCGTTGCGTGGATTGCCCGAGGAAATGCTTACGAACCTTGGACGCGAGAAGCTGAAATCCCCTGCATGATGCTGTACGCGATGGGCCGGCGCCAATAATCGCGCTCTACCATCAGAGCGATGGCCTTTGGATACGGCTTCACAATCCCAGGCTTCATGTAGCCCCGTTTTGTCTCGTAAGTGCCGTCAGCGAGCATTACGGCAGTCCCGATGAAAGTCTGGTCACCAATCGTTATTGTGGTGTCGGCTGATTCCATCAAAATACTCCTGGCTCAATAAGCACCTTCCCATAGTACAGCGTTAGCCTGTACACATGCCGGCCATGATCACACACCACGCCCCATTGCTGCCCCGGCGTAAAGGTGGTGATCTGTATCAGAGAGCCGCACGCCCAGCCGTTGCCCCGTAATATCCGCGCGAACACGTTGATATTTTCGTCGGTCTGTTCAAATCCAGATGCTCGAAAGGCCGGTTCAAGGGGGATGTCTGTGGCGGCATGGGCTGATGTCGGAAAGATAAGCCCAGCAAGAGCAACAAGGAGAACGAAGAATATGACACCCCAGAAAAAACCATCCCAGAAGGGAGTCCAAGTTATGCTTCGTTTGGTGGTTTCTCGGGGAACTATTTTATAGATTATGATTGGCTCTGAGTCCCAAGCCAATTTTCTTATCACTTCTTCACTTAGCGGCCCTTTGTAGCTTGGCGGTACTTCGCCTGTCGCCCTGAAATATGGAACAGGATTTTCGGCGTCAAGGGCATCCATCTTGGCGCAAAAGGCTTCATGGCTAATTGTTTTGATCGGCATTACTTTTCTCCTGTTTGAACTTCGCATAACTCTTTGATTTGTAGATCGTAGTCAGATCAATACCGATCCGCTTTGCTGCTGCATAGGCGCTGATGCCTTCCTTACGCATCAACTCGACTGCCTTCTCACTCTTTGGTTTGAAATTAAATAAGCTCATGACATTCTTTCATCCACATGGAATATATACTCTATATGGGGATGCGGCCGAAATCAAGGATTATTTCAAATCGGGTTAATTGCTGGTAAGATTCACGCCATGCCTAATACACCCGAACCTGCCGATATCAGCACCATGGATGAGCTGGACATTGCGCGCGCGATGGCGGCAGGCGAATTGCCCAGCCCGCAACGTGTTGTAAATATGTCGCTGTTCGCCATTCGCATCACGGGAACGGGCACTGCATACCGCTCGGCGATAGATGAATTCGTGTATCGGCCTCCTGAGCATTACCTGACTCAAGACTTCCTCGACCGATGCAACGGACTGTCCGTCATCTATGAGCATCCCGAGAAGCGCACGCTGAACAGCAAAGAGTTCGGCGATCGCGTGGTCGGCTCTGTCATGCTGCCCTACATTAAGGCTGAAGAGGAAGAAGTCTGGGGCATCGCCAAAATCTACGATGACGAAGCCATTGAAGAAATGAGCGACCCGACAAAAAAGATGTCAACTTCACCTACTGTTGTGTTTCGGAATCTCGAAGACAATAGTACAATTGAACTTGACAACGGCAAGGCAATCCTGATAGAAGGAAAGCCAAGCCTATTAGACCACGTGGCAATCTGCCCCGTTGGAGTATGGGACAAAGGCGGGGAGCCTGCCGGCGTACTGAATAATTCACTTGGAGTTGCAGATATGACACCCGAAGAATACAAAGCAAAAGCTGACGCCTTTGACGAAAAAGCCAAAGCAGACGCCGATGAAAAGGAAGCGATGAAGAAAACCATCGCCGACATGCAGGCCAAGATGGATTCGATGGCTCCTGCCGCTCCGATGCCTACCGCGGCTGACAAGGCCAAGGCTGACGCCGAGAAGGAAGAAAAAGAAAAAGCCGATGCCGAATGCGCAGCCAAAGAAAAGGCTGACGCTGAAGAAAAAGAGGCAAAGGAAAAAGCCGACGCCGAGGAAGAAAAAAAGGCGCGCGCCGACGCCGCTGCTTTATCCGGCAGGGTTGCATCGCTGGAAGCCGGTTTGAATTTATCCGATGCCGACCGTACAAAAATCGCCGATGCGCAAATGCGCGCCAACTCGCTGGCGATGGCGTTCGGTGATAGTGCCTCTGCCCCTCTGGTTGGCGAATCGGCCCTGATGTATCGCCGTCGTCTGCTCGGCAAGTTCAAAGACCACTCCGAAACATGGAAAGGCGTGCCGATGGAAGCAATCAGCGATGCGCTGATCGATGTTGCAGAAAAGCAGGTCTATGCTGATGCAGCGATTGCCGCGCGCAATCCTCGCACTGCTGCTCCTGGTGCTCTGCGTGAAATCAAACGCACCAGCCCTGGCGGCCACCAGATCAGCGAATTCGTCGGCAGCTTCAGCGATTTCAGCGCCATGTTCAAACCTCCTGTCCGCCGCTTCGTTTCGCAGATCAACAACGGCACCGGCAGGTAGTAGAAACAGCGAATCCGGGGCGCTGTATCCCCGGAACCGATTTTTAACCTAACGTCGCGATGACGCTGGAGAATGAAAGATGAGTACAATTCTGGGCATTAACCCAATGGCGGTAACGAATGCAGCCGGATTCTTTGGCGTACAGTCCGATGGCTTTACACAGGGCGTTGCGCACGATGATCCTGCGGTTCGTTACCAGTTGGCTGGCGGTTTCCTGTCAGCGGCTGAAACCCTGCCAATGTGGGGCGGTGTGGCGATTACCGAATCCCTGCCGGTATCGGGTAACAATGGTCACTACGGCCCTTCGATCACCCGCGCTGCGACGACTGCGGCGATCACAGGCTTCTCGGTATTCAATCAAAGCCACAACGCGATCAATTCCCCAGAAAATCAAGTACCGATCCTGGCATCCGGCATGACGGTGAACTTCTACCGTCTCGGCTCCCTGGCGCGTATCCCGCTGGCTGCTGATCCTTCCCTGGTAGCGGCTCTGGCAACTGGTTCGATCAATCAACAGGTAACCTGGGATATCAACAATTCCCGCTTGGTGCCTTATGACGCATCGACCCCTACGGTTTCCGTCACTTCGATGACATCGACCTACGCCAATGGTATTGCAACGATTGCCGTTGTCACTGCGGCGGCGTCGAACGTGGGCGCAGTGGGCGACACGATCAACATCAGCGGCGCAGTGAACGGTGGCACAGGAGGCAACGCCATCATCAACGGCAACCAGACTGTGACGGCGTTCACCGATAATCAGCATTTCAGCTTCCAGGTTCCTGTATCCGGCTCTGGCGTAATCGGTACGATTACAGGTACTATTGTGCTGAACCAAAACACCGGAGCGCTGCCATGCAAGATCCTGCAATTGGGCCAAAACAACAGCCGTATCGTTGGCTATAACCCAATCACCGCCCTGGCAAACTGGCTTGATAACAAATCTTGCGTCCTGGTACAGATTTAACGCGTAACGTCGTGAGACGCCCGCAACTTTAATTTAACGCCGTGAGGCGCTGGAGAATAAAAAATGGCAGCAATCACCCCAAGTTTCACACGCGTCTCGCCTTCGTATGTGATGCCCGAGTGGATTTTGCAGTATCAACAGGCTTCCGGCGCTTTCGAATTGCTGGCAGGCGGCGATCCTCTGATTCGCCTGTCTGAAGGCGATCAGTACGTGTACGGTAAAACCCTCTTCCTGAAAACGGAAATCGCAGTCGGCCAGGTGGCATACAACCAGCTGCCATCCGTCTCCATGGAAGCAGCGCAAATCCGCATGCCTACCTACTTGATGCGTGTTCGCGCCGAGTATGACCATCACGACACAGCAGCGGCTGGCGTCTGGGATCTGCCAATCGACAATGCGTTCCGCCTGGGTATGCGTCAGGGTATTTTCCAAGGTCTGCGCGACTTCGAGTTGTACGGGGTGAATCCACAGAATGGCGAGGGCTTGGTCAATGCTGCCGGCGCCACAGCAGTATCTTTGCCGCCCGATTCAAACGGCAATCAAACGCTGGTCACCTACGATAATGGTCAGCTGGGCATCTACATCCTGAGCCTGATTCAAGCGCTCAAGACCCGTACCAATCAATTCGGCATGGCCTCGCGCGTCGTTATCACTGCGCCGCAACGTGTCCTGGGTACTATGGAGCTGACGAACATCGTTCAGTTGACCCAGTTCCAACGTGACGGCGCCGGCTCGGCTACCACAATGGCTCTGATCAAGGACGTCGTGGAAAAGAACGGCGATTCGGTCGAATGGACATACGACGATACGCTGATCGGCAAAGGCGCTGGCGGCACTGACATGTTCATCCTGTCTGTACCTGAAATCAAAAAGCCAGTCGGCGGTCAGATCAACACCAATGAATTTGCTGGCCTGGCTCCTGGTCTGTCTGCCTGTTTGCTGATGTTTGCTGATATGGCTGCGCCGCGTGAAATTCGTACACCGTTGCCCGGTGGTGCGATTGATATCGTCTCAGAAATGCGTGCGACTCCAGGCTGGGCTATCCGTCCTGAAGCGCTTACGCTGTTGAGCATTCAGTACCAGTAATAGCCGATCCCCCAGGGTTGGGGTACTATTAGGGGTCGGCTTAGCGCCGGCCCTTTCTTTTTAAACTGGGGGAAATATGACTGAGCTTTACATCATGAACTGCAAGAAACAGGACGAATTGTTCTCATACCGGGAGCCTGAAACCGGTATGCTGCGCAATCGTCCTATCCCAAAAGGCGGTCAAATCGTCATCAATGGGAAATTCACCGAGTCCGACCTGATGCAGATCGTTGACCAGCATCGTGCCTATGGCATGGTAGACGTGAAGGATATCGACCGCACCGCGCCGTTTATCAATCTGTGCTATCAGCTGAATAAGCCCATGACTGAGCAACAGATCAAATACGGTTTTGAGCATAATACTGATGTCCTGGTAGAGCGCGGCCAAGAACAGCGTAACATCGCCGCGGTAGCGATCAGCGGCAATCTGGCTCAGGTAGCGCAGGATACCGGTGGCGCCATCAAGGAAATGGATCTGCAGCTGGTCGACAAGACAGAGGGCGATACCAACACCGGCATGGACGAACTTGTCCGCGTTGACTCCAATGTCAGCAAGAAGGATAGCGGCAAGCGTAGCAAAGGCCGCATCGGAAGGGCTGCATAATGACCCCGACGCTGTCAGGCTATATCGCATGGATACGCGCAGTCATGGGCATCAATATAACGTATTTGCCCGATGCCTCGCCGTCTATCCAATGGACTTACAGCGTCGCCGTTGAAATAGCGAGCCTGCAAATGGCTTGCATCAGCACCGAGATTTACATGCTGATGGTATATAACCTGGCCGGCGACTACCTGCTGAACTATGCGCAAGACCAGCCAGGCCAAACCTACTTTTCCGACTTGCGCAAGGCGTGGAACCTGACCGGTTTTGTTCCCGGAGTGATTACCTCAAGTGCTGATGTATCTACATCTGAAAGCCTGTTGAATCCCGACTTCATGAAGAATTTCAGCATGAGCGAATTGCAGAACCTGAAAACGCCATACGGGCGCCAGTATCTTGCATTCGCACAAATGCTGGGTGAAGCATGGGGAATTTCGTGAAAATCCATCTGGGCGTGATTGACATACCGTATGCCAGCGTGGCCCCGGTGAAGGACGGCAAGCCAGCACCCGCCCAAATGACGACATTCGGTGTCGCCACGATCCTAGAAAAGAAATATAACCTGTTCTCTTCCTTTGCTGCGCTGCACACGCAAGACATTGCCGAGGCTGTTTCTATTGGGCTGGCCGAGACATTGGAAGCACTGATGATGGGCGCACCAGCAAGCATCGATCCATTCGGCGCCGCAATGAGCGACACGGAACAGATGTTTCGTACGTTCCTGGTCAACGAGGAAATAAAGGAAGTCGGGCAAGACGGCGTACCGACAAAGGCGGCGCTCGACGGCGTGAATCACCGCATGAAGTTGCGCCGCGGCCCGCGCCGGCCAAGTTTCATTGATACCGGGCTGTTGGAAACGTCTTTCAAGGCATGGGTTAAATAATGGCGACCGTCGCAGAATCCTATGATAATCAGTCCCAGCTGAGCGCAACTCTGAAGCAGGGGCTTGATACCCTGTCGCAGAACCAGACGGTTACCTTTCTGAAATATACCCGGCAAGCATTGCCGCTGGATGGCTGGATCTTCTGGCTCAATACCGGTGTTTCCTTCATCGCCAAAGGTTCGCTGCACATTGCGACCAGCATTGACCAGCGCGAGGATGAGACTATCGGCATCAGTTCTGTTGTTTTTACAGCAGAAGAAGAAATCCAGGACATGAGCCTTGCGTCGCCCGAGGCGCTCTACATTGCGATGGTGGACGGCATACAGTTCTCTTTCAAGCGGCGCGAGAACCTATATTTTCAGGCTGGGCTCTATCATTATCGCGGCGACGCTGTCTATCCGGCCCTGAAATCGCAGATTGTCGATAACATCGGCGAACTAGATTTGGCCGAGGTCGTGGTATCGAATAGCCTACCTATCTGGCTATCGTTATCCACATTGATGCCAATTTATCCATCATTTCTGATTCCACAGAACATTCAGCCGCCCTACGCCGCGGTGCATATTCTGCCTGAGACTACGCAGGCGATACAGAGTACACCGAGTTTTGATGCGCAGGGAACGCATTCCCAGCTGGTGAAAGAGCGTGTCCGCATCGTGATTTATGGTCTTCGTAACACAGATGCACTCGACTTTCAAGACTACGTGTTTCAATATTCCCTCAATACTGATAATATCGGCATCATGAATATGCCCTTAATCAGGGATGAGAAGCGGACGCAAGCAGAAATGTCCGTCATTGCCATGAAAAAGAGTATCGATTTTGAGGTAAATTACTACCAGTCTCGCCTGAACGATATCGCTAGACAGTACATTTTGACCGCAGTACCGCAGTACATCATAAACCCTTTATAACTTAAACGCCGTGAGGCGCTTGGAGTGAAAAATGCCACAAAACGCCAACGCTGCGACCGTCGCAGTCACGCCTGCAAAAGTCCAATCGCCTCTGCTGCTGGATAACTTCCAGAACGTCAATATCACCGGTACGCCGAATGTGACAACATTGGGTATTGCCGCCTCTGTCGCTTTGAAAACTACTCCTGCTCGTGTTGGGCGCGCGTCAGTGATCGTTGCAGGTTCTGCCGCTGGCAGTGTCAACGACTGCGCAACTACTGCTGCTGCTGGCACTGCAAATGCTCTGGCTGTGCTGCCCAATACGGTCGGCAACTATGCGATTGACGCCTATACTGCAACCGGCCTGGTAGTTGTCCCTGGCACCGGGATGACAGTCGCCGTAACCTGGGAGTAATCCATGGCACAAATCGTTACAGTAAATGTCAGCCAGCAGCTCGGCGCGACACCAAACCAGTTTCAGCGCAAAGGCGCGATTGCCTCGGTAGGCGGCACTACACTGACCGCCGGGTCTAGCCTGCTGCTGACTCAAGCCAAAGACCTAACCACAAACCTTGCCGGATCCGTCGCTATCACCACGGCGACATGGGCATCTGGCGTAGTCACATTGGCGACTGCCACACCGCATGGCCTGACATCTGGCGATTTGGTCACTGTCGCCGGCTACACGAATACCTATGCCGGATACAATGTCAATGGCGCGGTGGCTACCGTAACCGGCGCCAGCGGCCTGACCTACCCTGTTGTGACATCGCTGCCGACGCCTGCCGTTGGCTCTGGTGTCCTGACTGATCAGGATGTAGCGCAGTTGGTGTCCGAAGTCACTACCTTCTTTGCGCAAGGA
Organism: Pseudomonadota bacterium; assembly: GCA_040390685.1. Classification (GTDB taxonomy): domain Bacteria; phylum Pseudomonadota; class Gammaproteobacteria; order Burkholderiales; family Burkholderiaceae_D; genus Undibacterium. The sequence goes on along the minus strand of JAZJYB010000172.1, from coordinate 28,004 downwards.
ACTGGTCTGGGCGTCTATGTGCTGGAGCTGGGACATGGTACGATTCCAACGTCGGTAGCAGCTCTTGCTGCTTACATTACCGCGAATCCTGCTGGCAGCTCTGGTTCTTTCTACCGCTATCTGGTTCCTCGGCTATGGGATGCGGACTCTACATTCCAGGCGCTGGTGGCACAGTATTCCGCGACGACGGCCAAGACCTATTTTGACGTGACCGCGCAGGTTTCCACCTATGCGAACTTCACGGCAAAATCGGTCGGCATGATGATCGAGGCACCGACGATACCCGCAACAGAATTCAGTATGGCGTCGCGCTTCTGGAAGGAATTGAGCTACGACCCGAACCCGTCCAATCAAGTCACGCCGCTGCAATACTCGTATCTGCAGGCCGTCACTCCTTACCCGATCACTGGCTCTCAATCAGCCACATTCGGCGCTGGAAATCTGGACTATGTGACGACTGCGGCAGAGGGCGGCATCAGCAATAAAATGCTGGCTCTGGGCAAAATGGCAGACGGGAACCCGTTCAATTACTGGTACTCGGTGGACTGGATGCAGTTGACCGCTGATCTGCGCATTTCGAATGCGATCATCAACGGCAGTAATAACCCACTGGCACCGCTGTTCTATGACCAGAATGGTATCAACCAGCTCAGCACCGTCGTTCAGGGCGTCGCAGCATCTGCCATCGCAAATGGTCTGGCAGTAGGCCCGGTAAGCGCCTACACCATGACAGCAGCCGCTTTCGCAGCTTTCCTGGCGAGTGGTACAGCCCCTGTCGGCGTACTGGTTAATGCGGTTCCTTTCGTTTCCTACGTGCGGCTGAACCCCAGCGACTACCCTATCGGTAACTATGGCGGTCTGTCTATGGCGTACACGCCTGCGCGCGGGTTCTCGACGATTGTGTTTAACATCGCCGTTTCCAACTTCATCCCTTAAGGTAAATCATGTCAAACAGCAATCCAATGATCCCGCAAGGGACGCTGAACAGGCTACGTGGAAGTGTCAACTTCGTCAGCAATCCACAGTTGAACGTGACGGCCCCATACCTCGGCAAGGCGGGTATCTCGATCACGCTGGAAGGCGAATCGACTGCTTTCATCCCGGCGATGACGGGTGCCGTTACTTCTGCCGAACCCTTCATGATGGCGTCAGTAGAAGTGAATCTGCTGAAAACCCAGGGTTTAGCCTCGGTGTACAAGGCGCGCATGGAAAGCAACAGCTTGATAGGCGATATCGTTGTTACGCCGGATGCCTCAACGCTGACGACGTTCGGTATCACTAACTGCGCGATTGAATCGGTCAAGCCTCTGCAGTTGAACGGTGAAGATGCTGGATTCGTCGCAACGATAAAAGGCACCTACTTCATCAATAACGATGCATGGAACTTGGTATAACGCATGAAAATCGATAAGTCTCTGAATCTGGTATGCCCGATTGAAACTGAGTCGGGCATTATTTACGTTCACTCGACACCTCTCCGCCGGGAAGTATTTGAAAAATACTGCCTTGTCATCGCAAAGACTTTCGCTGTTATTTACAACGAAGGAATGAACCTGATCGCCGGCCCGCGCGTAGCAGCAATGATGCTGAAACAGCTTGCTATTGAGGCTAGCGTATGGGAAGGCGCTGAAGGTGTCGAAAACGGGTTGATGGCAGAAATTTACCGGCTTTCAAATGTGCTGGTCATTACTGATCAGGGATGGCGTTCTATCCCTCTGGTGGAAGCTATCAAGCAAGGATACCTGAGCGAAAACGACGTGTCGGAAATTGAGGGCAGCATCGTTTTTTTTATCTGCGTTTCAGCCATGCACAAACGATCACAGCAGGCGACTGTATTGAATTCAGCCTGCAGCCTCTGGGAGACAGAAGTTACCTTCTTGAGCTGTACGGAGTATCGAGATTCTTTGCCGATCTCGACCGAGACAGAGACTTTTGTCGAGACGGTGACACAGTCGTCTCTGCCAGGCTAGACGAACTCGCAAATGAAGGCTTCTACGATTATTTTTCGGAGTTCGATATGCCTTACAAATCGGCTCACGAATTCAGGCAAAGGTTTCTCACGCAGGCCATAGCCAAACAAGGACTTTGAAATGACCACAGCCCAATCAGTAATCGAAATTGATGTCCGGGATGAGGCTTTCAAAGAGTTCCAGGCTAGTTTCGAAAAATACCAGCAGAAAGTGAAAGACCTCCCAGGAGCATGGGGAAAGGTTGGAAAATCTGCTGAAGACGCCCTCAAAAAGGCCAAGAAGAATTCTGAAGATGTGGCTGATGCATGGGCCAACTTCAAAATAAACACTGGCCCTTTCTCCAAGATCCGCAAAGAATTGCGGGATATTCGAGTCCTATCGGACAAAGCTGCGACGCCTCAGGAACGTTTCCGTGTCGCTGCTATCGGAACATCAAAGACTTTCGGTCTCATTGCGCAAAGTAGTGGAAAGCTGGCTGCTAATATCAAAAATGTCACTCTCAATCTTCTGAAGTGGGCAAGCCTCACAAGCGTTTTTTCTGGGCTTCTAGGCGCCGGTGGGCTGTTCGGCCTTGACCGTCTGGCGCGCTCTGCTGGAGATTCACGACGTGAGTCCCAAGGTCTGGGCGTAACGCCCGGGGAACGATCTGCCGCCAACATCAATTTTCAGAAGCTGGTAGACGTTGATACCATGCTGGCACGCATCCAAGAGGCGCGCACCGACGTAACGAAGCGGTGGACGCTGAGCGCTGCCGGCGTCAATCCTGCCGACATCGAAGGGAAAAGCAATGCCGATGTTCTGAAGATGCTGATCCCGGCACTCAAGCGTACCTATGAGCGCAGCGGATCGACGCTCCAAGGGGCCGAAGCCCACGGCCTTACCCAGTTTGCCGACATATCGACGTTGACGCGCCTGAAGGCTGTGCAACAGCAGGAAATCGATGTTGCGACTGCTCTGTATGAGAAGGATAAACAGGCGCTGGCTATCAGCGATAAAACGCAGGCAGCATGGCAGACCTTCGCAAATCAGCTTGACCGTGCCGGGCAGAAGATCGAAAACGTATTCCTGAACAAACTTGCCAGCCTCACCGGGCCGTTGACGGAGTTATCCGATGCATTCGCAGGCGCAGTAAAGGTGTTTCTGGATAGCCCCAAAATCGGCACATGGATTCGTGGCCTGGGAGTCGAAATCCAGAAATTTACCAAGTACCTGGTATCGGATGACTTTTCATCGGATGTGAAGCGCTTTGTTGATTCTCTGGATACTGCCGCAGGCTGGCTGTATTCATTCGCCAAAGGAATTCAGAAGCTGCTCAGTTATCTACCCGGAGTCAGTGAAACATCACTGAAGAAAAGCCAGTACGATAAATTGGAGACGCTGGAAAAACTCTCTCCTGACTTGGCGCACGCGCTCAAATACAAACTTGAGAATCCGAACGCATCTGCTGCCGACCGTCTAGTACATAAGGCATCTGATTCGCGCATACGTGAGGCCGTGGAAGAAGCGAATAAGGGCTCGAACAAGGATGCCATAGCCGCTCTATTGCGCGACCTCACAGGAAACAATGATGCGAAATTGTCGCCTCAGTATGGTTTCGGGAAGATCAAGAATCCTGACGGCAGCGTAATCACTCCTGATGCAGTTCGTACTTTCTCGAGTGCTGCAGCCAATGCGAGTAATAAATTCTCCGATTTGGAGACCAAATATAAATTGCCCTTTGGTCTGCTAGAAAGTGTACGCAAGCAGGAATCTGGCGGTGATGTCAACGCAGTCAGCCCAAAAGGAGCTATCGGCCCGTTTCAGTTCATGCCCAAGACTGCTGAACAATATGGCATCAAGGACGCGCGCGACGAGGGGCAATCTGCAGAGGGCGCGGCCCGGATGTATTCGGATCTGCTGCGCAAGTATGGCTCTGTAGATAAGGCGCTGGCAGGATATAACTGGGGGCAAGGCAATCTCGATAAATACGGGATGGACAAGGCGCCGAAAGAAACCCGCGATTACATTCAGAAAATTACGGCCGACATGGGCCGGCGCCAGACATCCTCCAGTGGAATAGATATGTCGTCAGCTCCTGCCGTGGTACAGCAGCGGCAGGCAATGAATAACGGCCCGCAGGCAGTCACTGTCAACATTTACAAGGCTGCTGGTGCTGACGTATTCACCACTGTGAACGGGTTACCGCAATGAGTCGCACGCTTTTTCAACTCGGGTTTGAGATATCGCCAATTATCCTGGTCGGGGGCATCGCTGCGGCTATCCCCGGCAATATGTTGCCGATCATCGCCATTACGCAGGCAAGCAGTTTTGTGCTGGGGTTATTGCAGGGGAATGCCGACTTGAACCCGGACAATTACTTTGCCCGGTTTATGCCGGTGGCTGGTGGCACTCTGATAAACAACCAGATCGGACAATACCCTTTCGCTAATCAGACGGTGGCTGCGAACGCCATTGTGTCTCAGCCGAATACCATATCGATGGAAATGATCTGTCCGGTGCGCGAGGCGGGCGGCTACACAGCCAAGTTGACCACGATCACCGCATTAAAACAAACACTCGATAACCACATTGCTGCTGGCGGAACATTCACGATCGCCACGCCGGCCTACATCTACACCAATTGCGTTCTTTTGCAAATGCGGGATGTAACCGGGGGGGATACCAAGCAAAAACAAGCGGTATTCCAATTCGATTTCATGAAGCCACTGCTTACGTTGGAAGACGCCACTACAGCGACAAACTCGCTGATGTCCAAGATCGCCAATGGCCTTCCTCAATCTGGGCAACCTACTTGGTCGGGGTTAGCTACATCGGTTGGCAGCACGGTAAGCGGCGCAATCTCGAATATCATACCTTCAGCTTCAAACCTAGTAGCAACGCTATCCGGCAATTACAACGGGGCGAACCCTTCCGACAATACAGAAAACTCTTTTGGTGGAACATGAAAAAAATACTTGGCATAGCATTCCTGACGATAAGCAGCATTGCCTTTGCAGCTGGCACAACGATCAATCCGGCTGTACCTGCGGCAAACTCAAACCTTGCATCAGCGCCTATCCGTGCGAACTTCGCCGCAGCAGCGAATGATGTCAATGCCCTCATCATGCAGAACGGGAGCGCCACTGCTCCGCTTTCCCCTCTGCTGGGTCAGTTATGGCTTAACACGACAACGACACCTTATGTTCTGAACGAATGGGATGGGGGCGCATGGGTAGCGCAAGGCCAGCTTAATGCGTCCACGCATACGTGGACTATCCCCACTTCTGCCGGTGGCACAGGGCTAAATACAGCGGGGACAAATGGCTATGTGCTCACTTCCAATGGTTCTACATGGTTTGCAGCTCCGCCGAGCACCGGTAGCGTAAGCACCGTCTCCGTTTCGTCTGCCAATGGCTTTACTGGAAGTGTAGCGAACCCTACCAGCACACCAGCCATCAGCATAGCTACCTCCGTAAGCGGGATCTTGAAAGGCGCTGCTGGGTCGTTGGCTACGGCAAATTCTGGGATTGATTATGCGCCGGGAACATCAGGCCTATCCACTGGGATACTCAAGACGACGACAGGCACCGGTGCGCTGAGTACTGCAGTCGTCGCTGATTTCCCGACATTGAACCAGAACACGACCGGCAATGCTGCGACTGTCACAACGAATGCCAATCTTTCAGGAGACGTTACCTCAGTAGGAAATGTAACGACACTGCCGGTAGTCAATACAGCGGGCAGCTATGGCACCGTGACGACGAATGCAAAGGGCCAGGTAACATCGGGATTAGTCGTTACACCGGTCAGCAATGGGGGCTCTGGGGTAGCGAATATATCTGGGGTCATCCGCGGGAATGGTACAGCAGCTTTCAGCGCGGCAGCAGCTGGGACAGACTTCGCGCCGGCAACAACCGGTACGAGCATTTTGTATGGCAATAGCGCAGGGGGATTCAGTAACGCGACCGTGGGGAATGGGCTGAGTTTTTCTGCAGGTACATTGTCGTCTAATACACAGATGGCCTCTACCACTTCGGTAATGTCAGTGGCATCTACGACCGTGCTTGCCAACATTCCGGGTCTGAGCATCACAGTTTCTGCCGGCGGAACTTATGAGTTTGAGGCCCATTTATACGTTACCTCGGCAATTGCTGGAGGTGTAAAAGTTGCATCCAGCGGGACGGCTACAGCGACCAGCTTTATTTCATCAACCATGCTATATGCTAATGGTATGACAATCGTACCTACGACGGGAACGAGCCAGGTTTCTGTATTTGGAAACCCCACAGGAGTTACTGCGGTAGCAGATACGATCCTTATTTATGGAACGATCATAGTGAATGCGGGTGGCACATTCACTATTCAATTTGCGCAGAATGCCAGTCTAGTCACGGCGTCGACAGTCCTCGCCAATAGCTCTTTACGCGTAATCCGAGTTCTGTAATGGCTGAAAATATTACATGGGACGATGGCACAACAGACTGGGATCAACCGGGCGCAACCTGGGATTCCACGACGACGCCCGTCATTGTCCCAAATCCGAACACGGTCTATATCCCCTTTGCTCCGACCGGCGCGGCAAATTTCCAATTTCAGGTAACGCTTGATGGTGCGGAATATGTGGTGGTGGTTAATTGGAACTTGTTTGGACAGCGCTACTACATCAACATTTACGACACAGCGCAGACATTGATCGTCTGCCTTCCGTTGATAGGCTCCCCGCTCTCGTTCAATATTTCAATGACAGCCGGATACTTCACCACCTCCCTTATTTACCGCACATCCAGCGGTAATTTTGAGGTGTTCTGATGCGCTATTACGACATCCGCATCATTGAACCCAGCGGCGGGAAAGTCATCAAGCGATATTCCAGCCTGCTCGATAACGGTCAAAATAATCTCAGCGCGCTCAATGTAGAACTGGATATCCCCATTTACCGAATGGCGGAGCCTTCAGGCCAGGCGACGTTGCGGATATGGGGTATATCGCTGGTGGACATCGGCCAGGCATTCAATTTAAACGGCAAGAGCATTCAGGTCTTTGCGGGGATGTCCAAGGGGTTGCCGCTGGCAAATCCCAAGCAGGCCGGGTTAATCCTTCAGGGGACTATCCAGCAATGTTTTGGTAACTGGCAGGATACATCGCAGACGCTGGACTTCGTCGTCAATTCCATCGGTGGAAGCGAGAGCAACCCAAAAAACTTCGTGGTCAACTGGCGTAAGGGAATGACGCTGGGGGAGGTTCTGAGGAATACGCTTTCCGTCGCTGCCCCGACATACAAAATCACGGTCAACACCAGTTCCATGCTGGTGCTGAACCAGGATGAAATTGGGTACTACGAAACCCTGCCGCAGTTGGCTGATTGGGCTAGACAGGCCAGTTTTCACATCATGGGGAGCGGACAGGGATATCAAGGGCTGGATATAATCGTCAAGGATGGCGAAATTATTGTTTCAGATGGAACTACTCGCACCACTCCGAAAGCCATCATTTTCACAGACCTGATTGGGCAACCTGCTTGGAACAGCACGCAGACAATCCAATTCAAAACAGTGATGCGTGCCGATCTGAATGTGGATGATTACATTTCCCTACCCAAGGGGCCGGCAGTGACATCGGCGCAAAGCTATGCGCAATACAAGGAAACCTCCGCATTCAAGGGAGAATTCAGACTCACGCGCGTGCGCCATGTGGGGAACTTCCGGCAACCGGTTGGAGACTCCTGGGTGACCGTTTTAGATGCATCGGTATCGATATGAGCAACGCACTAAAAATCCCCCTTGCCAGCAGCCTGAATGTATTCGCGCAGGGCAAGGTCAATGACGCTTTCCAGAAGGCAGGGCAGGCACTTCCTTGTAGCGTAGTAGCCGTTCAAGGATCAATCGTTACTGTCAAGTTTGAAATCAACAGCGTCTTTACGCTACCCAATGTGACTATGCCGCTGGCCGGTGCCGAGTATATCCGCTACCCGATTCAGGTCGGTGACAAGGGCGTCTGCTTTCCAGCTTCCGCTAGGCTCGGGGGCATGAGCGGCATTGGCGGCGGGACGGCAGACCTTTCCTTACCTGGGAATTTGACTGCGCTGGTATTCCTTCCAATGGGAAACACGGGGTTCTTTGAAGTCAATCCGCAAGCCGTTGTGATCTATGGGCCGGATGGCGTTGTACTGATGGACACTGGTAACCAGTCAAATATCACGCTGACACCTGCAGGCATCGCAATGGTGACAGAAGGCCCGATTACCGCAACTGCGCAGGGAAGTGCTACGATAGCCGCGAATGGCATCACGCTGAAAGGGGGTGCGACTATCCCTATCGGCGTGGTGCAAGGGAATTGCGTATGCGCCTTTACTGGTGCGCCGCATCCGCAAATATCGTCCAACGTGGAAGCGACATTATGACCTTAAGCGCCACAAGCATGGCAACCAGAATAGAAGCCTACATGGCAGCGGTGCCGGCTCAGCAGATTGTCGGCCCTGGTGCCATCGGTGGCTATCGCAATGCGCTGATGATCGCCATGTGCCAAGGAATCATTGATGAAATCACGCAGGATGCCGTAGTGCATACAGTAGATAGTCGCGGAGATACCTGTAACAACGGGACGATAACATGAGAACGTGGGGAAGAATTCGCAATCCTGATGGGTCACTGAGCTGGGTTCAGATTAATACTGACCCCGGAGGATTGAATGATGATGTCTATATCACGACACTGATCCAGAACTTGAAACTCGGCTTGGGCGAATCGCCATTTTATGCAAACAATGGAATCCCAGCGCAGCGGTCGATCATCACGCAGATATTCCCAGATTTCTATGTAGCGCAGACACAATCGCAATTTGCCAAGTATTTTGCCAGCTTGCAGATATCGAAAGTGCCTGGCACGCAGAACCCAACCTATAATGTCAACCTAGTAACGCACCAGGGCGCGAAAATTTCTACTCAGATTGCGACATAAAAATGGCTGATTTACCTATTGTTGTAACTTCTGCTGGGCTGCAGCCGCAAGCGCCATCTTCTTTGCTCGCCCAGTTGATTGCCCTGGTGTCTGCGTCCAACCCAGGTTATACCGCCAATCTTCCCGGTAGCCTGATTGAGGATATTTCAAGCACCGATGTGGCCGCTATTGCTCTATGCGATTCCGCGCGCGTGGATTTAGTCAATTCGTTGACCCCGTACGGAGCAAATCCTTTCCTGCTAAAACAGCTCGGAAACATCTACGGGGTAACACTGAACTCTGCGACAAATACGAGTGCCTTTGTCGTTTTTTCGGGGCCGGCTGGATTCGTCATTCCTGTGGGATTTACGGTGTCCGATGGCACCTATCAGTATGTCGTCCAAGATGGCGGTATCATCGGACTGGGCGGAACAAGCATCCCTCTTTTCGTAGTGGCGAATCAAACAGGATCATGGCCCGTAGTCGCTAACACGATCACGCAAATCGTAACTTCCGTTTCCACTCCGATTGTGATTACTGTCACAAACCCCAGCGCAGGCCTTCCAGGGCTTGCAACGGGGGAGACCGAGGAAAGTTACCGTGCTCGCGTTTTGCAGGCCGGCAGGGCCGCATCGCAGGGCATGGCAACCTATCTGAAGACATTGCTCTCTGACGTTCCAGGAGTGCAGCCGAACTTGATCTCGATTCGTCAACAGTCTGGCGGCGGCTGGTCAGTGATCTGCGGCGGCGGCGACCCTTACCAAGTGGCCTATGCAATTTATACTGCGCTTTTCGACATATCGACACTGGTCGGATCCAGCATCAACAGCGGGCGCAACGAGGTTGTCTCGATTAACGATTTTCCCGATACCTACCTGATCACCTATATATTGCCTCCCCAGCAAACGGTGACGATGGTAATCAACTGGCATTCCACATCGCCGAACTACGTTGATCCCGTGACAATCGCCACGCTGGTGCAGGCCGCGCAAGTCGAATATGTGAATGCGGTGGTAGTAGGCCAGCCAATGAACTTGCTGCAAATGCGAGATGCCTTCCTTGCTGTGCTGCCTCCATCCATTCCGGCTGCATCGATATCAAAACTTGATTTTGTGATTTCGATCAATGGCACGGTGACGCCGCCAGCCACAGGGACAACGATTATCCAGGGCGATCCCGAGAGCTATCTTTTTGCGGTATCGTCTGGCATCACAGTGAACGAGATTTAACATGCTAACCCAGACAATCCCCTCCTACGCATACGTTCAATATAACGATGATGCCGACATCGTTGGATTTGTGAATGCTTTCAACGTGATGGCGCAGGAGTATGTCGATTTCTTCAATCAGATAGGCTTGCCAATCTATACCGGCCCGATGATAGCCGGTGCGCTGCTGGACTGGGTTGCTGCTGGCCTGTACGGCTTCCAGCGCCCTGCTTTATCCGGTGGGGTTCTGGTCAGCGATGATGTTTTCAAGCGCATCATCACATGGCATTTTTATAAGGGTGACGGAAAGGTATTCGATATCCGTTGGCTGAAACGTAGGATCATGCGTTTTCTTGCTGGCGCGGATGGAACTGATCCAGGAATCAGCCAGACCTATCAAATCAGTGTGACCTTTGGCCCTCCCAATATCGTCTATATCAACATCCTTTCAGGAATCGGGAATATCCAGGATGGTTTTTTCTTCAACCAGCAGCAGTTCAATGCGTCAGAATTTGAATACCTGAAAGTCATCGGAACCACGTATGTAGACACTACAATGGCGGCTACGCTGAAGCAGGCAATTGATGCGGGTGTCTGCGAATTACCTTTCCAATATACCTACGTCGTCGGGATCTCAACATGAAACTCATCGCTGTCAACAACGCCGGGACAAAGCTTTCTGCATCAATCAGCCCTACCCAGACAACTATTGCCGTCACGGCTGGTACAGGCGCGTTGTTCGGAACTATCCCAGCAGGCTCTTATTTAGTACTGACGCTGGCCGACGCGGCTACCGGACTGATCAAGGAAATTATCTGGGCGACTGCGCTTTCCGGTGATACTTTTACCGTGCTTCGTGCTCAAGAGGGAACAACAGGAAAAGCATTCGCAATATTCGATACGGTCTCCAATCTTTTCACTGCAGGTCAACTTGCCGCGCTGGCACAGACTTCCTTGCTGGGAACGGCATCAACGCTCAATGCTTCTGATCAGCTGGGCGGTGTTTCTGCCATCCAGCCCTATGCAGGAAATCCTAATGGGAACGTGGCAGGCAATGCCGCAACCGGGCCGCTGCCGCCCAGCATGGTATGGGACACAACTGATTCCCTGCTGTGGGTGTGCGTCGGCACCGGCAATACGGCTAGTGCGGTATGGCGTGCCTATGGGTATGAACAGGGAACAGTATATTGTGGGACATCCACCGGCAGCGCCAACGCGCAGGTACTGACTCCAATTCCACCAATTACGGGTTACGGAGCTGGTGGTCTATCCGTGGCCTTCATCGCTGGGTTCACGAATACCGGGGCGATGTCAATTAACATCAGCACAAAAGGGGCTGTCCCAGTCTACAAGGATAGTCCTGCTGGCCCTGTCCCTCTGACTGGTGGCGAGGTAGTAGCCGGTAATATGATTTCGATGCGTTATGATGGTACGCGTTTTCAATTGACAGCGACAGAACTCGGCACCGCGGCGCTGAAGAATACCGGAAATACCGTTGCCGATCCCGGAACAGGTGCGCTTGAAATCTCATCTCCCTTCGGCAGCGCGATAACTGGCAACAGCTATTCATTCCTCGCAGCAGACCGGGGGTTCAGCCGAAAGCGTACGAATAGCGGCGCCGGGATGACCGATACACTGCCCGATGTGACGACTTTGCTGGATGGTTGGTGGACTACCATAGTGAACACCGACTCGGTAGCCGTGGATATAATTTCTGCTCCTGCAGGGGTTTCGGTAAATGGCACAGTTGGCGCAACAGTTTCACTGCAACCTGGTCAAAATATCAGGATCGGCTACGATGGTTCAGGCTACTGGGTTACGCAATCACCTGTCTCCAAGCTGGCAGCGTCGCAGTTCGCTTATCTGAATATCTCCAATGCCGGTCAGACAGTACCGCCAGGCCAATATTATGTCGATAGTTCAGGAGGGCCATTCAGCCTGTCACTGGAAATAGGCCCGGTTATTGGGGACAATTATTCGTTCAAGGACTTCGCGCAGACGTGGAGCGCGAACCCTGTGACGCTGAACGGCAACGGTTCTACCATTCAAAACGCTGCCACATGGAATTTAGACACTTCCGGCTGGCAAATTGATATCATCTATTCATCTGGAAACTGGAGTCAGCAATGAGCGGATCAAGCGGAAGCATCAAAAACGGTCAAACGATCAACCTACGGTCAGGCGCATCTGCGATAAAGCAAGGTGACCTGGTGCAAATAGGCGGGCCGGGGAATGAGGCCTATCCGGTTGTCACGTCGGACTTTGCCGCCAAGTCTGCAGTCAGCGCTTTGACTCCTGCATCGGTTGTCGGCGCAGCTGTGAATAATTATGCGCGCTGGGGTTCTGCTACAGATTCTCTGGGGAATATTTATGTCATCAGTCCAAGAGCGACTAGCCAGGGCGTCAGCGTTACGAAATACACGCCTGCTGGCGCTGTTGCTATTGCACTGACTACGCTTGACCCAGCTACAAACCAGATGATCTGCATGCGAGTTCAAGCGCTTGCTACAGCCGGTGTCCCAAATGGAAATTTCGTTGCGGTGTACGCAGATAGTGTCGGTACAAACATCAAGTTTGTGATATTTGACTCTAATCTGAATATCGTCGCCGGGCCGACAGTGGTCGGGGCAGGATATGTATTGGGCGGAATCATTTATGCAGATTTCTGCACACTCGCTACAGGCGGTTTTGCGGTGGTGTACGAAAATTCAGCGCATACGCAGATTATCTTGCAGACATATTCGGCAACTGGTTCCGCAGTATTGGCCGCAACGAATGTGCAATCCGTGACCGGTACAGGACTGTTTTATTTAAAAGTTGCGCAATTAGGAAATAGCAATTTGGTTGTGGCCTTGCGTGGCGCTGGGACTCCTGCAGGAACATCGTTCGTTATCGTAACCACGGGCGGCACAAGTGTTGTGACCAATACAGTAATGGATTCAGTCGCAACGGCAGGTTTTGTCGAATTGAGCGTTCTGTCTGCGGGGACGTTCTTTGCCCTGGCAGACATGAATGGGACTATCACAAAAGCTGCGGTGTACAGCCAGGCAGGGGCATTGCAGGGCGGCGCGTATTCCGGCGCCAGCACGCTTAATAACGTCACCTATAACCAAATAAAATTGGCGCAGGATGGAAATAATTTTTACCTGTTCTACATCCTCACTGCGGGTGGTTTGAAGGTTGTCCAACTGACGCAGGCCGGCGCGAGCACTTCCGTCTCCCCAAATGCTATCGACACGACGACTTTTTCTACAACGTCATCTCTCGATGCAACAGTGTCCAATAATATGGCGTTCGTGCTGGGATGTAGCACCAGCACCGGAGGTCAGGGATATGTGACGATTGGACTGCCTGATGTCGCGCTTGGGGCAAACTTTCCCTACCTAGTCAATCCAGTCGTTGCGCTGGGAACCGCGGCAGGCACTACCGGCAGCTACTGGCCTGGCTGTCGCTCAACCGGCGACTTCACTGCGGTTGTCGTCTACGATCAACAGACCAGCGTAGGCCTATTTTTCAGCATAGTGAAATGGGCAAACTCTGCAATTCAGGGGGTCTCTCAAACAGCTGTCGCTGTAGGCTCTCCTGGCACTTCGATTGTCGTCAATCCTGGCCCTGGCTCCTACCCAGTTAATCCGCTAAATGGAACCTCTGGCCTTGTATTTGATCACTCGCAAGCTACGATTGCCGGCAACAAAGGGGAGATTTTTTATGCGGGCGCATCCCTTTCCGACCCGGTGACCGCTGCTGTATATGCTCCGCTATCTACCGGATTTATTGGCGCATTGACGTATGCGTCTCCGACCAGTGGATCGATTACGTACACGGCTGTAACTCCTGTGCAGATTTACGTGACATTAAAAACCACAGCAGGTGGTAGCACGCTTCAAATAAATGGCGGAGCGGATATTACGGCATCGGTTGCTCCGCCATCGGGTAGCAGCTCTTATTCCCCGATATTTCTCGCTGCTGGGCAAACCATTCTACTTACTGCCTCCGCCATCACAGGTACTGTAACTATGTTCGCTCAAAAGGTAAATTGATCATGAAACGCACACCTGTAACCCAAGACCACGAACAAATCGAAACCAACGTCACAGAAGTGATCGAGCCGGGGCACGACCCGCGCGGCCAGGCATCGCCGTTGTTCCACAAAACGCGCTTGCTATTGATCGAGCGCGAGCGCGGTATGTGCTGGCTCAGTGGACTGACATCGAAGGAGCTGGGGCCGCTGGAAGCGCATCACATGCATATTGAGCGGTGCTTCGCTGAAGCCATCGACTGGGCACGGTTTTCAAAGGCCGCGATGGGAGGCAAGTTCGGCCCCTATGCGCAGGCATTCGATTGGACGGATTTCTTTGTTGGATGTGAGACCGTAACGCGGGAAGATACCGGCCTGCCATATCTCAAGGTGCGCGATCCCTATCTGTTTGTCGACAACATGCTGGTCAACGGCATCCTGTTGGGTAAAAAATACCACATCGGCAAGGACGAAGGCATACACCAGATGCCGCACCCTTTCTGGCAGGTACAAGGATTCTTGGCCGAGGGCTACAAGTTCTCGCAATTTGAAGTGATACACCACGCCCAAGACGTGTAAAATCATCACGTTTCATCTTATAAACATTCTCAGGAGTATGACCATGTTGAATCAAATCGGCGGCGACGGCCCATTATTTACAACACAGCAATCCATGCGCTCAATCTTATCCAGATCCTGCGCCTGTTGATATCAAGAAAATGGGATGCCGATGGACTGGCTGAGAATCATCGCTGGCTTCCTGATTTTCTGCATTTTAATTTGCGTCGCCATCGGCAATCTGCTGCAAAGGAGCATCAATAATGCGCGAGTTTCTGAGCCAAGCTCTGACGGCAGCTGCGGAGAATAATAAATTGGGCATCGCTTCAGCATTGACTACGACATCAGTGGGCGTTACCGGACTTCTTCAGTTGCTCCAAGGAACATTGTCACTTATTGCAACATTGCTTGGCATTGCTCTGTCTGCTGCTATTCTCTACCTTAAGATTCTGGACATCCGCGAAAAGTGGGAGACCAGGAGGGAAATTAAAAGGAAAAAAGAGGGAAAGCTATGATGACGTTAATTTTCAACTGCTTCGCACTGGTGTTCCTGATCGTTGGTCTGTTCTACGCTACGGTCTATGCAGTCCAATTGTGTAAGATCCGACGCGCAGCCCTTTACACCAGCATGATTTCACGGCCTATAAAAAAAAAGTACGAGCCGTTTCTGAGCCTTACCTGTGGAAGTCATCTCCCGGTACTGATGAGTCTATTGATAATTGGCTTGCCGACTTAAGGGCAGGCCTTCCCAGGGGATACCGTAATGCGATTGATCGACGGATGGAATAAAGCTTACCGATTCATCAGTGTTCAAATCGCCACAGCAGCGACTATCCTCGCCTTCGGCTACGACTACATCCCCGAAATCAAAGAAAATCTTCCTCCAGGATGGGCAAAATATGCCATCCTCGCCATATTGATTTCTCGTTTGATTAAACAGGGGCCGAAGAATGACACCAACTGACCTAGCCAAATGCACCGGGGCGACGCTGAAAAATGCGAACCTGGTCTATACTCCCCTGCTCGACGCTATGGAAGAATTCGGGATTACCACGCCGATCCGGCAAGCCATGTTTCTGGCAAATGTAGGGCATGAGACTGGCGGCTTTCAATGGCTCTCTGAGATATGGGGGCCAACTGAAACGCAGAGATGCTATGAAGGCCGCAAAGACCTCGGTAATACTAACCCCGGCGATGGTTCAAAATATCGCGGACGGGGGCTAATCCAGGTCACTGGGAAAGCGAACTATGCGGCAGCAGCCAAGGCACTCGGCATAGACTTTGTAAGCACTCCCGATCTACTTGCACAGCCTCGCTATGCCGCGTTGTCTGCCGGCTGGTTCTGGCGCTCCCATGGGCTAAATGAAATCGCCGACACAGGTAATTTTGTGCGTGTCGTGAAAGTCATAAATGGGGGCACCAATGGCCTTGCCAACAGAATAGAGTTGTTCACTGCGGCAAAGTCCGTCTTTCAAATCACATGAGGAAATCATGAAAAAAACTCTCTTGGCAATGGCAGTTCTAGGTACTCTGTGCGCCTGTACTACTGCATCACAACAAATCCTGACTGGCTATGAAGCATCCGCGCAGAAGTCAATCGAGGCGACGAATGACAATGCCATCCGTGTATGGTCTTCCCTGGCCTGCGGAACGCCCTTCAGCGCTGCGATACGCAACCCCCAGATAATCCCCGCCCTTAAGGCGCTGTGCCTGCCAGGCGGGGATCAGAGCAACCCAGCGAGCCTTTTGGTAGTGCCGGCCAAATGATCACGCCGCTGCTGCTGGCCCAGCTCAGTGCAAAGATTTATGACGATGCGACGGATTGGCTGCATTATCTGGAAATCGACGGCGTAATAGTGGGGCATGCAAAGGATGGTGACACGGACATTCTTGTACTGCGCGGGTCGGCGACGGCGGAGGATTGGCTGCGCGATGGGAACGCTATCCCGGCATGGCATCCTGATCTTGGCATGGTGCACACTGGCTTTATCGTTGGCATGGATGCTGTATTCGCTCAAGTGCAAAGCCTGGTTGGGCCAAAGGTGGCGATCACTGGCCATAGCCTCGGAGGCGCCCGAGCGCGTATCCTGGCTGCGATGTTCGCCTACAAGAAACTGCCAGTAGAAATGCTGTGCGTGTTCGGATCACCTAAGCCTGCCTTCATGAACCTGGCGCGCATCATCAGCAAATCGGGGATGGTGCATCTTAGCTACCGCAATCGTAATGATGTGGTGCCGACGCTGCCCCTTACTCTGCCGCTATTGCTGGACTATGAGCACACCGAGCAATGGACGTCTGTCAACGCTGCACCGGCATTAGATTGCTTGGAGCCGCTGCGCGACCATTCCAGTGTGCTCTATGTGCAAGCCCTATCGCAAGCACAGAATAAGCAACCAGTCTAAGGGAAGCGAAAGAAGGATTGAGGCCAGGATTCCTGATGCAGCGCTTAACGGTTCATCTTGCATAATTCCTCCAATAAAAAAGCCCGGGACTATACCGGGCTTTTTCTTTAATCTAACCGGGTTTGCCGATTATACTGCCTGCGCGAAAATTGCAGCAAACTGGGCATGTGAAGTGTCAGGAGTGGGATTGCTCACACCAGTTGACAGATTGGTGGTAACCAGTACGCCGCCAAAACTATCAGTAGTGGATGTGTAAGAGATGCCAGATTCTGCTGCGATAACTTGGGTAGTGCCGACTTTAATCAAAGACATGATTTTTCCTTAAAAAGGAGAGTTGAAAAAGGATTTGAGCCGATAGAATATCCGCCAATTAATTTCATTGCAAGACAGTAATTATGAAATTTTCATGACGTTACAAATCTCCATGACATCGGCCAGCTTCATGAAAAATAAATCTGCGGTCTTGCTGCATGCTGCTTGGTGTGACGCTCCTTGCTCCATGTAGGATTGAACCTGCTGGCGGATGCGGTCTTGGCTGATGATCATAATCAGCAGGAGCAAGTGAAAAATGAGCCACGATGACTTTCATCTACCGGGAATCCAGTGACTGTTTCATAGTGAGGCCAGAATTCGTCAGGAACATGTTCGCCTTCCAGCAAGCCTCCGAAACATAGGTACTCGCCATAGCCACCAGCCTTTTTATCTTCTACGTAATCAGACGCCCCTTGCAGCACAGTAGCGAAATCCAGCGGAATAGAAGCAGCCCAGTTTTTAATCCAAGCTTCCGATACTTCTTTTTCTGTTGGTGCTGGCAGAGCTGCTACTGGATCTGATTGTTCATCAAAAGCCGGATGTGTCCACACATGGCGCAGTGAAGTAATCTGGCGCGGATAAATAACCAGCCAGAAATGCTGCCCCTTATCGACAGGACCATCAATAAATGGATCGACAATCCCAATTCCCTGCGTCGGCATAGCTAATACAGCGACATCATCCTTGATCAGGATGTGTTCGCCAGCGCGCAATGACATGCCGGCCACTACGTTTTCAACAGCCAAATGAATCGCATCGCGTTTTTCATTTTCTGTGATGATCATGCCCAAAGTTTCCAGGGCATCTGTTGTAACACTACGTTTATCTGAACTCATGATCATTCCTTAAACAATTCACACTGCGCCCCAAATACCATCGGGGCCAATTTTTCGAAACGCCGGAAGATATCCCGGCCCGTTGGTAGCTCCTGCGCACCCTTGAACTGAAATGCGGCCAGAGCCTGCCCACAATCGCCCACGGCTGGCCGAAATCCCTGCTTGGTCACTGCGATAGTGGACGGCTTTACGATGGCGTATAGGCCCGTCTCGCGGTTCCAGTATGCGTTGCCGCCTTCCGCAGGTTCAGGGATGCGCGTCCAACCGTGGGCGATTGGGGTGATCATTAGAAAAAGTCCGCGTCTACTGCGGGATTTTCCGGTATATTTTCCGGTTTTTTTTCTTCGAATGTCAGGCATTGCAGCTTGGCGATCTGCTCTTTGATGTTGGCGACTTGGGTATCGTGCGCTCGCTCCAGCTTGTCCAAGCCTTTTTCAAGCATGGATATCTTAGCAGCAACTGGGTCGAATCCTGCAGGGATTTCATATTCGAATTCATGCTCACCAATAAGCACATAACCCATGTCAGACATATTGTGGCAGTTACCAAGAATCCCTTCACCATAAGGATTTTGGTGGATAAATACTTTGATTTTCATTTCGATTCCAGTAATCGGGCCGAAGCCCGGAGAGTTAAACGGATTTCAGTTTGCGATTAACGCGGCCAGGCTTCTCAGGGTCGATTGCATGAGCCTTTTCCGCTGCAATTCGGTCCTCTTCCTCTTGAGCCGCAATTTCTTCTTCCGTCATCCATGCTGGTTCGGAAACTTCACGGAAATCAGGGTCGCCACGCATTTCATTGGCAACCTTGTCCAGCTGCGCCTGGTCAGCCTGCTCCTTGACGCCTTCGCCGAAGATATCGCCGGAAGGATTTTCAGCATCGGATTGCGCGCCGGCTGCATCTTCGTCCTGCACGGTGACTTGTTCCAGGTCGATCTTGACCGCGCATTTCAACAGCGGCCCAATCAGTGCCCAGTATTCGCCGTACGGGTCAGAAAATGAATAGGTGAACGTCATCGGTACCGAGCCGCCATCTTTCGGGGAAATCTTGAACTTGCCCAGCTTGCCGCCCTTGACCACGATCAGCGCATCATTTGTGCCGTCTTCGTAAATGCGCAGCAGGCATGATGCGATTTCGTTGCGCAGCGCGATCACTTCCGGCAGGCAGTTGTGAATCAGGTTCGGCATGTGTTTGTCGTCCAGCATGTCTGCCGTCGCGTTCTCATCCGGCTTGTAGAACGATTCACGCAGGCCAGTGCTGAAATCTTCCAGCTTGTGATTGTGTGCGTTGTGTGAAAATTTCAGATCGTATGCGGTCACATCTTGGTCGCCGTGGATTTCGGTACGGATATTGATGTGCTCTACGATGCAGCTGTCTTTATTGAGGCTGAACATTATTTCTCCTGGTTGTACTGCGTTGAATTAATAGCTGATGGAAATGGCAGGAACAATACCCTGCGCAATCAGCGTGACAGCGAGTTTAGCTGTTTCTTCAGTCATACCGCCAGCAACAAAGGCGGCAACTGCTGCATTATTAATTTTGGCACGGTGCTTTTTATTTGCTTCACGCTTAGCCGCGGCATCTTCCTCGGACTTCTTGGCAGCGGCAGCGCGATCCTGTTCACGCTTTACGGCAGCGGCTTGTTCGGCCTTTGCGCGGGCCTCCGCAGCGGCAGCTTCTTCAATAGCACGCTGGCGCTCTTCAAGAACGCGGCGCTCAGCATTCTCAGCCTGCAACTTCAATTCCAGTTCTCGACGTGTAGCCGCTTCGCTTTCAGCCTTTGCTTTGGCCTCTGCGTCGGCAATAGCTTTCTTGGCTTGCGCTTCTTTTCTTGCCGCCAGTTCCTCGGCTTCGCGCTTGGCTTTGTCGGCCGCAGCTTTGGCTATCGCATCATCACGATCTTTCTGAGCGCGCGCGGCGGCTTCCTCGCGCAACCGGGTAAGTTCAGCTGCCTCGGCTTCAGCCTTCAATGTTTCATCCAGTAGACCACGCAATTTTACGAGGCGAGCATCTTTCAATTGCGCGGCCTGGGTTGAATATTCAGCAAATGAGTTATCGATTGCTATACTGCCCAAATTTGTCAACGAAACCTGTAAAGCGGATGAAGTATTAAGACCTTCACCCCATGTTTTAATTTGTTCAATGTCTCTTGTGATGGCGGCAATACGGTCTTTTTCACGCTCTTCGATCTCGTCAATCTTGACCTGGTGAACATTGATCATGCCCTCGATTTCAGCGGCGATAACCTTGGCCTCGGCATCGACCTTTTTGCCGTAGTTCAGAGATTCCTCTTTTTCTTCCTTGCGCGCTTTTTCAAGTGCCGCCTTGGACTGGCGCAGTTTGAAAATGTGACTACGCGCCTCCTTGTTCCCCTTGGTGGATTCATAGTCAAAGGTCAGCGCGGTATTGTTGTCCTTCAGTTCGGCCAGCTGGGCATAGAAAGGAGTGAAGGCGGCGACTTGGTGTTTTACTGCGTCGAGGAGTTCGGTGGTCATTTTTAGGCTTTCAAAGTTGAGCTTGCGCGAAAGACTTTTTCATTGTCATTCGTCATTTTTAAAAAAGCGATCAAGTCCATTTCAAGAGCATTGATCACGTCGTCATTACGCATGATCCTATGCCGCGTGTAGTGCTTACCGATAGGCTCCAATGCTGGGCACCAGATAACAAGGTCTATCCATTTGCGGCCAGTCAGCCATAGACCACCGTGGCATTGATCCAAATACTCGGATAGATCAGCATGCCCGATCACCTTCAGAGCAACATCGGCGCTCAGGATCGTTTTCACTTCAAGCAGGCCATCGGCTTCTATCATTCCATCTGCGCTGTATCCAAAGAGGCCATCGTCGGTGGTGATGAATCCGACTTCATCGACAAGATTGCCGGTGTCTGCTTCGTATGCGATACGGGCAAACGGCTCTTGCTCTTTACCTTCACGCATCTGCCAGTTTTCAAAGACTTTATCGACTGGCCTTTTCGCAATACGTTCTAGCGCGACCTGGGCGGCATAACCTGTACACTTCACAGCAGGCTTGCCACTTGCCAGTTTGGCGCGTGCGTCTTTGAACCTGGATGCAGTGATCACGCCAGCACGGCTTTGCAGCCACGCATCGGAGCCTTGGGGATGGTCATGAAATATCATTGCGCGCTTCCTTCATCCAAGCCAGCGACAAAGTCGGCATGCTCTGCTGCTGCATCGGTCTGTGGCGCCAATGGCTCCGCATCTACCGTGCGCGCTTCGTCAGCTTGTCTCAATGCATCACGATGCCGAGCAATTGCATTCTTCAGCTTGGAATGGTCAGAAGGCTGATTTGCCAGTCGCGCATTGTTCTGCTTCCAATATTGCAGCGCCTCGGCGTCGGTAGTAGTCTGCAGCGCTTCTTTGATAAGGGCATCCACATCAGCCCAGTCAAGTCGAAAAACCATGTCATCACCGCGTACAGCCGGCGCATTGAAATCGGTAATCCCCTCCTGGCCGTCAGTATTGAGATAATGGATTGCTTGGTCGAGCCGGTCAGTTTTCGGCCACAGCTTATAGGCGCGCTTTATCACTGTCTTTTTGATCATTTCTCCTGGGTCAGATTTCCACGGGCCGGATTGACCTTTTTTCCATGCTTCCGACCTGTCGCGGATAGAATAGCATTCGTCGATAGTCATGGTCGTAGTGAGATAGTCACCGTCATGCGTTTTGACGACTACATACACGCCGACGATTTCGCCGCGCTCTTTTCCAAACGGGTTGAAATTGTGTATCGGTGCCCTGTCAAATCCATTGAGCTTGAATTCGTCTTTCTCGCGCACCAGTTCAGCCTGGCCCCACTTGATCGAGTTGGAGGCGATAGCCAGATCCAGCAGGCCTATGTAGGAAATGTCCAAGCATATTTTTCCCTTGCGTGGAACAAGGTATGCCTGCTTCTTCGCCGGGTTCAAGCTGATTCCGATAGCAGCGATATTGGTCACCGCATCCACAACAGCTTGGCGGTTTTCCATCGCGGCTTTGAGCGAGTATTCGTTGTTCTGTAAGACCTGAATCGCAAACCCGGCCTCACGTTCAAAGTTAATGGACTTGTCCGTCAGGACTTGCATAAAGCCGTCTTTAGCCGCGTAGATGTCGCCAGTGACCAGTTGTAAAGCGTTGCTCATGATTTCCTTTGTTGGGTGGATTTATTTGGGTCTTCTGTGAGACCGCGCCAGTTTGAGTTTTGATTTTGGCTTATTTTATGCTTTACATAAAAAGCCATTTCTGGTGTTGACATATAGAAACCAAAAAATTTTCCATTCCAAAATTTGTACCATTTTCCTTGGTTATAAATAATTTCAACTTCATATATTCCAATGTGGGCAGGAGTAAATTTTTTACCATCAAACCATTCAGTGACTTTGCTCATTTCCTCACCTCCACAATATGCGCTTTCGGATCAGGCTTATCGCCATCTATACAGCTACCAATGATAGTCAACAAAATTATCGCCAAGAAAATTCGAACGTTCCGCCCAGTGATACCACGCTCAAGTTCAGCGAGTTGATATGCTGACTGGCGATGCAGGCGGCGATCAACAGCGCGTATTTCCTTACGTGCTGACAGCATCCATTTGCGTTCGTTGTAATGAGCGCGTAGGTGGGATATGGCTTGACGCAGGTTGTTCATGATGACGCCCTGGTACGTTTTACATATACAGGGATAAATCCGAATAAATACCATCCATCAATGAACCATTTATCATACCTATAGTCCGATAATTTCTTTGTTTCTAAAAACTGTTTTCTTATCAGCACAATCTCTCTCCTTTAAATTAATGTTGGCGCAGGTACTGATCTCCTGCTTGATAGGCACTTTTCGGCCGTCGATAAAATCCGCGCCATGGTGCGTACATTTGCATGCGTTCCTATCTACACCAATGTGGATCAGTCTCCACATTGCCAACAATGTAATGGGCTGGACGCTACCCCAGCGATGTGTTTGGACTTCACCAAGCAACCTGTGCTTGTAGAGCGGTCTCGGGCCACCTACCTGCCTTAAGTCACGGGCTAATCTTTATTGGCCCCCGGAAGCCTAGCGTGTCTTCGATTTTCCACGCCGCCATTACATTGTTGGCTCTGGCTTCGCACCAGATCGCCGGCTTGTGTACCGGAGCTTTACTCTGTGCCAGCTTCCGACACTGGCGGTTTTCCTTTATGCATATACGCGGCTATCCAATTGACTTAGGCGGGCAGCAGTGGGGACGGAATATCAACCCAGTCCCAATCAAGTGATTTAAGCGCGCAGTGTGGCGATAGTCAGGTATTGGTGCTGCTGGGCCGATGACAAATTATATGTCGAAGACGATTCAAACATCAAGCACTAAATCAATTAATTTAATAATTAATTTAATTAACCAAAAACGTGTTTTGTGCTATTCTTTAGTGGATTTCAAAAAGAGAGGTTTGACCATGATAGAAAAAACAGCACAAGAAATGCTTTTGGATTTGCGGGATAAAAAAGTAGCCCAAAGCATTATCGCTAAAAAGATAAGGGTAACCCAAGGAACTATCAGCAATTGGCTCAATAAGCCTGATGCAATGCCGCGTAAGAAACCTATGGCACGTTTGGTAGCTTTCCATAAAGACGTGATGGAGAAAATTGACTGGAGGATGAAATGACCACTACCCCACCCCTCGACCTGGTCTGGCTCAACGCAGTTACTGACGCGGCTATTTCCGGCTCCTCTGAATTCTTCAAAGATAACTCATCTTTAACGAAGATGCATAATTGCCTGAGTAAAAATGAATTATTCTCAGCTGAATTCAATCCCCAGACAGGGCGCCTCCTGCTGGATCGGCTGCAACGTGCGGAGCAGTTCGTACATGAAGCTTCCCAAAGCGCTGGGAAGATGATCAACGGTAATAGGCTATCTATAAAAGCACAAAATATCCTGGAGAAAACGAAATGAACAAATATGTTCCTCGCGAATGTGGCAAATGTGGCTCTCGTCGCGCCCCTAACGCCCAAAAATGCAAACACTGCGGAAGAATATTTGATACTTACGAAATAAGGAGAGCCAAATGACGCCTGAACAAAAAGCAAAGCATGATGAAGTGATGAAGTTGGTAGATGATTTCGTAGATGGTCAAGTCAAGCATTGGGAATTTTCATATTCCCCACCTGACATCCAGAAGTCTGCATTATCAGATGCCGTCGCCCAACTATGCGCAAAGCCTGATAGCGCGGAGCAGGTGCCAGATGACCCTATGGACTGGCGTCTGCCATGTGATGTGACAGTGGGTCATGGAACAATCGGCAAAGGATGCAAGTTGCGTACATTGGTAGCACGCATGCAGGTTCTTTACGATATGGCGATGGAGAACCCGAATCGTCTTGGTGCTGCTGAAATGCAAAAAGGGCCTCCATTCCCAAAGGATGATTGGTGGAAAGATAAGGCGCAGGAATTTTCGGTCGGTGCCGCCCCTCTCAATCCCGCGCAGCAAGCGCCTACCGATATCAGCAAAAGATTTAGAAATTGGAATAGAAGTGATGTCGCAACAATCGTTGCAAGCGATCTTTACGCTGCTGCTGATGAAATAGAGCGCTATTACAGCGGCATGTTGAATTGGAAGAAAACAGCAGAGCAAAAAGATATGTCTATCTCCGCCCTCCAATCCCAGCTATCCGCATCCCAAGAAGAGAATGCCAATTTTAAGAATTTTCACCGTTCATTATGTGAGCGCTTCGGATATGTGCATGATGAAATCGACTGGCGACGTGATCAAGTTTCTCTTGAAGAGCATATCAATGCAAAATTAGTTCAACTACAAGAAGAGAATGCGAGCCTCTCCGCAGAAGTAAAAGCCCTGACAGATATCAAAGACGCGTTTGAACATGCATTCGCTGATGAGGCTGCTGTCGCGCTGAAGAATGTGCGGCTGAAGGCATTACTTCCACTTAAACATTGTGCAGCTGGACGCGACGGGGAATGCGCACACAAACAATGCCCGCAATTATGCGACGGTGAGCCTGTTAAATCTGGTCGTCATTGCCCACTAGATAATCATGAGGACGAATAGCCATGACCAACCCTAAAAATTACGCTATGCGCGCTGAGTTCGAAGAATCCTCCTTGAATCAAGGAATGGAGAAAGATGATCTTGAAAGGCTGCCAGATGGAAATTACAAAATATGGATAACATCTGCGTATTGGAAGTTCTGGCAAGCCGCATGTAAGCCTATCACCGCCCAACTAACGCGCAGCCACGATGGCCAGCCCATGTTGAGCCTATCCAACGGCCAGTCTATACCCTTCAAAGAAATCGGCGGCATGGCTGATGCTCTGAAGGATGGCGAGGATGATAAGCGGGATGCGGCGAGGTATCGTTGGCTGCGAGATAAAAGCGATCCTGGGATATGTGCGTTTTATCTATCAGTAGGGAAAGCATTCGACGGCGTAAAATTTAATCAGGATACAGTTGATTTAGCCATTGACGCCCAAATCTCGGCTAAAGGACAATCGTGACTACTATTCAAACAAAGGAAATATGGATCGTCTGGCAGAACACCGATCTTACTGAAGGCAGGGGACATTCAGAGCCAATTGCATATTGCGAGACGGAGGCAACGGCAAAACGATTGTCTAAAGGAAAGGGCGTACAAGGATCCGATGCGGATATAAAAAGTTTTGAGGCTATAAAGCATAAAGGTATTTGGTGCGCGCCTATCATGATTACAGTGCCTACTGTTGAAGACAAGCGCGCCCAAGATTCCATTGAATTAAAAAGGGGCGTACTGAATAAGGCCAGAGCAGCAGGCTTGTCAGATGACGACATCAAAATTCTAGCCGGCGTTAAGTTATGAGCGATGACAGCATAAACGCCGAGTTCGTTCTCACTGTGCCGGCTGAAGCAAAGGAAATGTGGTCATTCCTGATGCTGCATGCTGGCCGGTGCGCGAAAGAAGGAAACCCGCTGCACGTCCTGATCCAACAGGAGCAGGCCGACGCTTACGCGTATCAACGTAACGCCTATTTCGGCTACATCCTGCGTCCTATTGCTGAACAGGTTCGCGTGAATGGAATGCTGCACTCCGTACAGTCCTGGCATCACTACTATGCAGAGAAATTCTTGCCGCTGACAGAAATCGCATTGCCGA
The DNA here is from genome assembly GCA_040390685.1 of Pseudomonadota bacterium. GTDB lineage: Bacteria > Pseudomonadota > Gammaproteobacteria > Burkholderiales > Burkholderiaceae_D > Undibacterium. The sequence continues at coordinate 1,670 of JAZJYB010000172.1, read as the reverse complement.
ACGGGCAGATTATCACCCGGCGCCAGTCCATCGCTAAGGGTCATATTTCTGCTAAGGCGATGGCAAAATTGTCGCTGGAAACTTCGGCTGATGCTGCAACAGAATTTGGTGTGGTATTCCCTGAGAGGCAGCAATGACAGCTTGGTACAACGAAATCGATCCCAAAGCCGCAGCAGTCCTGCGCGAATTAATCAAACAAGGTCTCATTGCGCCTGGCGTAGTAGACGAAAGGAGTATAGAGGATGTCAGACCAGATGAGCTTATGGGATACAGCCAGTGTCATTTCTTCGCCGGCTTCGGAGTGTGGAGCTACGCACTCAGGAAAGCAGGATGGAGTGACGATTGTCCCGTCTGGACAGCGTCCTGTCCATGCCAACCTTACAGCGCGGCAGGCAAAGGAGCAGGGTTTGATGATGAGCGGCACCTCTGGCCATCGTTGGAATGGCTCATTAGCCAGTGCAAACCTGCAAAAATCTATGGAGAGCAGGTTGCGAGCAAAGCTGCTGAACTATGGATCGATCTTGTACACGCTGACGTGGAAGCCCTGGGTTACGCCTTTGGGTGTATCCCGTTCCCGGCTGCGAGCGTCTCAGCGCCGCACATCAGAGACAGAGCTTACTGGGTGGCCGACGCCAAGTTGCAGCAACGACAGAACAGGAAATCCCCAATCTGCATTGGAGATACAGCGCAAGGACGGAACCAAAGTTCAGCAGAGGCTTCAGGACTTCGCAGCGATAATAGGCCCAATGAGATTAACCGCTTCTGGGCAGATGCTGACTGGATCGGCTGCAGGGATGGAAAGTGGCGGCCAATTGAATCCGGGACTTCCGCGCTGGCTCATGGGACTACCTCCAGAGTGGCAGCTCTGCGTGGATATGGCAATGCAATCAATGCCGTTCAAGCGCAAGTCTTCATCGAAAGCACAATGTGAAAAGATCACCCATGCCCCGAAGCACAAAGCCGATGAAATCCAGCCGGCCCAAGATGACGAAGATCAGGGCCAGCGCGCGCGGTGAGGATTGCACGCTGAATTTCCCTGGCATTTGCAGCTTCGATTCTTTGAAGGTTGTTCTCTGCCATCGTAATGGCGCTGGCGCCGAAATGAAGTCCGAAGACCATGATGCCGCGTATGGCTGTTTCGATTGCCACCAGGTTCTTGACGGTCAAGCGCCGCGGCCATCTGGTTTTACCCGCGAAGCGATGCTTGATCTGTTTGAGCGTGGTGTACTGAAAACGCAAGCTATTTTGAGAAGGAAAAAATTGATATGAAAGCCGCTCAAAAATCCAAAGCCAGTATTGAGACCGAAGCAGGTCAAACAGAAATTTGTCCCGATTGCGGTACCGGTGCAGACTTGGTTATCGCAGCTCGAATTGTGTAAGATGGAAGCTAGGGCTTAGGAGATATGATGGATTATATGCGCAAAGATTTTGTAATAACTATGAAGGATGATGAGGTTAAAGTACTTGATGGCCTCTGCAAAGAAAAACAGTTAACGCGTTCGAAGTTATTGCTTCAGGCGCTACGTCTGTATCAGGCTGTTGAGATGGGGAATATAACTATCCAATACAGAAAAGATAAACCTTTTCTTCTTGATAAATAGGATAAATTATGTCCAGAAACAAGCGTGAAGGTAAGTATGCGGGGTATTGTAGTGGTTTCCACTATAGAA
>JAZJYB010000171.1:0-1711 GCA_040390685.1 Pseudomonadota bacterium | reverse complement strand
TGCACATGCCTCCTAAGCGTGGGATACAAGTTCGATTCTTGTCGGAGGGACCAAGCAACTTATGAACCGCAATGTAATGAAATCGACCCTTGTTTCGCTGAGAAACCGGGGTTTTTTTTATAGTCTGCGATCAATCCGGATTAAAATCTCATTATTGCAACATTGATTAATTCACGAGAGAAAAAAATGGCAAAAGCATCATTTCAATGGGACGACCCTCTATTGCTTTCGTCGCAGTTAAGCGATGAAGAGCGCATGGTGCAGGAAGCGGCGCGAGTGTATTGCGCAGAAAAACTGGCGCCGAGAATACTCGACGCATTTCGCCATGAGCGTACCGACCCGACCATTTTTCGTGAGATGGGTGAGCTTGGTATGCTGGGCTCGATGATCCCGACGCAATACGGTGGTGCCGGGCTGAATTATGTTTGCTATGGCCTGGTGGCGCGCGAGGTTGAGCGGATTGATTCTGGCTACCGCTCGATGATGAGCGTGCAATCTTCCCTGGTGATGGTGCCGATCAATGAATTTGGCAGCGAAGCGCAAAAACAAAAATACTTGCCGAAACTTGCCTCTGGTGAGTGGATCGGTTGCTTTGGTTTGACTGAACCAGATCATGGTTCTGACCCTGGCAGTATGGTGACACGTGCCAAGACAGTAGATGGCGGCTACGCGCTGTCCGGTAGCAAGATGTGGATCACGAATAGCCCGATCGCCGATGTGTTTGTGGTGTGGGCGAAAACTGACGATGGGCGCATCCGTGGTTTTATTCTGGAAAAAGGCTGGGAAGGCCTGACCGCGCCGGCGATACACGGCAAGGTCGGTTTGCGTGCCTCTATCACCGGTGAAATCGTCATGAATGAAGTCTTCGTCCCGGAAGAAAATCTGTTGCCGCATGTAGAGGGCTTGAAAGGGCCGTTCACGTGCCTGAATTCGGCACGCTTTGGTATCGCCTGGGGTGCGCTGGGTGCGGCTGAATTTTGCTGGCATACCGCACGCCAATACACCATGGACAGGACGCAGTTTGGCCGCCCACTTGCCGCCAATCAATTGATACAAAAGAAGCTGGCGGATATGCAGACCGAAATCACCATGGCGCTGCAAGGTTGCCTGCGCCTGGGGCGCATGAAAGATGAGGGCACGGCAACGGTAGAAATTACCTCGATCATGAAGCGTAATTCATGTGGAAAATCACTGGATATCGCCCGCATGGCGCGCGATATGTTGGGTGGCAATGGTATCTCTGATGAGTTTGGTATTGCACGCCATCTGGTGAATCTGGAAGTCGTAAATACCTATGAAGGTACGCATGATATTCACGCCCTGATACTTGGGCGGGCGCAGACTGGGATTGCGGCGTTTTAAGTTGTTGTGCTAATAGTTTAAATTGCAGCTATCAAACTCCCTTCTCCCGCCAGCGGGAGAAGGGTAGGGGATGAGGGTGGTCGAATATGCGAAAACTCATTCCAATTAGTACGTTTCAAACACCTGTAAACGGCATTGAATAGCATTTCGTCAGCTTGAATCACCCTCATCCCAGCCTTCTCCCGCTTGCGGGAGAAGGAGCGTTAAGCAGATTTCGACTTGTGTAGATACCTACGCCTCAAAAGGGGGAAGGGACTTGACACGGTTGTTGGCATGGTTCGCCTCTGTGCAACTAGTATAATGTCGCTGTTTTGTGCGTATGCACAGCTTTCCTGCCAAGGACTCTCAT
>JAZJYB010000170.1:11160-32886 GCA_040390685.1 Pseudomonadota bacterium | reverse complement strand
GACCTATCCCAGCATTCATGGTCGGCGGGCCGGAGTAGGCGTGTGCTTCACCTAGTGCTAGCGCGGTCGCGCCCAAGGCCTCGAGCGCAGCATAGGCCGCCCCCGCGCCACCCACTCTTGCGATATTCGTGAGAAACGCACGACGGCTAACTGGCCAATCTGATTTCATAGGTGCTCCTGTTCGTTGAATAGGAATACTTGAGGTACAAACATCGATCAAGCCATTGCATCGATTGCGGCCAAGTATTCTCAATCAAAAACACCGGAGCAGATCTACTTCTCGATGCAAAAATGATGATACCAAACACCAACTTGTCTTACAGATAGCGTTTTAGTGCTGCTAGATCAGGCTAAGAAAGCAGCACAAAAGCGCTATCGGGAAAAACATCAAAGTTGTTTTAACAAGGTCTTAACTTCTTCCTTTTTTTCAAACGCCTTACCAGAGGCAAGGATTTGCTCAAACTCTTTTTTAGCCATCGCCTTGTTGCCAGATTTCATTAGCCCGACCGCAACGTGATAGCGCACGTCAAGCGAGTCCGGCATTTGCGCCATGGCTTTCTGAACCAAGGGTAAGCCGCGAACAATATTTCCCTGTTCCAGCAAGATCCATCCAAGCGTATCCATAATTGCGGGACTATCTGAGGAGAGCTTGTAGGCTTTTTCTGCGTACTCCAATGATTTTGGATCTTTTTCCTCACTCAGCGCCCAGGCTAAGTTATTCAAAACGACCAAATTATTTGCATCATTCTTTAATATGATTTGCAGTTGCTCTATCCCAGCCTGTTTGGTTTTTTGCGTCGCCATGTTATACATAGCAAAATACAGGCGGACATTATTGTCCAGGGGGTTTTCTTTCAGCCACTGATTGATCCTGGCATCAGCCTCTTTAGTTTTTCCATCCAAGGTGAGGGCACGATGAATTTTCGTCATCAGCAGCCCGTTTTTGCCGAGTTTGGCGGCCCGCTCATAGGATTGCAATCCTAAGGCTACTTTTTTCTGCGCCAGTAAGATGTCACCTTCCTGAATAAATCCCACCGGAGATTTTTCATCCTGTTTCTGGATTTGCCGGCTCAATACCAAGGCTTCGTCGAAACTTCCCTTTTTCGCCAAGAGTGTTGACAGTGCCAACTGCGCTTCCCGGTATGTTCCATCCATTCTTAGGGTCTTTTTAAGCGCATCGATAGCTGCAGCTTCGTTCCCCATTGCGATGTAGCTGGTGGCTACTTTGAACTGCGCTGACGTCGACTCTGGCAACATCGCGGCAAATTTGCTGTAACTGTCGAGTGCACCCGCTTTGTCACCCAAACTCATTTGTATTTGCGCCAGCAACTCAACGAATCCCGCGACTTTCGGGTTGGTCGCCTGCGCGTTCCTGACTAAAACCAAGGCTTTTTGCTTGTCACCCATGCGAGCATAATGAAACGCCAGCAATTGGGTCAATTCCAGCGAGTCAGGCTGTTCACTATTCGCTTTTTCCAGCCATGTTTTTGCTTCATCATTACTACCTTTTGCCACAGCAAGACTCGCTAGAGCGGTCATCGCCTGAACATTTTTCTTGTCTTTTTCGAGTACCGTTTCAAAACGTTTTTTTGCGGCCTCCGGTTTTTTCTCTCTCAAATCCAGTTGAGCAAGGTTAGCCACAGCAGGAAAATATGTGGGCTGCAAAGCGATGGCTTTTTCAAAGCTGGCACGCGCATTCGGGATGTCGTTCTTACTTAAATAAATACCGCCCATTAAATTCTTAATAAGAGGATTTTCTGGATGATCCTTTTCGGTGGCTTTCGCGACCACCAGGGCTTTATCATATTCCTTCAATTTTGCATGTGTCATGATTAACAAAACCCCAGCCTTAGGAGATTTTGTATTTAAATCTACCGCTTTTTCCAGTTCAGATATCGCTTTTCCACTATTGCCCTGACCAAGCCTACTCAATCCAAGAGCGGTATGATATTCGGCAAAATTAGGAAAAAGTACGCTCGCTTTTTCAAAATATTCAGTCGCCTTTGTGAAATTTTTCGATTGCATATATGCCTCACCCGCTAAGGCATACAATTGACTGTCGATGATTTCTGTTTTTAATAAGGGTTCAAGTTGGGTAACCGCCCGCGCAGTCTGGCCACTTTTTAACAACACACTTACCATGAGTTTTTGAGCATAAAGATGACCTGGATTGCTTTCCAGGTATTTTTTTAAATGTTGCTCAGCTTGTTCGTTTGCTCCAAGCGCAATTTGAATCGCTGCGGAAAGCAAGATCCCTGGCATATAGTTAGGTGCATTTTTCTCAACTTGCAATATTGATTCTAGTGCTGCCGGGAATTTATTTTGACTGAAATCAAGCAAGGCTTGGGTAAAAAAAGCCTGCACTTGGTTGGTGCCTAATTTTTTTGCCGTATCAACATCCTGTTTTGCCTCGGCAAACTTTTTCATTTCAATTTCAAGATTGGCTTTTGCTAAAAAAGTCCCCGCATTATTCGGCGAAATTTTAGTTGTATTATCGTAAGCGACTAATGCCTCGTCGGACTTACCCTGTCCGCGCAATAGGTCTCCCTTGAACAACCAGGCATCCGCATGTTTTGGATTTTTATCTGTGGCGAGGTTGGTATAACGATTCGCCGTTTCCATATCGTGTTCAATGATTGCGAGTTTCGCTAAACCTATCAAGGCTTCCGGAAAATCTGTCGTTGATTTCAAGGCAGAGTTGAAGGCTTCTTTGGCCTCTATATTCTTACCCAGCGCCATCAATGCGTTAGCGCGCACGCTGGAAAAATCGGCGTCGGTTTTCGCTCTTGGATCTGACGCCGTTTCATCGAGCAACTTTTGATATTGGCCCTGCATCAACATAGACTTCGCCAAACTAGGTAGGGCTGTCGCTGGATCGAGACCAAGACTTACTGCCTTGCGCAATTCTTTTTCAGCAGAGACAGGATCGCCCGATTGAATGTAAATCGCCCCAAGCAAATACCTGGCATCCTTATTATTTGGATCTTTCTGTAAGACGTTCTTGAGCTGAATTACGGCCGCCTTGTTATCGCCTTTTTGCTGATATTGCCTGGCATCAGACAAGAGTTTTTCACTGGTTTGGGTTTTACTACAACCACTCAAGCCAAGCATAAGAACAATTGCACTGGAGACTATTGCAACCGAAGCACGTTTATTTCTGATGTTTGGCATAAGCATTCCTTTGATGACGCCTATTCATAGGCACCTGTTGAATTATGTATTAGTACTTGAATTTTTCTTGATGAAAAATTATTCTTTGCAAGATTACACCACTTTTCGGATGATTCCCATAGTCACAAAATCAATTTCAGATTTAGACGCAACAAACCGAGAAAAAACTCTTTCTCTTGAGCGACGCCGCATAATTTCCGCTAATTTTTCAATATGGATTTCACATGCATGATGACTCTTTTCAACTCATGCCGTCCGAGATGCCAGTATCCAGCTAACCTGCCTTTTATTGTAGTTTGGTTGAATGCGATCAGACCCCAGCGTTCCCTTCTATGTGACATCCAATCTTTCTTATACTCGTCGTCACCGGTCAGGTAATCCACTTCCTCTACATGATCGACGTCGATCACATGTCGTAGCATATGTGCGGTGAGTATTGATCCTATTGAAAACTTGGCGAACTTTTCGTCATAGGCAAGTTTGTAGATAGAGGCCACTCCTTGGTAGACGATCCAAAGCTGTGCTGCAACCGGCTGATCATCAATATAGGCAATGCCAAGGCGCAAGCATCCCTGGCGCGCACAGGTTTGCATTAGGCCGGCGATAAACTGCGGATGCGCTTCTGACTGTTTCCAACTGGATTGATACACTTTGGCATATGCTGCGCCGGCAACAAGCAACTCATCTTCGGTCTGAACAAGTTTAATCTGCAAGCCATGGCTCTTTTCCAGTTGCCGGGATTTTCTCTCTATCGTATTTTTCAAACGTGCAGGAACAGAATTGAGGTACTCCTGAAAACTACGTCCATCAACTCTGAGATACCAATTGCCGAAACAAAAATACCTCTGAACCGTGGCACCCGCTTCCTCGAACGCTTGCTCGATAGCGGCGAACTGGACATTTTCGACTGCCATAGGATGTAAATCAATACAATCCCAACGCTGCGTGTCGTCTATGATTCCTTTGATTAGGAGATGGATATTTTCCTGCGCGTGGTCATCGGCATCATCTTGAATTAGATGGAAAAAGGAAGTGTAGTAATTAGCCGCCGCAGTTAATTTGCGTGGTGCGTACCATCTTTGCCGGGATGGTGAAAAGCACATGGGCGCCAATGCATATGCTGTGCCATCTGATTCGTCCTCAAGCCCAAAAAAACGCATCGCATGCTCGAAGCTCAATGAATTGCGAATCAGGTTGTCAAACCAGGCAAAATCTGAAAAAAAACTTTTCCCTTGAAACTCAATGTCAAACAATCTTTGATACGAATCTGGCAGCGCTTTCAAGTCTGGATAAACGTGGACGCTCTTCATTGGTCAAGCCTGTGCCATGTGCATAGATAAGGTTCTAGCAATGACTGGGAAATCAGACTTAATTGCTCGAACCGGGAAGGCGCATCCATGTCGGCAAATAAAACTAAATTTCGTTCACCGTTTCGTTCGCCAGCAAATTCTTTTTATACCACTCCATTGCCTCTTTCAAACCTTGATCAACGCGATGGGTAGGTGCAAAGTTTAACAATGTTCTTGCCTTGGTAATATCGGCCTGTGAATGCCTTACGTCACCGACCCGAAACTCTTCATAAATCGGTTGATGTTGCGCCAGATGCGGAAAAGAATCCTTCAATAATGCACTCATCATTTGATACAGCTGATTCAGGCTAGTTGTCTCGTTGAGTGCAACATTGAATATCTGGTTGGAGGCTTCTGGATTATCAGTCAGTGCAGCAAGAATGTTTGCTTGCACGACATTGTCGATGAAGCAGAAATCGCGCGTTGTCTCGCCGTCACCATTGATTTGCAAAGTCTTATTTTTAATCAGCGCCGCAACCCATTGCGGTATGACCGCTGCATAGGCACCATTTGGATCTTGTCTAGGGCCAAACACGTTGAAATAGCGCAAGCCTATCGTATCTATCCCGTAGCACCGGGCAAAAACATCGGCATACAGCTCATTCACATACTTGGTTACCGCATATGGGGAAAGTGGTTTTCCAATCACAGATTCAATTTTCGGAAGGCCCGGATGATCGCCATAAGTCGAGCTAGATGCAGCATAAATGAAGCGGCGAACTTTAGCGTCACGCGCCGCAACCAGCATATTCAAGAAACCAGTCACGTTATTATCATTGGCCAGAATCGGATCTTCAATAGAACGCGGTACAGAGCCTAAAGCGGCATGATGCAAAACGTAATTCACATCCTGACAAGCATCATGACAGTCCGCCAATTTAGTAATATCACCCTGAATAAATTTAAAATTTTTCCAGGCTGGTTCGCCCACCAATTCACGAACTTGATCCAAATTATGCTGATATCCCGTAGTGAAATTATCCAGCCCAACAACGCGTTGATTTAGCTTCAATAAAGCTTCTAGTAAATTTGAACCGATGAAACCAGCCACACCGGTGATTAACCAAGTTGATTGATTAGTCTTCAAATTTTGTTGGATGTTTTCGTAATAGGTCATGTGCAAATTTCGTAAAAATTAAAGACGCCAAACACTAAATCCGGCTTTGCTGAGTTCAGCTGGATCAAACTTTGATTTGATATCCACGAAACACGCGTTGTCCAGTGACTTGGATTGATAGTCGGATAAAGGCCGATTCATTAATTCATTGTGCGAGACCGCGGCGATTGTTACTGTCGCCTGCGGCAGACTCTCCCATGTTTCCAGTTTCAAGCCATATTCGTGTTGCGCCTCGTCGGCGTCCGCCAATGGATCATGAACGTGTACATCGACACCATAAGACTGTAATTCAAAAATCATGTCAGCAACTTTAGAGTTACGCAAATCCGGGCAATTTTCCTTGAAGGTCAAGCCCATCACATTGACGACGCAACCTTTTACGTGATGGCCGGCTTTGATAATTTCTTTGACGACTTTTTCAGCAATAAACTTTGCCATGCCATCGTTAATTCGACGCCCTGCGAGGATGACTTGCGGGTGGTATCCCAACATGTCGGCTTTGTGCGTTAAGTAGTAAGGATCAACTCCGATACAGTGGCCACCGACCAAACCAGGGCGGAAATTCAAGAAATTCCATTTGGTGCCTGCCGCTTGCAAGACTTCAAGCGTATCTATGCCTATCATGTCAAAGATAATTGCCAACTCGTTCATCAGTGCGATATTCAAGTCACGCTGGGTATTTTCAATCACTTTGGCTGCTTCGGCCACTTTGATGCTGGTGGCGCGGTGCACTCCAGCGACGATGATGGTTTCGTAGAGTTTAGCAACTTTTTCCAGAGTCTCGTCATCATCACCGGAGACGATTTTCAAAATAGTGGTGAGTGTGTGTTCTTTGTCACCCGGGTTGATGCGTTCGGGCGAAAACCCGACATGAAAATCTACTTTCCATTTTAAGCCTGAATGTTTTTCAAGGACAGGAATGCACACTTCTTCGGTAGCACCCGGGTAAACAGTGGATTCATAAATGACCACGGAACCGCGTTTCATGTGCTTGCCCACAGTTTCACTGGCGCCGATCAAGGGAGTGAAGTCTGGATTGTGCGCCAGATCGACCGGTGTCGGCACCGCTATTACCAAGAAATCTGCCTGAGATAATTCTGCTGGGTCGGTGCTGACGCTGAGCTGGCGTGCAGCCTGCAACTCTTCTGTGGATAGCTCACCGGTTGGATCGATAAACCGCTGGTAGCTCGCGACTTTGCTGGCAGATAGGTCAAAACCTATGGTTTTTAACTTTTTACCAAATTCTACGGCCAACGGCATTCCTACATAACCAAGTCCAATTACGCCAACTACACTCATGAAATTCGCCTTAAAAATGTTATTATAGCAATATACCAGATACCCTAAAGAGTCACAATACTGGACTTGAAAACAGACTTTACCTATGGCAATTTTCTATCCAGATGAAAGCAAAACTGGATATTAACAGCATCGAACCCTATACCAATACTTCCAGTGGTTTCACATGGCTTAAAAAATCGTTGGGGCTGGCGGTAAGCCCATACGCCCCGGACTGAAATACCACGATCAAATCCCCGACCGCTGCCTTGCCTAGTTCCATTTGATCGGCCAATAAGTCAAGTGGCGTACACAGTGGCCCGACCACCGAGGCGACTTCCCGGTCTAGCCCAGACATTTTATTTCCGATTGCGACCGGGTAATTTTTCCGGATGACTTGCCCAAGATTACCTGATGCTGCCAGGTGGTGATGCATACCACCATCGGTCACCAGGAATACCTGCCCCCTAGATATTTTTCTATCGATCACCTTGGCCACGTAGATGCCTGCCTCGCCAACCAGATAACGTCCCAACTCTAAAGCAATGTCGGTTTCCGGCGAGGAAATTTTTAGTTTTGTGACCCAGGTCTTTAAATTATTCGCGATCGGCTCCAAATCGAGCGGCAAATCACCAGGAAAATACGGGATCCCAAACCCGCCGCCTATATTTAGCAGTCGCACTGCTTGATGAGCATGTTCAGCCAACTCTATGGCGAGCTGAAAGGTGTTCGATTGCGCTTCTATAATTGCTTCAGACTTAAGGTTCTGGGAGCCGCAAAATATCTGGAAGCCGTGAAAGTCCATCGATGTCGCTGCGATTCTTTTCAAAACCTGCGGGACAATTTCTGCGTCGATGCCAAATTGCTTGGACCCGCCACCCATCTTCATGCCGGAAGATTTCAATTCAAAAGCTGGATTGACTCTTACCACTATTTTTGGCGTGATTCCCATCAACATGGCCAACCTGTCCACGCGTTCAAGTTCAGTCTCTGATTCGAGATGAATGATGATATTTCCGGCTAAAGCCTGGGCCAATTCAGCATCTGTTTTACCTGGACCGGCAAAGCTTATGTTCTGTGGAAGTATGCCGGTGTCGAGTGCGCATTTCATCTCGCCAGCCGATGCCACATCTAAGCCGTCAACCAAGCCTGCCAATAACTGCACTAGAGCGGGCATAGGGTTAGCCTTGATGGAATAATGCAGGCGTATTTCCGCCGGCAAGACCGCACGCAAATGCTCCACACGGCTTCGTACCAATGCACGGTCATAGGCAAAGAAAGGCGTACTTCCGACTCTTTGGGCAAGCCGCGTCAAAGGAATGCCGCCAAGCATGAGACAGTCGTTCTCTACTTGAAACTGCGCTGGCAATGTGTGTACAGGTTTTTTCATTTGACTATTGAAACTATCATTTTGGATGGTTTACGTATCTACTTGAAAAAAATCATAGAAACGTGATTGCAGTAATTTACGATCAATTTTTCCGTTAGCATTGCGCGGTAAACTTTCGGACAGAATTTCTATGTGAGCCGGCACCAGATAGGCGGGCAATTGTACTTGGCATTGTTTGCGGATTGCCTCAACATTTAGAAATTTCTCTTCGTGCTGCGTAACCACTAAAACAATTGCCTGTCCCGTAGCCGGATGTGGCACACCAATCGCCACTTGTTCAGTAATGTAGGAAAATTGATCGACGACTTCCTCGACTTCAGACGGGCTCACCCGATAACCTGAGACCTTGATCATATCGTCATCACGGCCAATAAAATACAAATAGCCATCGGCATCCATTCGCACAGTATCACCCGACCAGACGGCAATTTCTGGCAATGTCAGGCCAGGCAAGACACCTGGTGCAGGACGAAATCTTTCGGCTGTTTTTTCTTTATCGTTCCAATATCCAAGCGCCACCAGTGCACCGCGATGGACTAGCTCGCCAGCTTCATTCGGTGCGCAAGCTTGCCCTGCTTTATTGATCACCATCAGTTCCGCCCCGGGAATAGCCTTGCCTATAGAATCTGGCCTGGCATCGACTTCAGAGGGGGCTAAATACGTGGATCGAAAAGCTTCAGTCAATCCATACATGAGGTAGATCTGCGTCTCGGGAAAAATTTTCCTTAAGGCCGTTAACATCGTCCGCGACATTGCCCCGCCGGAATTTGTTATATAGCGCAAGGTGGACAAAGTAGAGGGCAATGACCACTTTTGTTGGGACAATTGACTCCACAGTGGAGGCACCGCTGCCAAGCCAGTAATTTTTTCCTCGGTAATTACGCGGACTACGTCTTGGGGCAACAAATAATTCATTAAAACGACCGATGCACCAACACTAAATGCCGTGGTCAGCTGGCTAAAACCATAATCAAAACTAAATGGAAGAAGCGCAAGGATTCTATCGCTACTAGTATTGTTGAGATACTCAGCAACACTAGTTGCGCCAACCAGGATGTTTCGATGTGAGAGCACGACGCCTTTGGGCTTCCCGGTACTACCTGAGGTATACAGTATTGCCGCCATATCGCAATCAATACACTGATGCGGCGCGAGCTCGGTTTTCATTTGGAGCGCGTGCTCCCACGAAATCAGGCTAAGTGAGGTCTCGGCAAGAATTTTACTATTTGTATCGACCAAGATAATGCAACGCAAATCCGGACAGAGCGGAAGAATTTTGCTCAGGCTTCGTAACCGATCTGCCGAGGTAAGCAATATTTTCACATTGCAATCAGCCAGAATGTAGGCGACCTGATCAGGCTTTAGCAATGGATTTACCGGAACAAACACAGCCCCGGCGGCGGAGGATGCGAACATCCCGATAACGGCTTCAGGCCGCTTTTCCAGATACACCGCAACCCTGTCATTGCGCTCGGCACCCATCGCCAGATAAGCAAGCGCAAGTTGACTCACTTGCTCTGCCAAGCTGGCATAACTAATTCGCTGCCCTTGATAGGACAAGGCTTCGGCAGTTGGCGATTGCTGCGCGGTGTGAAAAATTATTTTATGAATCAAATCGAGCATCAGGAATAAGTCTTCAACGATTCTTTACAAGTGGATATTCGCGAGCATTTTAAGGTCGTCAAAATGGCGATTTTTAATAACATTACTTAATGGCGTGGCGACTCATGATGTCATATAAGGTCGGGCGGCTAACGCCTAGCAATTCAGCAGCCTTAGCAATGTTGCCATCCACTCTGGCCAGCGCCTTTAAGACCGCCTTATGTTCTGCATCGTCTCGAATCTGGCGCAAATTGATCGGTTGCTGATCCGTTATCTCAGTCGATAAACCTAGATCGTCAGCCGTGATTTGTGGGCCGTCAGCCATGATCACAGCGCGTTTGATGCAATTTTCCATTTCGCGTACGTTGCCCGGCCAAGGGTGGGATTCGATGAGGGCCAAAGCTTCTTGACTGAAATTCAAACCAGGGCGGCCTTCCTTGGCATTAAATTTATTCTTGAAATGATGTGCCAACAAAGCTGCATCCCCATCCCGATCCGCTAAAGGCGGAATATTAATGACGATTTCGCTAAGGCGATAATACAGATCTTCTCTAAAGTGACCGCTTGCGGCCAATTCTTTCAGGTTGCGATGGGTAGCGCAAACGACGCGCACGTCAACAGGTATTTCTTTGTGTCCGCCGATGCGTTCGACCACACGTTCCTGCAAGAAGCGTAACAGTTTTGCTTGTAATGCCATCGGCAAGTCACCAACTTCATCTAAGAAAAAAGTCCCTTCATTTGCCAACTCAATTTTTCCCAGATTTTGTTTTGCAGCGCCCGTAAAAGCCCCTTTTTCGTAACCGAAGAGTTCACTCTCCAATAGATTTTCTGGGATCGCGGCGCAATTGATTGCCATAAAACGTTTGTCTTGCCGAGGACTAAGCTGATGCAATGCCCGTGCCAGCACTTCCTTACCTGTTCCGCTACTTCCTAATAGCATGACAGATGCCGATGACGGGGCAACTTTCTCAATATTGCGGCACACTTTTAACATGCCAGGATCACGGCTAATCACGCCCGACATAGGCGACGCTGCCTGTACTTGCAACAAACGGCGATTGTCTTGCTGCAAGGCGTGTAGATAATAGGCCCGTTCAACAACTAAGCCCAACATTTCTGGATCGAATGGCTTTTGATGAAAATCGTAAGCGCCTAAACTGATCGCTTTAACCGCATTTTCCCTATCCTGATTCCCCGATAAAACGATGATCTTGGTGTCTGGCGCTAATGATAAAATTTGCTTAAGGATAGCAAAGCCTTCGGTCGCACCGTCTGGATCTGGCGGCAAACCAAGGTCCATCGTGACCACCGCCGGTTCATATCTGCGGACGTGGGCTAAGGCAGTTTCTCTGTCGCCGGCGACCAAAACATCATAAGCGTCAAAATTCCAGCGCAATTGCTTTTGCAGTCCTAAGTCGTCTTCTACTATCAATAATTTTTTCTTTTCTTGACTCACAACACACCTTCTTCTGATTGAGCTAGCTTGCCAGTATTTTTGGCGCTTGCATCATTGATACATAATTTAATCTTAAATACAGAGCCTTTTAACGGGCTACTGCTTACTTCAAGACTGCCACCAAGTTCCTGAACGTACTCTTTTGTCTCAAACACACCAATTCCCATCCCGGCAACTTTGGTCGAAACGAAAGGGCTAAACAGTTTTTCGCGAATGAATTCTTCACTCATGCCAGTACCATTATCTTTAATCTCAATCACCGCGTAATTTTCTTGCTGACTTAAGGTGACACGCACCTCGCCGTCTTTCGGAGTCGCCTCAATCGCATTCTGAATGATGTGCCCGACTACCCTATCCAATCGCTCCCAATTCGCTTTTACTCGCAGATTAGGTTTACGTATTTCCAACACCGGTATTGGTTCGTAAGGAGACTTTGAGTCCACCGTATGGCGTAACAGCCGGTCAAGTGAAACCGTCGCCGTCTCGTCGATTGACGCCCCTCTGCTCAATTTTTGTAGCAGCACTTTCATTTTTTGAACGGAGTGATCTATAGTCTCTACCATATCCTTCTGAAATTCAGGATTATTCTTATGCTTCTCAGCATTCGATAACAACAGGGATAATTGCGCGACTAGATTTTTTAGGTCGTGCACCATAAAAGTCGACATGCGATTAAATGAATCAAACTGGCGCGCCACCATTAGTGCATTCGCAGATTCTTGCTGTGCCAGATAGCTCGCCGCCTGACTCCCTGCAATCTTAAGTAAATCAAGTACTTCCCAATTCAGTTTAATTTTACTTCTGGCTTGTGCTAGCACCACGAAGCCAAATAATTTTCCTTGTAAAATTAAGGGCAAGACCAACCAAGCGTGGCTATTTGACCGCAACCAATTTGGCATATCTATACCCGCATAGATATCGGCATGTGTATTGAGATCTCGCAAATCAATTACCCATTGCTTTTCTTCCAGTAGGCGGGAAAACCGACTACTCAAGGGTTCAGCACCGTCAGGCACACGCATATTCCATTGATTGACCGGTTCGCAATTGCCGCTTTCCGCGCGGAGATATAAGGCTCCCCCCGGGCTTTCTACCAGTTCCGCAAGTGCCTTGATGGATCTTTCCCCAAGATCAGTTCCATCCATCGACAAGGTGCGCGTAAATCGTATCCATTCGTCCCGGTAATCATAATTATAATTGTAAAAATGTTTACTTATAAAGACCTTTAACCATGATCGTAGCGAACCGGAAAATAGTAATACCACGAGAAGAACTGCGGCACCAAATAAGAAGGCAACCTGCAATGCGGTGCCCCAATTCCCGCCAAAGAATTTTAAATAGTATCCGGCCGCAGCCATTGCCAAAAGATAGAACGCTGTGCCGAACAAGGTGGCCGAATGAAACAGAATTCGACGTGATACCAACACACCTTCTGACCATTTCGGGTTCCGCGCAATCGACATGATGATCATCGGTACGATAAGTGCGTCAACAAAGCCACGGGCCGCGAAAATCTCGATGTTGATTTTGCGAAACAACATCGCATCGCTGTATAGATAGAAATCAAACACAAATAAACTACCCAAGCCAAGGCAGGCAAACTTGATTCCCCAGCGACTTTTTTCTGACATATTTCTAAAAAACTGCTCAACCAATAGCATGCCAACGACGGCGATCGTGACTCGCCCGCCTGTATTGGCGAGCAAACTAATCAGGCCGTTGAAATAATCAGGTAGTCCGAGGCCGGCGTAAACCGTAGCAACTAATTGAATCAGCAAAAAAACTAAAATAACTGGTACATAGGGTTTATTTTGAGCAATGCTGGAAATACTATTCAGCGTCAATCTGGGTTTTGGTGACTGTATAGGGTTTAATAAAATTAAGAGAAATATGATCCAGCCAGAACCACGGAATACTTCAAGACAATCTGAGAATATAGAAAGAGGCGTATCGTAATATCCGTGCCAGGCAATATTGCTAGCCCATATCACGGTAATGGTTGAGGCGAGCAAGATTGAGTTCCAATGCAGCCGACCTCGCCACTTTGTCACCAATAGAATGGAAAGCATTAAAAATGCCGTTGCCGCTACTGTATAACTCAGAAACACCACACTACTTAGCATTTGTTTCGCTTTCTACAGGTCGCAAAAATGAAATGATATCGCTTCGTTTGTAGCGGTATCACATGGAATAAAGCAAGAATATTGTAATATCTGGATAAATGCTTTGGCTCATCTTGCACCCTTGCCCAATAACACAACCTGAACAGTCTCCAAGAGAATCAGTATGTCCAAAAATAAGCTATTATTTTTAACGTAATACAAATCATATTGTAATTTTTGTTTTGAATCTTCCACTGACGCTCCGTAGGAATACCGGACTTGTGCCATGCCTGTGATGCCAGGTTTGACACTGTGGCGCATGTTATAGAACGGTATATCCTTACATAATTGGTCAACAAAAAAAGGACGTTCAGGGCGCGGGCCGACAAAGCTCATTTCCCCCCTGAGAACATTGATGATTTGCGGTAGCTCATCGATTCTCAATTTACGAATAATTTTTCCGATGCGAGTAGTCCTAGGGTCGTTGGCACTCGCCCATTGAGGAGTGCCAGGTTTTTCGGCATTAATTCCCATGCTCCGGAATTTAAGAACCATATAGGTTCGGCCGTTTTTCCCCACTCGCTCCTGTTGATAGAAGATCGGGCCCCGGTCTTCAAGGAAAATCAAAATTGTCGTCACGAGCATGATAGGCAAGGTGACGATGGCGAGGATCACACTGACAGACATGTCAAATAATTTTTTTATAAATCGGCGCATAAAATTTTGATTAAATCCATCGCCGAAAACCAGCCAGCCAGGCTGCAGCGATTCGACCCGTAATTGACATGCTTCACGCTCGATGAAAGCGGCTGCGTCGATCACCCGCATTCCGCGTAACTTACAATTGAGCAAATCTTGAATAGGAAATTGTCCGCCGCGTCGATTTTGAACAGCGACAACAATTTCATCGGCATCATGCTTAGCAGCAAGCGAAGCAATGCTCTGGTCCGTTGGTAATAGGTACTTAGTCAATACATTACGCTCTTCATGCGCAACGGGAACAAATCCGATAATGTCGTAATCATGATGTCCGATATTGCTTATCGCTAATTCATGACATTCCTGTGCCATCGCGCCCGAGCCAAGGAATATGATGCGAGATCGCAACAGACTCGATTCGGAAGATTTAAAGACCAATACTCTGATCATCAATATTCCAACGGCCGCAAGAACAAAAATCAAGCCTATGGCGCCGCGACCAAGATACAGGGTCGGAAATAAGTAAAAAAGCAAAGTGACGAGGGCCAAGGCCAAAGCCAATGAAGGCATTAAGCGCAAAAAGGTATTTCTAATTCCCTCACGAAAATTAAGTTGATACATGCCCAAGGCACTCATACTAAAAACGATAGTTAATGAGAGTACCCATGCTGTCAGAAAAAATTGTTCGGAATTCGAAGTGTGAATACCATTGGCACCTATCATCCGGATAAACGTCCCCAAATACACAGATCCTAGGGAAATGCCGAATTCAAACAACAACAAAATGGATGTAATTCGTGAAACATGGTGATTAGAAATCCGAAACATCAATACCCCAAAAAAATTTACTGGCTAATATAAAAACAGTTATATAAAGGTTTTGTTTATTGTTTAATATTTTAGCAAGAAAACATCATTTATTTCACATTTTTAAACTGAAGCTTAGGTAAGAATTGGAAATTTTTTTATTAAATCTCCATCAAGATGATTTTGCCCGGGAAAATTGAATTCGACAGGCGTAATTATTATGCAATTGGAAATTTTGTGGAATTAAGGACTGAACTTAACTAACGTTATTTTTTAAATAGGCTACGTAGTAAATTCTCGCCTAATGCACGTAGCAGGACAAAGACAGGGATAGACTCATCATTGAACCACGCGGCTAAAAATTTATTCTCTTTGTGCAACCTTTCGTTCAATTCGTCCAAATCCACAATAAATGGTGTAACAGGGCCGTAATAATCGGTCTGTGGACCTATCGGAACGAAGCGAAAACCCATTTTATCAAGTGATTTTGCCAATGATCTCTCCATTGCAGCATACCAATAGCGAATGCCGTTTTGCCGGCTATGGCGATACATTTCACGATACAGCCCAAGTAATAGCATTGGACTGTTTCCGCCGCGCTTCTTACCTCCACCGTGTGGCTTAATCGAAGCGGCACTACCTTTTTCGATAAAATCACTCGAGACACCTTCCATAGAATCGCCGCGACGTCGTCTATGAGTTTTCTTTACGACCAGGCGCGAGATTTCTCCGGCCTGTTCTCTTTTGGGCATTTCGTAATTCTCAAAAATGCTGCAGTGAGTTTCAAATGGATACATTTGGCCTTTATCCGGTTGCACCAATCTCACTGTCCCTTTAATCACATCGTCTAAAGTATATGCGGCAAAATGTGTAGAGCAAGCATCATACTCGTCGCTTTCCAGGCCATTTTGAAATTCTTCAGTGGGTAAATAATGACATTCCAGACAATACACTTCATAGCGAAGTGTAAAAATTTCTTTGAGCAAAGATGATTGAAGATTGTCGCGCATTTCCTTACTAAACTTAAAGTAAGGAATCAGTATGTCTCGTTTACCTAGCAATCTTTGAATGAACATTGTGAAATTCCAATTCCAAGTCCGATATAGAGAGTTTGGATGATCTCCCTTTATAGATAATCTGTATCGACAGTTCTTAGGATATACCAATTCACTTTGATATCTCTAGTTTTTTCGAGAGCCAGTTATTCATTACATGTGAACGCGTGTCAGACTAAGAGATCCATTGATTTATTATTGTTCTTTTTCTGGGAGATAGCGCATAGTGGCTTTTCTAAACAGGTGCGGAACGACTAAATACCAGGGCATGCGGATAAAATGCGAGCGTACGTACAAGAGCCAACGGGAGACATCATTGATTATCCCTTGGCAACTTGGATGTTTCGGTTGTAAAGCCTGAGCGAGCAAATTTGACATTAACCAACGGGTGAACAAATTTGGTTGAATATCCTTCAATTCACAGGCCAAATCCGGCGGTATATCAGTCTTAAAAAGACGATGAATGTGATGCAATCCGTGGAAAAGTGGCACTTCCAGGCCCAATTCTTTGGCGCGCCGAAATAATGAGGGGAAAAAAACTGGATCTTTAGCAAAATGCAGCAACAAATCACGCAGATCCAGCAGATCGCGCATGCCATGATTAAATTCACCTTCCTGAAAAAGGTGGGCCGCGCTATGTAACACCATATCAACAGGAGCCAAAATGAATAATTTATGTGCTTCGTCGACCGCCACAATATCAGTAAATAATTTTGTTGCATCCACCCTAAAACGTGAAGTGGGTGGGGTAATAGTATGGTGAACGTCGATGACAGTATTGCGTTGAATATGCTTCATCGGCGGAATTTCATGCATCCACTGACGATAGTAACGATCATTGTATGCATCGCGCTCCTCGCTAATCCATCCATGCGTGAAAAGTGCCGCCTCGACTTCGTGCAAGCTCTCGTGCCTGACCATAATATCGATGTCGGAAAACAGACGGCCACGACCTGACGGCAAACCTGCAATCAGATACGCGGCTCCTTTTAGCAGCACAATAGGGCTATCCACATCTTTTAATGCGCGCCGGATGCAATCGACTTCCCAATGTACTTCATGATGTTGACGATCAGATAGCCGAAGGTTGCCTTCGAGGTACTGGCGCGGTTGTGGCGGAACTTGTGATAGCCAGTCTTTTTCGAGCAAATAATGGGCAAATTTTGCCATCAATCCAGCTTGCATCGCCTGTCCGATAACGATCTCCCATTCCAGCGGACTAAATTCTGGCCGAATGTCCTGGTGTGCCCAGATGGCAGACAAGCGGTCCTGACTCATTGCTTCCTCGCATTGACCAAAGAATTAAAGACTTCGACGGCCTCGTCGAGCGAGCTATAACTAAAGTCGTAGCAATCGCAGTCTGTGATGACGTCACTCAAGACTTCGAATCCGGTTAATCCCAGGATGATGTAATTAAACGAATTTCGCGCCAGCTCCAACATGCTGTTCGCTTTGGACCTTGGTGTCAGTTCTGTAGGTGCAAGCGGTACGTACTTGGGGAAAATAACCCAGCGCGGATAAGCGCGCTCATCCATGCGTTGCAACTGTTCAGTCGGCACTTTCATGTGCGTCACGGTACCTTTGGTGGTGTCATGGGTTAGTTGGTTGAAAACTGACCCAGGCGCAAAGTTTCCTATCACGTCGACCGATTGATTTTTCAAACTAATGGGGCGGCCCAAAGGTGTAATAAAGCGATCTGTCAGGGAAATTAAGGCTAATTCATCCGAAAGTAGCCGCCAGCCACGGCTAACCAATCCAGCGCAGAGTGTGCTTTTGCCGGATCCTGGCGGAGCGGGCAAAATGACTGCGCAACCATCGCGTTCAATCACGGCCGAATGTAGCAATAAATAATGATGGGCTTGTGTTGAAATGCACCAGTTCATTGCCCATTCGAGCAATGGGTAGGCATGGTCGAGCGGTAAGGGCTTAAAAGGAAAGTAGCCGTTATAGCTGAAATTGACTTGCTTGCGCCACCAGCGGTGCAGACCAGAACTTGGCTGTAAAGTGATATTGAAATCGACGAATTCCCCTTCAGCACCAATAGCATAATCAGCGTAAAGCAAGCGAATTCCTCGCTCGACACTTGTGATACGGGAAAAAATACGGAATTTAAATGGGCCGGAGCAAATCACAAGGCCAGCGCCATGCAAGCGACTGCGCTGCTCGCCATCCGTCAATTTTGACAATTTCATGCAGTCATGCACTCAAGTAGGCCGATATTGGCGAATTGCGTGAGTAAATCTTCAATATGAATTACATCGGAAGTGTCAGGCGGCAATTCCAAATCCGCCATTACACCAGTGACAATTTGAGGCAAAGCTATCCAACCATTTTCGCAATGCATTAGCACTACCGCAGAAATTGTACTCATTTCATGCGTCTGACCCGAGCCAAGATCAAAAACCGCCCATTCATTACCCCAGTGTCGGTAATGCAAAGAGCTCTGAGGGTTTAATCGCCACATGAGATACAGGGTGAAATGTAAGGATAAACAGCATATCACATACACTTAATCTCATTATGGATGTACTTCCAGATATTGTTTAATAAAGGCTAAAGCTTGCGCTGCAGAGTATGGCCCAGTGCCATTGTAAAAAGCTAAAATTTCATCGCCGGAATATGGATAATTGAAGCCAGGTGTCTGCGCTAAGCCATTGAGCCAAGCTCCGATCCAGTGAAAATAATCAGTATTTGAATCATGAAGCATCACATACACCAGACTGGCAGGTACATGGAGGTGGGGCGTTGAACCAGGCATCATAAGCGTGCAACCTGAAAATATATCCTTGCACGGGGTATTTGGATCCGCTGGACTTGGCCACGGATGCTTAGCGGGAAATTTCCAATAGCCAGGACTATATCCATTACACACAGCATCTGGAACGCGAGAACCTACGCCGGACATTTGACCAGAAAGACTGCATCGAACTGGAATTCCCGCAGCAGGATCTGTGAACACTGATCCTGACGCCAAAGTTTGCAAAGGCACAGATGCCACCAACACTGCTGAACCGCGACTCAAGCCCTTCAGCAGCATTTGCCGACGCGCAGCCGCAGCAGACGATAGCGCCTCTGAGTTGCCTTGCCCCGGTTGGGCTTTATTTTCGGTTTTCATAACTAATCCTCGTGTCCAGAACATGGGAGAAAATTCGCCCACGCTCAATAACATACTATATATTCAAATTATAAGCACATTTCATGCCAAATTCGCCAAGCAATTGATTTTTAACGGTATTTTTATTTTTTTAGCCAGAAGCAATATTTAAGTGTAAAAATTTCCGACACTAAAAATTGACGGTCATAATTAAAATTATCGTTCAATTGAATGATGTGCAGGTAATTACATTCCAAAAAGCTAATTTGTATAATGTTTACACTATAATTGAATTGAGCCTAGGTAATTCAATGGTTGGTATCGCCTTTGAAAAGCCGGTGCCTTGCCATTTCATTATAGCGTGGAAAGAATTAAACTTAAGTTTTATACGTTATAAAAATCCGGCAATTTATTAAGCTGAGCGATATTGCCGGACTTTTTTTTGCGCGGCATTTTCTCCTATAAGCAATTCGCATTGCGCCTGAGAATTCATTCTAGAACATTCATGAATACCATTTACACGTTAAAAAAAATCTTGATTGATGTCTTAAACCTTGGAGATTTTGGCGAGGAACTTGATGCAAACTCGATCTTGCTTGGTGGTTTGGCTGAGCTAGATTCAATGGCTGTAGTAAGTGTGATCGCCAAAATTGAAGAGCACTTTGGCTTCACTATTGAAGATGATGAAATCAATGGTCAAGTATTTGAGACTTTAGGTAGTTTGTCGATTTTTGTTGACGGTAAACTCGCTTAATGCTCGCTGCTGCGCAAGCTTTTTTTCTAGATACCAGTAACGGTCGCCGGTTTTGCGTATTTCACGCAGCAAGTGAAAATATAAAATGTCGTGGCGCAGTTTTGTTCGTTGCTCCTTTTGCTGAAGAAATGAATAAGTCGAGGCGGATGTTCGCCCTTCAGGCGAGAAGTCTTACACAGCAAGGTTTTGCGGTCTTAATCCTGGATTTATATGGCTGCGGTGATAGCGACGGCGAGCTTAAAGACGCTAGCTGGATGCAGTGGAAAGACGATCTTGATGTCGCATTTTCCTGGTTGCGTCAGCGTTGCGATGTGCCAATCAGTCTTCTTGGATTGCGTCTTGGAGCCATGCTCGCGCTCGACTTCATACGTGATGGAATTCACCAGGCTCATCAAATTATCCTGTGGCAACCAGTACTTAATGGTCAGCAATTTTTGACACAATTTTTCCGTTTGAAACTCGCTAATGACATTCTGAGTGGCGGCAATGAGCAAAGTCGCGGCACACTATCGATCCGGCAACAACTCAAAGATGGCGTTGTCGTAGAGATCGCCGGATATGAAATCTCATCCAAGCTCAGCACGAGCATCGATGAATTGAATGCATCCGACTTTGTGCCGCTTCAGGTTCTGGTTCATTGGGTAGAAATTCAACAAGATGCAAATGCAGCGCTTCCTCCTGCAAAAAAGAAAATCATCGATTATTGGCAACAACATCAGGTTGATGTTCGTCTGGAACAAGTCTCAGGCCCCGATTTTTGGATGACTCAAGAAATCTCTGTCTGTAATGAGCTGGTAGCGCGCACTACCAGGCTTTTCACTCGAGGTCGGCAATGAATTACCACGAGCGTGCGTTATGTTTTCAATGCCAGGAAAAGACCTTAATCGGCATCCTCTGCATGCCGCAAGATGCAGGAAATCGAGGCATTTTATTTGTCGTCGGTGGTCCGCAATATCGGGCGGGCAGTCACCGCCAATTTACTTTGCTGGCCCGGCAATTTGCATCTGAAGACATTCCTTCCATGCGTTTTGACTATCGTGGCATGGGTGACAGCGAAGGAGATGTCAGGGAGTTTAGCTCGATTGACGATGATATTCGGGTTGCGGTTGATCAGTTTTTTCAAGAAGTGCCTGAGATAAATGAAGTCGTACTGTGGGGTCTATGCGATGCAGCTTCCGCTGCAATCTTTTATGCCCGTCAGGACAGCCGGATTACCGGCCTGGTTTTACTCAATCCCTGGGTAAGAACCGAGCAGGGTGTGGCCAAGGCCTATTTGAAACACTATTATTTGGCGCGCCTACTTGATCGACAATTCTGGCGCAAAATCATCACCGGACAGTTTGCATTTTTCGCCGCAGCACAGTCCTTCATGCAGCAAATTATTAAACTCATTTTTCAAAAAAAGATCCTTCCGAGTGTTGGCGCGGACGAGGCCTCAAGCCAAGTTGTAATTGATCTGCCAAAAAAAATGGCAGACGGCTTGCGCCTATTCACAGGACGGACACTTTTTATTCTTTGCGGTAATGACCTCACTGCGCAAGAGTTTTCGGATCTGGCAGAGTCATCCAAAGACTGGAAAAAACTCATGTTGTCGTCCAAAATTTCAAGAATGGATTTGGCGGGCGCCAACCACACATTTTCTCGACGTCAATGGCGGGAGGAAATTGGGCTATGGACAATTGATTGGATAAAAAAACAATAGTCCAAGCTTGATAAAAATTAGGTTTTGCGTTTTGTTACAGAATTTTTTTCCCTCTATGCTGCGAACGGGCTACCATTAGGGCTTGCAATGGGCTTGGAGAAGTAAAATACTTCTTCTGGCTCAGATATAATAATGGGGAAAAAATCGCTC
>JAZJYB010000170.1:3105-11150 GCA_040390685.1 Pseudomonadota bacterium | reverse complement strand
ACAATAATCAAATCTTGATAAGAATCAGGCTTTCATCTTGTTACAAAAGAGTTTGCCTACTATGTTGCGAACTAGCTACCTTTCACCTTGCACTGTGCGCAGAGAAGTAAAATACTTCAACTAGCTCAGATATAATACCCGGGTTTATTTGATAGTCACTCCATACAGTTTCAGCAAGTCAACTTGTATTACACTGGTTCGTTTTCAACAATTTCCGTAGCATTTCACTTATCTATATTGTCATGACAAAGAAATCACCTATCGCCTTAGCCGCTTTACTCCTTGCTGTTGGCACAGCTAGCTTATCGCTCATGCCGAATCAAGCGTTTGCGCAGGCGTCGGCATCCGCTGCCGCTTCGACACCGCAAAATACTGTGCGTAAAGAAATGGGCAAGCCGTTCGCAGAACTTGAAAAACTCATCACAGCAAAGCAATTTCCTCAGGCATTAGAAAAAATGAAAGAATTCGATGCTTTTGAGAAAAAGACACCATATGAAGAGTTCTCAATTCAAAGAATGAATGCAGTCATTGCCTCAAATACCTCAAATACTGCGCTGCTAGCCGCTTCTTTTGAATCCATGATCAATAGTGGTTTTTTAAACATGGCGGAAAAACTCAAGTTCTCCGAGGGGATGGCGGGCACTTATTACAATGAGAAAAAATACGACTTATCCAAAAAATGGGCATTGCGCGCACTAGAGCTTGATCCAAATAGCAAGTCAACACGCGAATTATTGCCTCGTATTATGTATCTGCAAGAAGATTATGCCGGTGCGGTTAAAGAACTGACACTGCAACTGGAAGCGGAAGAAAAAGCCAACCGAGTCCCTAGTTTTGACTTGCTGCATCTGATCATCAGTTGCCACTTGAAGACAAAGAATATGGATGGCTACACGCAAGTATTGGAACGTATGGTCGCGTATTATCCGAAAAAAGAATATTGGGGCGACCTGTTATATCGTGTAATCGGTAAGCCAACTTTTGCAGAACGTTTACGACTTGACTGGTACCGTCTTTTATTCGCGACAGATAACCTGGAAGACGCGGCACAATACGCAGAAATGGCTGAGCTCGCATTATTTGCCGGCCTTCCACAGGAAGCGAAAAAAGTCGTGGAAGCAGGGTTTGCGGCGAATTTGTTAGGCACGGGCAAAGATGCGGCGAAGCATAAGCCATTACGTGAAAAAGCCATTAGACAAGCTGCTGAAGATGCAAAATCGATGGAAGCCGGTGATGCGGCAGCTAAAGCCGCGAAGACGGGTATTGGCATGGTCAATACCGGTTACAACTATGTGGTTTACGGCCAATTTGAAAAGGGCATCGCCATGATCGAGCAAGGCATTGCCAAAGGCGGTTTAAAAGCACCAGAAGAAGCTAAATTGCACTTAGGCATGGCCTATCTGCAATCAGGTAATAAAGCCAAGGCCGCAGAGATATTTAAAACCATCCAAGGTTCAGATGGAACGGCTGATTTGGGCAGATTTTGGTTGTTGATGAAATAAACGAACACGTTTAAAAAAGCCGCTCGGTTTACAGCTGAGCGGCTTTTTTTTATTCAAAATATTGCAAAATTTCGCGCAGAATCTTCATCCTTAACACCAATATTTTGCGCAAAACTAGCCGACTGCATAAAGTTGGTGGGGGGAACGCCTGAGCGAACCGCGAAATGCAAAACGGCCCGGTCACGCAAGCGACCGGGCCGTTAAATGCAAACTACTTTTGAACTGAACCCAGCGTAACGGTATTTTGTCACGGTGCCAGCGAGCTTGCGCACCCTAAATTACTTCTTAGCTGCTTCCGCTGCAGGTGCAGCAACCGCTGCTGACACTGGAGTTGGCAAAGCAGCTGCTGTTGCCGATGCAGCCGCAGGCGCAGCAACGATTTCGATCTTCGCTTTTGCCTTCACATCATCCAGCATCTTCTGTACATTCTGCTGTTGAACTTGCTGCGACAAGCGTGGTTTTACTTGTTCCAAGGTCGGGATAGGATTCGCTTTGGTGTCTTCCAGTAAGATCACGTGGTAGCCGAATTGTGATTTGACTGGCTCTTCAGTAAACTTGTCTTTTTCCAATTTTGCTACTGCTGCGCCAAATTCTGGCACCATGCCGCGTGGATCAAACCAACCCAGATCGCCACCTTTATCTTTAGATCCAGGATCTTTAGATTTCGCTTTGGCCAGGGCATCAAAAGATTTCAGATCTTTCTTCAGCTTGGCGATGATGTCTTTCGCTTCGTCTTCTTTTTCTACCAGGATATGACGCGCCTTGTACTGATTGCCGCTAGCCTGGGCTTTGATTTTTTCGTATTCGGCGGTCAACATTGCATCAGTGACAGGATTAGTCTTGATGTAATCTTGTACGTAAGCCTGTGCCAACACGGATTGCTTAACCATTTCTAACTGATCTGCCACTTCCGGTGTTTTTTCCAAGCCTTTTTTTGCAGCGTCTTGTGCCAAAATAATTTGCAAGGACAAGTTATCGATAATCATTTTGCGTGATTCAGCGTTATCCGGCATACCTTGCGCGGCTTGTTGCTTCAAGATCATTTCAACTTGCTTTTGGCTGATGACTACGCCATTGACGGTAGCCGCAGCCGGACCTTTGGCTGAATCTTTTGCGCCGTCTTTAGGGGCACATGCGCTTAACGCCAAGAGTGCAACAGCACTGCCCAGTACAACGCGGGATTTGATCAACATCTTTAATTCCTTTATGGGTTCGCTAATAATGATGCACGTGTAAGCATTACGCGTGCAAGGTAAATGAAAAAAATGACAGCGAATTTTACCCGTGATTTACAGAGATTTCTTAAAAACTCATTTTTCCTTACATTTTTCTTTTTCGTTCGTGCCTTTCGTGCTTTTCGTGGAGAATGCTTTAACGCGCATTTGCCAACAACATCAAGAAAATTCAATATGACCGATATCAATAATTTAATCACAAACGCGACTCTAAGCGAGATGCTACCTGTAGGGATGCTGGCAAGCGGTGGTGTCATCGCATTCGCCATGAGTGCGGTCGCTAATCGTAAGCGTGGTTTGCCAGGCTGGGAGGCGTTTCACTATGAAAGAATCTCCGATGCCGAATTTGAAATCACAGGTGGTGTGGTTGCGCTAGTGGGAGGTGTAAAAAAATGGCCGGGCCCGCATGACACTTTGACGATCAGCGAATCAGAAATACTGGAAGAATTGAATCAGCATGTCGTGGCTGATGCGCAAACAGTAACGCAAACGTCGGCTATGCCAGACATAGCCGCTGGCAAGGCGAAAGTTAATCCTGGGGCGACACAATATTTACAGGTGGTTTTTGCCATGCCAGAAGATGAAATCGGCCGTCAGCGCATCCTCAAGGCGTTTCATTTGCATGCGGATTTTTTTGGCGCCAAGGTCCAGACTTGTAGCTTGCTTGAGTAATTTGCCTGGAACAACCATTTTCCTAATATTTTCCTAATTCTTGCACTTTAAAGATATTTGCTATACATTGTAGTTAATAAATGCAAATTTTAAAGATAGCAAGTGCTCATTATGAAAATATCCAAGTCCCAACAAGAGCAAACGCGACGCCAGATTCTGCGTGCTGCGGTCGATCTGATGACCGAACATGGCTACGACACCAGCACCATGAAGCAGATCGCGCGAGCGGCGGGAATAGGTGATGCCACCATCTATAAATACTTTCCGACCAAAGAAAAGTTGCTGCTGGGGTATTACGAATTGTGTATAGCGATCGTCCTCGAGCAAACTTTGGAAACACCGGGCTTCGACGAATTCGGTTTGCAGGAGAGGTTGCAGCGACTGGTTGATGCCTTGCTTGAACTATTGCTGGCGGACCGTGAGTTTGTCGCGATTACGCGCAGCGTGGTTGGCAAATCGCCCTTGCTTATGATGCGCGACAATATGCCTGGGCAGCAAGCGCTGAAGCAGCAGATCGTGGCGTTTCTCGATGCGGCGGAACAGAGCGGCGAGATCGCGGCCTGTGATTTCAAGAATATGCTGGGTGGTCTATTTGCCGATTATCTATTCGCCGTGATTGCCTACTGGCTTAAGGATGAGTCGGAAGAATTTTCTGATACCACGCAACTGGTAGACCTGACTTTGGCGGTGCTGGTGTTAGCGCTGAAAAGTGGCGTCGTCAACAAACTCTCTGAGCTGGCCGGATTTTTAGTGCGCAATCAACTTTCGCGCCTGATGCAAAATGGCTCTGGCATTTTGGATTTACTCAAGCTGGCCAAACGCGGTTTGGCCAAATAGACCATGACTAAGGCACCTGCTACCAGCAAGTTAAAACGTAGCGCGATTAGCGGCCTGGCGCTGGCGCACGCCGGCATCACGCACATCGGCCATAGGGCGCGCCAACTCACGCGTGATGACGGCGATAAAATCGCGGCACAAGATCAGCACGAAGCTGAACTCGGACGCATTTTATTTCGCGCACTGAATCAGCTCAAGGGTACCGCGCTCAAGCTATCGCAATTACTGAGTATGGAAGCCGATTTTTTGCCGGCAGGCATACGACGCGAACTGGCCAAAGGCTGCTATCAAGTCACTCCACTTAATCGCGCCCTGGTGCATAAAGTATTCACGCGTGAATTTGGCCTCGCGCCGGAAGAATTGTTTGCCCAGTTTGAAGCACGTTCGTTTGCTGCCGCCAGTCTGGGGCAAGTGCATACAGCCAGTCTAGCCGATGGAACAAAGCTGGCAGTTAAAGTGCAGTATCCGGGGATCTCCGCCTCGATAGGCAGCGACATCCGCATGTTGCAAGGCATCTTGCAAACCCTGGCTCTCGGTTCCGACTTGATGCCACGGCAAGAGCTGATCGACCGCATGATGCATGAGATCGCACAAAAGCTGACCGAAGAACTCGATTATGAACATGAGGCAGAACAGCTACGCTGGTTTACTGCGCATGTTGCCCTGCGCAATATCGTCATCCCCCAAGTGCTATCAGAGCAATCGAGCTGCCGCGTATTAACGATGCAGCATCTCGACGGCTTGCATCTGGAAGCATGGTTAGCTACCAGCCCGACGCAGGCGCAGCGCGATCACTTCGGCCAATTGTTATACGACTGGTTTTGGTACAGCGTGCGGCAGCTCGGGCGCTTGCATGCAGACCCGCATCCAGGTAATTTTTTGTTCATGCCAGCTGGACAGCTAGGCGTACTCGATTTCGGCTGCACCAAAACAATTTCAGCTGAATTTTGCCGGGCGATGGCACAGGCGTGGACTGCCTTGCTTGAGCTCCCTTCAGAAGATAATTACTGTTTGGTTCATGCGGCGTACCTAGACTTGGGCGTGATCTCAGCGGAACTGACTCAAGCTGATTTTATTCAACAGCTAATCCCTGCCATAACCCCGCTCCTCAACTGGCAACTCGAGCCTTTCCGCCATCCCAGTTTTGATTTCAACCATAAATCTGCCTACCCTTCGCCAGAGCGTAGCAATAGCAAAGCCATGATGAATCTCGCCGCAGGTTTTCATGAAGACTTGCCGTATTTCGACCGTGCCTTCTTGGGTCTAATGCACATGTTGAAAAAACTTGGTGCGACGGTGCAGACTGGCAACCCTTGGCTCATAGACGTTTAAAACACACTTAGAAAAAGAATCGATGCAAACGAAACTCAAACAAAAAATAATTGAAGTGTGCGACAAAAAAATAGCGCAGAAAGGGCTAAATGTAGGCTTGTCTTTCTATGCCTTTTTTGCAAACAAAAATGACGATCCAGCCTTGTTAATGGAGGCTGCAGTATGGTGGATAGAAACGCACCAGCTAGATCATTTTGA
This sequence comes from Pseudomonadota bacterium, assembly GCA_040390685.1. Lineage (GTDB taxonomy): Bacteria > Pseudomonadota > Gammaproteobacteria > Burkholderiales > Burkholderiaceae_D > Undibacterium. The sequence continues at coordinate 5,374 of JAZJYB010000170.1, read as the reverse complement.
AAAAGCCACCAAGATCAAAAAAATGATCGAGGCAATGGCGTAAAAATCGTTTGTGAATTTCCCACGTACTTTGAAATTAAAGGACACAAAAATGAAACCGCAAGTGAGCGCCTGTGACATCCCGGCTTCTTGCGAAATCGCACTTAGCTTAAGTGGCGCGCATTTTTATGACTGCTACCACACGCCCATAGAATCCGATGCGCCCTCGGCACTTGAGATTTATTTAGCTATCGTCAAAAAAACACCAACATGGATGAATGCCATGATGGCATTGCGTAACCGCGTAGTGTCTTTGGTCGGCCTTAAAAATCTGGGGCACTTGGGTGAGGTCAAGGACAAGCCGGCTAGCGCTTATCGCGTCGGTGATCGTGTCGGGATTTTCTCTCTGCGTTATTTATCAGAGAGCGAAATTATTTTGGGTGATTCTGATAAGCACCTCAACGTTTGCGTATCAGTCTGCAAGCAAACTAGCGGTAAGCAGCATACGGTCGCGCTCTCTACCGTGGTGCACATACACAATACTCTCGGCCGCGTGTATATGTTTTTTGTCGCACCAGTACATAAAATTATTGCGCCTGCAGTGTTGGCAAAGGGAATGTAATTCACCTTGATTCCTCATTCATATAAACAGTTTTTTATTTCATCTACATGCCATGGAAATTATTCAAGAACAATACCGCATTAGCACAACGGAACAACTGAACGGTCTATTCGATCAGGTTGGTGAGGCATCCTTGACAAAAGAACTGTCGTATATCCACCCGCATTACCAGGCCATGATAGCGGCATCTCCGTTTGCGCTACTGGCAAGCGGTGGCACCGATGGGCTGGATATTTCGCCGCGCGGTGACGCACCCGGGTTTGTTGTGGTGCATGATATGCATACTTTGCTATTACCCGATCGTCGAGGGAATAACCGCATCGATAGCTTACGCAATATTCTGGTCGATCCCCACGTCGCATTACTCTTCCTCATCCCCGGTGTCGGTGAAACTTTACGCGTCAACGGCCAAGCCAGCATCAGTATTCAACCGGAACTTTTGCAGAAGTTTGCTATGGACGGAAAACTCCCAAAGTGCGTGCTGATCATTAAGGTTGAGAAAGTGTTTTTTCAATGCGCCAGAGCGATAAAGCGCGCCAAACTGTGGCAGCCGCTAGCAGAAAATCCCAAGCCTAAATTGCCTAGCGCCGGCACGATATTGGCAGCCCTGAGCAATGCAAAAATCGATGGGGAAATTTACGATAGAGATCTGCCAGCTAGGCAGGCTGCTACGCTGTATTAAGTTCGTCGATGCGACAAATAGATTCACGTGATAAAGGTCAACATGCTTGCACAAATTCTCATCACCAGCAGTGCTGGCATCTTCTTGATACTAGGAGCGTTGCATCTGATCTACACTTTTGCATCACGCAAATTTAGTCCTCGCGATGACGAGTTGGAGGGGAGAATGAAATTAATCTCACCGATCATTTCGCGCCAGACCACAATGTGGCGCGCCTGGATAGGGTTCAATGCAAGTCACAGTGCCGGTGCGATGATGTTTGGCCTTGTCTATGCTTACTTGGCGATGTTTCATTTTGACTTGCTAGGGCTGTCGTCATTTCTCTCGATCCTGGGCGGGCTATTTATTTTTAGCTTTTTGGTTCTGGCAAGGCTTTATTGGTTTCGTATTCCCCTAATCGGCATCGGAATTTCCTTGGTTTTGTATTTGACTGGTTTCGTTATAAGGCCATAACCCGCAATAAGTAGGGCGTCAATAGCCGTCAGGCGTATTGCGCCGCATGGAATTACTCGCAAACGGCATACCATTTTGATTATGTGCACGGTGAAGGTCCAACCTTAATCAAGCGCATTGTCACGTGTAAGTCTTGCGTAGTATCTATGTCGCCCGGCAAATAAGACAAAACAGAGTAACGCCGCCGGACACCATACCCAAATTAACTCTGACTGCAATACCTGCCAAGCCCTAACGCTAAAAACTTGGCTAAGTCTAAGTGGTGAAACTTCAATCACCTGCCAGGGGGAAAACACACGCTGATCGGAAAAGGGCCACCACAAAGCCGAGCCAAGTCCACCGTTAGTAAAGCTATCTAAAACACCATGTGACGCGGCGCAAGTACCAATAAATAAGAACGTGATAAGCCAGCTGGATTTCAATGCTTTGGTAAGTATTACGGCCATAAGCGCCAGACTCAAGGCGAACATTAGGGAATGACTCGCCCCGCGATGACCAAATTGATCGGCATAAGCAATATCTAAACGGAAAGC
>JAZJYB010000170.1:0-3095 GCA_040390685.1 Pseudomonadota bacterium | reverse complement strand
GAACATCGAGGTCGGGCAATATTGCCGCTGCAACCCCTGCGAGAAGAAGGCGAGGAGAAACGACGCGGCAGCCAAGACCAACGCCTATAGCTAATGGAATTGCTACGTGTGTGAGAATGGTGGGCATGTGAATAAGCAGTTAATGGTTACGGGCAAATTTATACAAAACAAATATCGAGACTTTAGGACATCAGCGGCAATACTTAACGAAAAATTTCTTCTCAAGTTGAATTCATGCGACTTCCCGAATCAATATTGAAGAAGTCACATGAGTATTTTTAGCAGCCAAATAATCAATTCAAACGATTAAACCTCGACAGCTACTATCGCGTTTTTCCCCAACTGATACCAATCCACTTTACGCGTCACCATCATGATCGCTGTCAGTACCGCAAACAGTAAAATACTGCCCATGATGAGGGCGTTGCTTTCTGACTGTAGCAGGCCGAATAAAACGCCGTACAGCAAAGTCAGTGCACAGCCAAAACCCATGCCGCGTTTCCAGCTATGCAGGGCGTAGCTGAGATAGACGCCAATCAAGGTGATACATGCGCTGCTGGCGATCAGGTAGGCATGCATAAAGTTAATGTGTTCCGACAGGCTGACCAACAGCAAGAAAAACAAGGCCAATGCCAGGCCAACTAGCGAGTATTGCACTGGGTGTATCGGCAGGGTTTTCAAGACTTCAAACAGGAAGAACGCGGCGAAGGTCAGTGCGATAAACAGCATGCCGTATTTAATCGCGCGGTCAGCCTGCGAATACACGTTGATCGGTTCGATGAAAGCGACGCTGAAGCTATCGAGACAAGGTATGGCCTGTGCAACCGCAACGCCATCGGTTGCGGCTTCTTTTTTAACCATTTCCATCGCGTTAAATTGTTGTTGCGCGTTGCTGGATAAGGCGGAAATATTCCAGTTTGCCGAGAAGCCGTTTTGATCAATTGTCCGCTCTTTTGGTGAAGGTAAAAAACGCCCGCCGAATTGCGGATGTGGCCATTTTGATTTCAGGCTCACCATATTATTTTTAGCGATAGGAATAAAACTCAATCGTTCAATACCATCGACCGCGAGTTCCAGGCTAAATTTGATTGTCTCTGGTGTTTTTAGCTCCATCATTGCCAGTGGTGCATGCAGCCCGGTTTGAAATGAATGCAGCTTACTTTCTTGTTTGAATTCGTAGGCTTTGCCGTTCCAATTGATACTCGGGAAATTGCGCAGGCCACGCGTGTCGCTCAAACCTAAAGAAACAAAAGGCGTACCGAGAGTGAGTTGTGAAACCGTCTTATCTTTTGCCAGTGACTCTATCCCTGGCAAAACAAAATCGCCATTGACTAGATGCAGCCCGCTGTAAACCAAAACCTTGTGGATGCCGCGATAGCGGTGATCGGTATCGATATTCCCTTTCAAGGTAAGTTGGTTCGGGTACACGTAATGCCGGTGTTGTATCGTGTATTGTCGCGTCACGGCTTTCTTGGTCAGGACATCCAGTATTTCTTCCTGCTCAAAGTTTTCACTGTAAGGTATCACCAGTACTGGTCCGAGGATGATTTGCTCACTGACAGAATCAGCGGCAATACTGCGCACCGCTTCATCGCGATAGCGCATGCGTTCTGAAATCGTCGATTGAATCATCATGAGCGGGATGCCAATTAACAGCATCAACACGAACACGATTATGGATTTAAAAAACAAGCTTCTTTGCATGACAGACTCCGTAGTTTGAGAGTCTTTGAATGTACGCAGCTAGTGTGCGGTGGGTATGCGTTGGGTTTGCGTTTTGTGTGAAGTGATGGAAATATCTTGACGAAAAGTAGCTCGAACAATCATGCCCAAGCTACTCACTATTTGGAAATATCAATTTTTCGTTTAATGCAATGCGTCCAATATCAAACTTCAGGCACCCAGGCGTATCGGCAAGGCGTGCGCATTCTCAGGCTCCATCAATTGCTGTTTAATCTCTCTCGGTAGTGGGAACCAGCGCAGGCTCTCCGCTTCTGGCGACAGCACCGGATCTTCCACATCGATAGAGGCGATTGTTGTGCTCATCTCATCCGCGATTCTCAAGGCTTCGGTCAGATAGCCTTGCAAGGCGGTTTCCGGGTCAGTCGCATGTTGCCTTCTATAACTGAGTAAGCCCTCCGGATAAGATAAATCATGTAGGCTGAGTACCGGGTTAGGTAGACCTTTGCGGTGCACCCATTGCCCGCTTTGCGGATTGAAGCGATAGTGCGGCAGCATTTTCCAGCCATGCTCCGCGATAAACTCAACTGCATTTAAAAGAAAATTGAATACCGTTTCAGAAATAAAGTAGTTGAAGTTAATTCTCACCCAGCCTGGTTTGACGCCTTCTTGCCCGGCCAGGATTGCGCATTGAAAACGCTGTGAAGTCCCGCTATCAATACCTAACAAACGATGGCCATACGGGCCTGCGCAAGAGCAGCCGCCACGCGCCTGTACTCCTAATAAATCATTGAGCAGCGCGACCACGAAGTTGTGGTGCAGGTAGCCATCTTTATGCCGGATCATGAAACTGACGATGGAGAGACGCCAGGCGTCGAGGTTGCCTAATACGTGGATCTTAGGATTGAGTTTCCATTGGGCGATGGCGCGATGGATGAAGGATTCTTCACGCTCGCTGATCGCTTCGTAGCCGACCGCTTCTTTCAATTGAAACACCAGACCGGCACGTATCGATTCAATAATTGCTGGCGTGCCGCCTTCTTCCCTATGCACTGGATCATGATGGTATTCATGGCCAAGCGGTGTTACAAAAGCCACCGTGCCGCCTCCCGGTGCAGTCGGTACGCGATTGCTAAACAGTTTTTTCTTGGCGATGAGCACACCAGGCGTGCCCGGTCCGCCGATAAATTTATGGGTGGATAAAAACACCGCATCCATGTACACCGGATCGATATCGCCGGGCTGGGCCGGGCTGTTCATTTCTATTTTGACGTATGGTGCAGAGGCGGCAAAATCCCAGAAGGCCAGCGCGCCGTAACGGTGTAAAAGCATGCCGACGCTACGGGTATCAGTACCGATACCGGTGACATTCGATGCGGCGGAAAAACTGCCAATCTTGAGTGGTCTGTCCTGAT
>JAZJYB010000169.1:0-2093 GCA_040390685.1 Pseudomonadota bacterium | reverse complement strand
CGTTTGCGCACCGGAAAACCCAGTCTAATCACCACCATTTTGAGCGCAGCATGCCCGCCTTTGCATCGGCCGCTTGAATCCGCAGCCAAATGCGGGCATTCACGCACACCTGCAATACCAGCTTAAACAAGCTCGATGGAAAATAGCTGTTCAACGGTTGTTTCCAATGCCTTTGCCAGTTTTAGTGCGAGTATGGTTGACGGCACCATGCGACCCATTTCGATAGCGTTAATTGATTTACGGGTTATCCCGGTCAAATCAGCGAGGTCAGCTTGAGTCAATTGATGCATAGCGCGATGTACCTTCATGGAGGTAACGAGTTGTTCTTCCATTGGTGTCACCTGTCATACCAAAGCAAGCTTGCCAGAGCGACGACTACACCTATGGTTACAGTCATGCTTGCCATTAGTGCCAAGGGATATGCTGCCGGCACGAACGTCATTAACAACATCAGGAGCGGCTGTAATATGAGTACGGCAATGAGGCCATTACGATAGGCTTTTCTTAAACTCAATTGACGTAGCTCATCTTTTAAAATTGCTTTCATCTGAGGACTAGACAAGCCAGGTAATTTTTCCTTGGTAGGCCTAAGGGCGGCAACTCCTATTACTATTGCGACGGGCAATAGTTTCATTGCAAAGCCAGCGACATCCGCTGCTGCGCTCTCAGGGAACATCGTCAACATGAAAGCACTTCCTCCCAATAAAGCCACCAGGGTGAGTGCCAATATCAAGCCGCGGTGTGAAAGACGTACCAGTGCATCAAATTTATTGTTTGTTTGTGACAGCATGATGAGACCTTTCTTCTATCAGTTATAGATGATTTTGCTACATGAAATGTAACACATAATTCTCAAAATGAAACCTATAAGTTACTTTTATTGGTTTGATGATGATAAATGGCGGGTACCACAATCTGCTTGAGATATTCAGCGCAGGTCAGGCCTGGCGTTTCGACATGAGCAGGTAGTGTGCCGCTAGCCGCTCTTCCACTTTGCAGTGGACCCAAACCAGCCAGCAGCGAACGGTCGAAAATATTCCCGTTGATTGACATTCGCAACAACATTCTTAACCAAAATTCATGTTAAATTGACATTCTTTCACACCCGACGCGTTAGTCGCCAAAACCATATGCGTACTTCATTTTTAATTCTTCTTTTTCTCGCCCTGCCGGCATTTGCGAGTGAGCCTGCTCTCCCCGACGGCTGGCGTAATCCGACAGTGGAAGAACTTCAAGATGGCTGGAGAAACGATTGCCCTGATCGCTGTGCGCAGATTGCCGCCGACTTTAACGGGAAAGGTCGCGCGGAGGGAGCTTTGCTGGCAATTCATGAAAAACGGAAAGTGATGGGATTGCTGGCATTCGTCTATACCGCGCCTGGCAAGGCGCAGTGGTTCGTACTCGACGAAATCAAGGACCCAACATCTATTGCAGTGATGGGGGTGCAATTGTATGCGCCCGGAACTTACAAAATGATGTGCGTCGAATCTGAAAAACAATGTGGCCCTGACGGAAAAAAACCGTTCAATTTTCGCTTGCCCGCAATTTCCTATTTCAAATCTGAAAGCGCAAGCTCAGTTTTTTACTGGAGTGAACGGCACAGGAAATTCGAAAGAATTTGGGAGAGCGACTGAAGAGTCGAGCCAAGGAATGCAGGGCACACTTTGGGCCAATTGCGACCCAGTGACTATGCAGTCTTTGCGTGGCGGGATACACCGACAACAATATCTGGCTACCGGCCCAGGTTAATGATTTTCCTTGCCCTGACCCGAGGTGGGCTCAATGAGGCTATTGAACTCTGCGAGTGCAAATGCGATCTTACAGTCGCGATGCCAGGCTTCGATCTGGGCCGGCAAAAGCTGAGGAACCGCGGCAAGGAGCACACATGAAAAATAGCCCGGCTACTGCGCCAGACAGCACGGCTGTACGGGTCGCCCTATGGCGAGCCATGCACGTTCAGGTTGATCCACTGCCGCATGTACTGGAAGATGAGATCGGCCTGCGTTTAGTGGCCCCTGACGAAAGCTGGCGGCAGCGCCCGGATATGCACCCGCAAGGCACCAGCGGCTATCGTGCGGGCATCGTGGCTCGTG
>JAZJYB010000168.1:11323-14452 GCA_040390685.1 Pseudomonadota bacterium | reverse complement strand
AGCAGCGGACTCATAATCCGTTGGTACCGTGTTCGACTCACGGGAGGCCCACCAAAAATCTCAAGGACTTGGCGTGTGCTAAGTCCTTTTTCGTTTTTGCGCCGTAGTTTTCTTCTGAAATGTCGATTTTTGGGTGACGAATGCCGTAGTGGTATAATACGCGGCTATAATATTGTCGCCACGCCCCTGCCTTTGATTACGCAAAATCACAGAAATCAGAGAAATCACAGAAATAACCCACAATCCATTGATGCCGTGTTCAACACACGGAAGGATTTACCTGCATACCATGACCGATACCACGCCGCACCCAGAACAAACTCCAGAACCCGTACGCTTTGATTCGTTCGGACTGTCGCCAGATATTCTGCGCGCGTTAAACGACCAAGGCTATGTACATCCGACGCCAATTCAGGAGCAGGCGATACCGGTGGTTCTGCAAGGCCGCGATGTGATGGGTGCTGCACAAACCGGCACCGGGAAAACTGCGGGTTTTGCCTTGCCGATTATCCAGTTGCTGATGGCGCATGCGAATACTAGTGCTTCACCTGCCCGGCATCCGGTGCGCGCCCTGATTTTGACACCTACGCGTGAATTGGCTGATCAGGTTGCCGAAAACGTAAAAGCCTATTCCCGCCACACGCCTTTGCGCGCGACCGTGGTGTTTGGCGGCGTCGATATGACGCCCCAAAAAGATGCCTTACGTTCGGGTATAGAAATTGTCATCGCCACGCCAGGGCGCCTGCTCGATCACGTGCAGCAGAAGACGATCAATTTGTCGCAAACGCAAATTCTGGTGATGGATGAAGCTGACCGCATGTTGGACATGGGCTTCTTGCCAGATCTGCAGCGCATCATTAACCTCTTGCCTAAGCAGCGTCAAAATCTGATGTTCTCGGCGACGTTCTCGCAGGAGATTCGAAAATTAGCGGCCAGTTTTCTGACTAATCCGGTGACGATAGAAGTGGCGCGCAGCAATGCTACCGCCGATAACGTGACGCAAATTCTTTACAAAGTTGCGGAAGAAGAAAAGCGCGATGCCGTCTCGTTTATCATTCGTGAGCGCGGCTTGAAACAGGTGATTGTTTTTTCCAATACTAAAATTGGCGCTTCGCGATTGGCCTTGCATTTGGTTAAACAAGGTGTCAAAGCCTCAGCTATCCATGGCGATAAATCGCAGCAGGAACGCATGGGTGCGCTGGAAGCCTTCAAACGTGGTGAAGTTGAAGTCCTGGTCGCTACCGATGTTGCGGCACGCGGCCTCGATATCTCAGAAATGCCTTGCGTGATCAACTTTGATTTGCCGTATAACGCTGAAGATTATGTGCATCGTATCGGTCGTACCGGCCGTGCCGGTGCTAAAGGTGATGCAATTTCCCTGCATACGGACAAAGATGAACGCTTGTTGACCGATATTGAAAAATTGATCAAACAAAAAATCACCCGTTTGCAGTTGGCTGGTTTTGTCGCTGCGACCGCATTGCATGCAGAACGCAAACCACGTCGTGTCGAATCTGAGAGACCCGCAGAGAAAGCGTATGAACGCCCTTCGCGCAGCTATAATCCGCCGAAAGAAAAGATCGATCCATGGTTTTCCAAGCCTTATGAACCTAGCGCTAACGCTATCGTTTCATCTGCCATGTCGGCGGCCAAAAACAGTATCGCCAACAAACCGCAAAGGCGCGCTGCTTTATTGGGTGGAATCGTTAAATAGATTCCCTTGTATTCAGCCAGGATAGGAATGTTTTCCTGATCCATAGAGAAAACCGCCAAACGACTTTATCGTACTGGCGGTTTTTTTATGCATAACTCATAGCGTTGGAGCAAGGATAGCGTGCAAGCTTAACCGTGGCGCAAAATCTATGAGTGCTGCAATTCAGCGTTCGTCTCTTTCGATATTTTCTGGCAATGCGGGCAGCTTTTCCCGACGATATACCATGGTGACAATTGCTCGCGTGGCGTGACTATGGCGCGGCAAGCGTAGCATTGCTCGGTATCGGTAGCTTCAAGTTTTGGATTCAATGCGGTGCGATAGTCGAAGACAAAACAATCGCCGTGATAATGCGCGCCGCCAACTTCTTCAAAATACTTCAGGATGCCGCCTTCTAGCTGATACACGCTGTCATAGCCAACATTTTGCATGTGGATGGCGGCCTTCTCGCAACGGATTCCGCCGGTGCAAAATGTCACTACTGTCTTATCGTTTAAGGCATCGCGATTTGCCTCGATGATTGCCGGAAATTCGGTGAACTTGCTAATGCGATAGTCGATGGTATTGTCGAAACTGCCGACATCGACTTCAAAGTCGTTGCGGGTATCGACCATGACGACGGCCTTGCCGTTATCGTCGTGTCCTTGATCCAGCCAGCGTTTAAGTGTCTGCGCATCGACCGAGGGCGCACGGCCATCTTCCGGTTTGATCAGTGGCATGCGCATGGTGATGATTTCAGGCTTTAACTTGATCAGCAATTTGGTAAATGGCTGATGGTCCGACATACTCTCTTTTGCCACTACATCGGCAAAACGCGGGTCAGTATGTAACCAGTCCATATACGCATCAATCTCGTGGCGCAGACCTGCCAGAAACATGTTGATGCCCTCAGGCGTCAATAATATCGTGCCCTTCAGCTTGAGCTCTTCACATTTAGCGATAAATTCAGGACGTTTTTCAGCGGTGTCGTTGAAGGTGATGAATTTGTAGGCAGAGATATTGACGTAATTGTTGATGGTTTGAATAGCGGTAGCGGACATGGGGAATTCGATAAAATGAGGTAAGTCGTTGATTCAACAGCATTATAAGGTAAATTGGCTTTGTTGGATATGGGCTTGTTTTGCAGCTACGGCGAATGCATGAAGCTAGAGCTTTACCCACGAAAAACACGAAAAACACGAAAAGCACGAAAGAGGAAAAAGGCTTCATGAATGCAATATTTCAAATCAAAAGAATCACACATTGAGGTTTTTTGGTGATTTTCGTGTCTATCGTGGGCAAGAAGTCCGTTTTTGATATTCGCAGTTTCATGTAATTGTCCTGTCGCAATCCGACTGAAAACCTCAGTTTTTCCTCACTACACGGTAAAATAGCGGGATGACTACTGAATACGCTATCGAACAAATTCCTCCTGCTGA
>JAZJYB010000168.1:530-11223 GCA_040390685.1 Pseudomonadota bacterium | reverse complement strand
GGTAAAATAGCGGGATGACTACTGAATACGCTATCGAACAAATTCCTCCTGCTGAGATTTCCGGCGCCAGCGCCGAATTGGCTAATCCAGCACACACATTTCCTCACTTTATCCATCTGCGTCTGCATTCGGAATATTCGATCGTGGATGGTCTGGTACGAATCGATGATGTGGTTAAAGCGGCAGCTAAAGACCAGCAACCCGCGTTGGCTATGACCGATCTGGCCAACTTGTTTGGTATGGTGAAATTTTATAAGGCTGCGCGTGTCAAGGGTATCAAGCCTATCGTTGGTTGCGATGTCTGGATTACCAATGAGCTTGATCGCGATAAGCCTTCGCGCTTACTGCTCCTGGTCAAAAACCGTCTTGGGTATTTACAGTTATGCGAACTATTGGCGCAGGCCTGGATAGAGAACCAACACCGTGGCCGTGCCGAACTGAAATTTGAATGGTTGCAGGCGATTTTTGACAAACAAGGCGAGCCAGGCTTGATCGCCTTATCCGGAGCACATTTTGGTGATGTCGGTATCGCCATTGATAACGGCAACCTGGATTTGGCCGAACGCCATGCACAACGTTGGGCCAGCATTTTCCCGCAGCATTTTTATATCGAGATACAACGGGCAGGGCAGCCGAACATGGAGAACCATGTACGGCAAGCAGTGGCCTTGGCAAATAAATTGGCTTTGCCGGTGGTGGCAACCCATCCTATCCAGTTCATCAATAAAGAAGATTTTACGGCGCACGAAGCGCGCACCTGTATTGCTGAAGGCGAGATGCTGGCGAATGGCCGGCGCGTGCGCCGCTTCAATGATCAGCAGTGTTTTAAAACTCAAGAAGAAATGCTCGCGCTGTTTGCCGATCTGCCAGGCGCATTGCAAAATGCAGTCGAGATCGCCAAGCGTTGTAGTCTGACGCTGGTTCTGGGCAAGCCACAGTTGCCGGATTTCCCCACACCCGATGGCATGACCATCAACGATTTTCTGGTGGCGGAATCGCAGAAGGGTTTGGAATTTCGCTTGACTCAAGTGTTTCCGGATGAAGTAAAACGCGAGCAGGAGAGGGCGCGTTACGAAGCGCGCTTGAAGTTTGAGACCGACACCATCGTCAAGATGGGTTTTCCGGGTTACTTCCTGATCGTTGCCGATTTTATTCAATGGGCCAAAAATAACGGCGTGCCGGTGGGCCCTGGCCGTGGTTCAGGAGCGGGTTCTTTAGTCGCGTATTCCTTGTTGATTACCGATCTCGACCCTCTGCAATATAACTTGCTGTTTGAACGTTTCCTGAATCCTGAACGCGTCTCCATGCCCGATTTCGATATCGATTTCTGCCAGGAAGGTCGCGACCGCGTGATTCAATACGTCAAGGATAGATATGGCAAAGAAGCGGTCTCGCAGATTGCCACCTTCGGTACCATGGCGGCCAAGGGTGCGATCCGTGACGTTGGCCGTGTGCTGGATTTTGGCTACATGTTTTGCGATGGCGTTTCTAAACTGATTCCATTCAAGCCGGGTAAACAAGTCACGATTGCCGAGGCAATTATCGAGGAGCCGCTGCTGGCAGAACGTCAGGAAAATGAAGAGGAAGTGAAGACCTTGCTCGATCTGGCGCAGCAGGTCGAAGGCATTACGCGCAATATCGGTATGCATGCCGGTGGTGTGTTGATTGCACCCGGTAAGCTCACTGATTTCTGCCCGCTGTACACGCAGGGTGGCGATACCGGCGTGGTCTCTCAATACGATAAAGATGACGTGGAAGCCGTCGGCTTGGTGAAGTTCGACTTTTTGGGTTTAACTACGCTGACTATTCTTGATCGCGCCGTACGCTATATCAAGATGCTCGATCCATCGCTGGTGGATTTTGATCTGGCCAAGTTGCCGCTCGATGATAGGGCATCGTATGAACTCTTGACCAAGGCAAAAACCGTTGCCGTGTTCCAGCTAGAAAGCCGCGGCATGCAAGGCATGTTGAAAGATGCGCGGCCCGATCGCTTTGAAGACATTATCGCGCTGGTGGCCTTGTATCGTCCTGGTCCTATGGATCTCATTCCGGATTTTTGTAAGCGTAAGCACGGCGAAAAATTTGATTATCCCGATCCGCGTACTGAAGGTATTTTGTCGGAAACCTACGGCATCATGGTGTATCAGGAACAGGTTATGCAGATGGCGCAGGTGGTCGGTGGCTACTCGCTAGGCGGCGCCGATTTGCTGCGCCGTGCCATGGGTAAAAAGAAGGCCGAAGAGATGGCCGAGCATCGCCAGATTTTCCGTGATGGCGCGGCCAAAGATGGTTTGTCGCAAGCCAAGGCCGACGAGATTTTCGATTTGATGGAAAAGTTTGCCGGCTACGGTTTTAATAAATCCCATGCTGCGGCGTACGCTTTATTGTCGTATCACACCGCTTATCTAAAGGCGCACCATCCTGCCGCGTTTATGGCGGCGAATATGTCGCTGGCGATGGATGACACAGAGAAGGTCAAAATTCTGGTGGAAGATACGCTGGATATTTGCAAACTCACTTTGCTGCCACCAGATATCAATCAATCTAATTACCGTTTTATGCCAGTAGGCATACCAGGCAAGAAGGCGACGCAGATCCGTTACGGCATGGGCGCAGTCAAAGGTTCTGGGCAAAATGCCATCGAGAATATCGTTGCTGCACGCAAGGCGGATGGCCCCTTCACCAGCCTGTTTGATTTCTGTAAGCGCGTCGATAAACGCCAGGTGAACCGTCGTACGATTGAGTCTTTGATACGCGCCGGCGCGATGGATTGTCTGAAGCAGGATAGGGCAGTGTTGCTGGCAACGGTTGATTATGCGATGGAAGCCGCGATGCAATTTGAGGCGGCGGCGAATCAAGTCAGCCTGTTTGGTGACGACGATGACATGATCCCGCCACCCGAATATATCAAGGCAGAAGTCTGGTCGGATCGCCAGCGTTTGTTGGAAGAAAAACAGGCGCTGGGTTTTTATCTATCCGGCCATCTGTTCGATGCGTACGCGCCCGAGGTAAGACAGTTCGTCAAAACCACGCTGGCTAAACTCGATCCTTCCCGTGATTTACGCTTGCTCGGTGGCGTCATCGCCGCTACTCGAACCCAAATGACGCAAAGAGGGAGAATACTCATTGTGACGCTCGACGATGGTACCGCCACCGTCGACGTCACTGTGTATAGCGAATTGGCCGATCAGTACAAAAATATTTTTAAGGAAGATGAATTTCTGGCGGTGCTGGGTAAGGTTTCGGAAGATCGATTTTCTGGCGGCTTGCGTATTACAGCTGAAAAAGTCATGGACATCGGACGCGCCCGTGTGCAGTTTTCACAAGGCTTGCGCATCACCTTAAATGCTGAAGCCGACATTAGTAAATTGACCGATATCCTGAAACCGCATATCAATCAAGAAGGTTGTCCAGTGCTGATACGCTATCAGAATCAGGAGGCGGCAGCGGAGTTATATCTGGCGGATCAATGGCGGGTCAACCCCGATGATCATTTAAGAAAAAAACTGGGTGATTGGTTAAACCCAAAGAACGTACAAATTGAATATGCTTGACGCTCAACTTGAACCCCAATCTGAACCTCAAATGAACGCGCATTCGTCGATTGCGGTGTCGCGCGACACGTTGCCGCAACAGATATTGGCGTGGTTACCATTAAGCTTATTCTTCCCGGTTGGCGTGATGTATGGCGGCGTTTTGTTGTTTTATATCAGCCTTATCGTATCTGGCGGGCATGCGCAAAAGTGGCAGCGCGTCCGTGCCAGCCCTATGCTTTTTCCGGTGTTGATATTGAGTTTTATCACGCTAGTTATTGGGCTAACGCAAGTGCGGCCTGCTGGCGAATTTTGGTCGAGTTTTTGGCACTATCAGACTTATTTGTTCCTGTTTCCTTTTTTGTCTATAGGTGCAGGCGAGTGGCAAAAAAAGGCTTTGCAGATATTTTTTGCCGGTGCAATTTATGCCGCGACTTTGTTCTACCTGAACGCAATGCAATTGCTGCCGGACAGTAAATTGTTTCATAGTTATATTGTGTACGAAGGGAATAAATCGATACTGTTGGGCATATTATTAGCGCTGGCGGCAGGGTGGATGTTACATGTCTGGCGCTGGCAAAAGGATCATGCGCTATGGCGTGCGGCAGCTTTTGTTTACGTCGTGATTGCCTTGTTATTATTGGCTAAGACGCGCACGGCCAGCGTAATTTTCATCCTATTGTGTTGCATTATGATGTTGCGCAATGTGCGATTCTCATGGCGTAAATCGCTATTGCTTTTAATCCCCGTTGGATTCTTGGGGATGGGCGCAAACTATATTGCTGGTCTGCCAGCGCCAGAGACTTGCCTGGTGACTGCGATGCGCGATGCAAATATGCATGCAGCCGATATCGCCTTCACGCGCGGGGTCTGTACCGTACAGCAAATCCGTGATTTTAGTCAGGGCAAAAAAATAGCCGAAGACGGCATGCGTCTGGAGATTTATAAAAACACGCTCGAACTGATCGCCGAAAAACCGTGGGCCGGACACGGCATCGGCAACTGGATGCCACTGTACCAAGCAAAAGCGAAAGACATGATGAGCGGTAGCATGTCGACGCCACACAATGATTATTTATTGTATTGCACCGAGCTTGGTATCTTTGGGTTGTTGGCTTTGTTGTGGATCTGGCATAAGCAATTTGTTGTTGCCAGAAAAATGCTAAACGGGCCGTGCCAGGAGCACGCCATGTTACTCGCCATGCTCGGCATTACGATGATGGTCGGTGGAATGTTTAACGCCATCTTGCGTGATGGCGTATTTGGTATGGCCTTGATGATTTTGTTGGCGATACCATTGGCAGGTGTGGATAAAAACCAAGAGCAAAACGAAAAGAAAAACAATATTGATGAATAAAATAACTTTAGCGGTGTTCAAACGTGTTTGGCTATCCATCATGCCGTACCGTAAATATCTGCTGTGGACCTTGTTCACAATGCTTGGTACCGCGCTGACTGAAGTCGCGCTGCCCTGGATGTTTGGTTATCTGATGGATCATGGTTTCAAAGGCAAGCAAACCGACCTGGCACTATGGAAAGTGCCAACTTTCATCATCGGCGTTTTTGTCGCGCGGGGCGTCTGTACGTTCATCACCAGCTACCTGATGACCTGGATTTCTACACGATTGTTGAATGATTTTAGAGCGCAGGTATTTTCAAAAATAATGAGTGTGCCGATCAGTTTTTACCATGCCGAGTCTAGTGGTCGCATCATCAATACCATCATGTTCGAGGCACAGCAGATCGTCGAAATGGTCAAGGTATCAATCACCACGCTGATCCGTGATTCGCTTACGGTGCTGGTGCTGATGGCGTATTTGTTATGGGTCAACTGGAAGCTAACAGCAGTGACGTTGGTGCTGATCCCTGCCATGGCAGCACTGATACGTGCGGTCAGCAAACGTCTGCGCATGCTCAATCAAAGGCAATTGGAAGTAAATGGCGAACTGACCCAGGTGATCGAAGAAGCCACTCGTGCGCATCAAGTCATCCGCATTTTCGGCGGCCAGCAGTATGAGCAAAAACGTTTCGACGCAAAGAATGAAAAGTTGCGCGGCTATTCGATGAAGACCACAGTCGCCGTTGCCTCGACCACACCGATCACACAAGTGTTGGCGGCGGTGGCAGTGGCGATTGTCATCATGTTGGCGTTAGTGCAGGCCAGACATGACGCCACTACCCAGGGCGCTTTCGTCAGTTTCATCACCTCGATGTTGATGCTGCTGGCTCCCTTAAAACGTCTGGCAGATTTGAATGGCCCTATGCAACGCGGCCTTGCCGCGTCCGAATCAGTGTTTGGCATGATCGATGCTGAATCCGAACACGATAGCGGTGCGCATCTGTCCAGCAGGGCGCAGGGGAAACTCGAGTTCGTCAGTACCAGTTTCACTTATCCCGAGCAAGAGCGTGAGGCACTGAGTAACATCAACCTCTGCATACAGCCGGGCGAAACGATTGCGCTGGTTGGCATGTCGGGTGGCGGCAAAACTTCGCTGGTGAATCTGGTACCGCGTTTTTACACGCCAGATTCCGGCGATATTTTGCTCGATGGCGTATCGCTGAAAGACATCTCACTGGCAAGCCTGCGTCAGCAAATTGCCATGGTGAGCCAACACGTGGTTCTGTTCGATGACACGATTGCCGCGAATATCGCTTACGGTGATGCCCAGCCAGATCCAGACAGAATTGTAGCGGCAGTCAAAGCGGCACATCTGAGTGATGTGCTCAGTGATATGCCGGAAGGTTTGAATACGACCATCGGTGACAACGGCATGCGCCTATCTGGCGGGCAGCGCCAGCGGTTGGCGATTGCAAGAGCGATCTATAAAAATGCGCCGATCTTGATTTTGGATGAAGCTACTTCGGCACTCGACACCGAATCAGAACGTGCCGTGCAAGCCGCTTTGGATGAACTGATGCAAGGCCGAACAACGCTAGTGATCGCACATCGGCTCTCGACCATAGAACGCGCCAGCCGCATTGCCGTGTTAGTCGATGGCAGCATAGTAGAAATCGGCACGCACGCAGAATTGCTCAGCAAAGAAGGTGTGTATGCCAACCTGTATCGTTTGCAATTCACTTTGTAGACATGACTGACTCACTTATACCCTCACTTATACCCTCACTTATACCATTAGAGACTAAGTTGATGACGCCACGCATCCTGGTAATTGCGCCCAATTGGATAGGTGATTGCGTGATGGCGCAACCTCTGTTGGCGCTGCTCAAACAAACCTATCCGCATCAGCCTATTGATGTGTTGGCACCCATTTGGGTCGCGCCGGTGTTACGTGCGATGGCAGAGGTCGATACCGTGCTGGAAGCCCCGTTCAAACACGGTAGCTTGCAGTTGCGCGAGCGCTGGCGCTTTGCGCGAATATTGCGCCAGCGCGGTTACAGCGCCGCATACGTGTTACCGAATACGATCAAATTTGCCTTGTTACCGTGGCTAGCGGGAATAAAGAATCGCATCGGTTATAAAGGCGAGAGCCGCCATGGCCTGATCAATATCATGCATCACGACGATGCCGCATCGCCACGTGCGATGGTGGCGTTTTACGCAGCCTTGGCGAGTGCACCAAGTGCCAACGCGCCAACGCAATTGCCACGACCGGTTTTGCGGGTAGCACAAGCGCAGATCAAAGAAGTTTTGAGCACCTTAGGTTTATCTGCGAAAAATAAGCTGATCGCATTCGCACCTGGAGCCGAATTTGGCAATGCCAAGCGTTGGCCGGCAACGCATTTCGCCCAACTCGCTAACACCATCTTGCAAGCTGATCCGGAGGCACAGGTGGTGTTATTGGGCTCGCCTAAAGACAATGCAGTCTGCGATGAAATTAAAGCATTGTGCCCATCGGTACATCATCTGGCCGGCAAGACTTCTTTGGATCAAGCCATTGCATTGATTGCCAGTGCGGCAGCTGTGGTGAGTAACGATTCTGGCCTGTTGCATATCGCTTCCGCACTGAATCGTCCGGTCATTGCTCTGTATGGCCCGACCGACCCGGATCACGCCCCACCTTTTTCAGATGTCGCTCACTCACTCTCGTTGCGACTGGCTTGCGCGCCGTGCAGAAAGCGTGAATGCCCCTTGGGTCATCATGATTGCATGCAGAAGCTGAGTAGTGAAATGGTATGGCAACCTTTACAAGTGATCTTGCATGCTAGCGTGTAAGGCTTTTGCTGAGATCGCGTTATGATGACAGGGCGGCTGCGTATAGCAGCGCCCCTTGCATGGAGAATTGAATGAATTACGGCTCGATAATCCCGCGCCCCCCAGATGAAGTGAAGCGCTTGGCAGCTTTGCGCCGCTATGCCATGCTTGATACCCCGATAGACGATAATTTCGATTTTCTGACCGAACTTGCGGCAACTTTGTGCGGTACTCCTTTTGCCTTTATCGCGCTAGTTGACGAAGATAGAGTTTGGTACAAATCGGCCTACGGGTCGCTGGCGCGCGAGATACCGCGCGACTACGATTATTGTTCCTTGGCCATCCTGGAAGATCATGATCTCAATATTCCCGATTTACATGCAGATACGCGTACGGCACGTTTGCCGCTAACACGCGGCCCCTTGCATTACCGTATGTACCACGGTGTCAATTTACTGAGTTCGGATGGTTACCATATTGGCACCTTGTGTGTGCTCGATGTTAAGGTGCGAGAACTCAGTTTGGAACAATGTGGTTTTTTGAGCAAGCTGGCGCGTCAGGTGATGTTTCTGTTTGAGTTGCGCGCCAAGGATATCGCCTTGCGCGATCTCAACGAGAAAGTTAAAAAAGTAGTGATCTACGACGAGCTCACCGGCCTCTCCAACCGTCGTGCCTTACTCGCGCGTCTGCAAGCTGAAATGGATAGGAGCCGGCGTATCGGCACTGAACTCAGCATAGTCATGATTGCGCTGGATAATTTCAAGACCATCAACGAACGCCATGGCCGAGACTTGGGCGATATCGTCTTACGCGGCGTTGCCACTTTATTGCGTGAACATATTCGAGTCACCGATATCGCCGGCCGCTATGGCGGCGATCAACTCTGCGTATTATTACCTGGCACAAGTGTTACTGATGCAGTTTTTGTCGGCAATACCCTGCGTACGGCGATTGCTAATGCGGTGTTCGCTGGAATGGGCCATCAAGTCAAGGTAACCGCAAGTATCGGTGCCGTTTTATACCACGTGCAAAATACCCCCACAGTCGAGAGTTTGATTGAACTCGCCAGCTTGGCGATGTTCCGTGCCAAAGTGGCGGGGCGCAATCGGGTTGAAACGGCTGAGGGAAGTCCTTAGATCGTTCGAATCGCGCAGTACCGGGCTAGTGTCGTAATTAAAGCCCGTTTGAATGTAATCATGACCGCATTAGTGAAATCAAGTTCCCGTTAAAAAAATCGACAAGTCCAGTTTGAATTTGTCGATTTTTTTATATGTTCCGAAAGTTTTTTACATCAAAATAATGTCGTACTGCTCCTGATGAAACACGTTTTCGACCTGTAGCGAAATCGGCTTGCCAATGAAATCTCCCAACATGGCTAAATGCTGTGACTCTTCTTCCAGAAACATATCCACCACGATTTGCGATGCAATGATGCGGAATTCGCGCGGGTTGAATTGTTTCGCTTCGCGTAGTAATTCGCGCAGGATCTCATAGCAAATAGTGCGTGCGGTTTTTACTTGCCCTTTGCCGCTGCAGGCAGGGCAGGGCTCGCATAGAACGTGTGCCAGAGATTCTCTGGTGCGTTTGCGTGTTACTTCGACTAAACCCAAGGCGGAAAAGCCCGAGACCGAGAGCTTGGTGCGGTCGCGTGACAAGGCCTTGTTTAGTTCAGCCAGTACGGCCGCTTTATGTTCTTCATTCTCCATGTCGATGATGTCGAGAATGATAATGCCGCCCAAGTTACGCAGGCGTAGCTGACGCGCAATCGCAAGCGCAGCTTCCAGGTTGGTTTTGAAGATGGTGTCGTCAAAATTACGGCCCGCCACGAAACTGCCGGTATTCACGTCGATGGTAGTCATGGCTTCGGTCTGGTCGATAATCAGATAGCCGCCCGATTTAAGATTGACCCGTCTGCCCAGCGCCCGTTCTATCTCTTCTTCAACACCATACAAATCAAATAGCGGACGTTCACCTGTGTAGTGCTGCAATTTCGGTAAAACTGAGGGTGTATAGGTTTTGGCAAATTCGACCAACATCAGGTGATTCTCTCTAGAATCGATTTGTATGCTGTCGGTTTCTTCATTGACAAAATCACGCATGACGCGCTGTGCCAGATTCAGATCTTGATGGAGTAAGGTGGTGCTCGGTTGGGTTTTTGCCAATTGGGTGATGCTTGACCAGGTGCGGCGCAAATATTCTACGTCGGTCTTGAGATCTTGATCTGATGCATCTTCTGCCATGGTGCGAACGATGAAGCCACCTTTTTCATCCGGCTGTTGCAGACTTTTTACTTTGCTGCGCAAGGCTTCTCGTTCAGCTTCGTTTTCTATGCGCTGTGAAATGCCGATATGAGAATCTTGCGGCAGATACACCAGCATGCGCCCGGCGATAGATATTTGGGTCGAGAGGCGCGCACCTTTGGTGCCTATCGGGTCTTTTACGACCTGAACCGTGACAGATTGACCGTCATATAAGAGTTTTTCTATCGGTGTCAGGACATTGCTATTTGGGCTGCCTTCTTGCGCTGGCGTGCGTGCATCAAAGATGTCGGCAACGTGGAGAAAAGCGGCACGTTCAAGACCAATATCGATGAAGGCCGATTGCATACCGGGCAGAACGCGGACGACTTTTCCGAGATAGATATTCCCGACCAAGCCACGCGATAAGGTGCGTTCAATATGAAGTTCTTGCACCGCCCCCTGAAAAATCAGGGCGACGCGGGTTTCTTGCGGAGTGATGTTGATGAGGAGATTTTCGCTCATAAATTAAAAAATTAGGGAAGTTGAATACCCGCCTGTCGTAACAGAGCAGTCGTCTCAAATAGAGGTAGTCCCATGATGCCAGAATAGCTCCCGCTGATGTGAGAAATAAAGCGCGCAGCCAAGCCTTGTATGCCATAACCACCGGCTTTATCATATGGCTCTTGTGTCACACAGTAGGCCAGTATTTGCTCTTCTGTCAGAGCCGCAAACGTGACATCGGAGACTTGGGTGCAATGAAAACTGGC
>JAZJYB010000168.1:0-520 GCA_040390685.1 Pseudomonadota bacterium | reverse complement strand
CGTCTCCGTCATCGTCGCAAAAGTGACATCAGACGATTGTGTACAACGAAAGCTACCGTCTTGATGCTGTACTGCCAGACTAGTGAGAACCTGATGTGTCTTGCCTGATAAGCGTCTTAACATCTCGATAGCCTCGCGTTGATTGGCTGGTTTCCCGAGTATTTGCTGATCGATTACTACGGTGGTATCGGCCGCCAAAACCGGATGGATAGGTAGTCTGCGCATCAGCATATGCGACCACGCTGTGCCGGCTTTTTCTTGCGTGACACGGGCAACGTAAACGTCTGGCAATTCACCCGGCAATACAACTTCACTTACATCGGGGCCGCGCGGCATCGCATCGCGCAAGAGCAATAGCTCGAACTCGATGCCAACCTGGCGCAAGAGCTCGCGACGACGCGGGCTCTTTGAGGCGAGGTAGATTTTGTTTTGCAGGCTACTTTGAATTTTATTTGGAGTGAGTGACATGATTCCTCCGGTAACTAATGTTATTCCAATTCTAATTCATTCGTGTCGTTGT
>JAZJYB010000167.1:0-3551 GCA_040390685.1 Pseudomonadota bacterium | reverse complement strand
GGCGAATTGGTCGTTGCCTTGCATGGCAAGCCCGCTGCAATCGTCAGCAAGCTAGCAGGATCGTCGCAGATGGAGCCGCAGCCGAGTCATTGTGCTGAAGTTGGAGCGATGTTGGCGCGCATGCATCTGGCGGCAAAAGATTTTGCAATACGCCAACCGAATTTACGTGCTTTGGATTGGTGGCATGAAACCACACCAAAAGTGCTGCCGTTTTTGTCCGATGCCGAGCAACATCTATTGCGTGCAGAAATCCATTTTCAGGATACTTTCGCCAGTACCGCAATTTATCATGCGCTGCCGACAGGCCCGATACACGCAGACTTATTTCGCAATAACGTGATGTTTGATGGCGAGCGCCTGACCGGCTTTTTTGACTTCTATTTTGCCGGTTGCGACAGCTGGATTTTTGATGTCGCGGTGACCGTTAATGATTGGTGTATTGACGTTGAGACCGGTGTGCTGGATGTGGCGCGGGTGAACGCTATGCTCAATGCGTATCACGCGGTTCGGCCATTTACCAGTGAGGAGTCGGTGGCTTGGCAACCGATGTTGCGGGCAGCGGCATTTCGCTTTTGGCTGTCGCGTTTATATGACTACCATTTGCCGCGCGATGCAGAAATGTTGACGCCACATGATCCCGGGCATTTTGAACGTATTTTGCGCCTGCGTGAGTCACAAAAACCTCCCGCATTGCCAGGGACGCTTCAATGAACAGTCTCAACGCAATGAGCGGCTGGTTATGGATCAAGCGAGGGTTTCAGATTTTTCGCAAACAGCCTGCTGAAATGCTTACCCTGTTTTTTATCTACATGTTTTTTAACATGGGAATAGGACTGATTCCTTTCATAGGTCAGTTTTTGCCGCTGCTATTGGTTCCGGTTTTTGCCCTTAATTTCATGCAGGCGTGTCGCCAGATCGAAGCGGGCGAACGGGTTTATCCCAATTTACTTTTGTTTGGCTTTCGTTCGCAGGCATTGGCTAATCTGTTGAAACTTGGCGTCTTATATATAGTCGCTGCAACTTTGGCGATTGCTGCATCAAGTTTGCTTGATGGCGGTGTATTTTGGAATGTTGTCACCAGCATAGAACCGGTCGACCCAAAAACCTTGCCAGAGTCAGGTTTGCTATTAGGAATGACGGTTTCAGCGCTAGCTTACTTGCCCGCGCTAATGGCTTTTTGGTACGCCGCGCCGCTCATCGCCTGGAATAATATGAGTGTCAGCAAGGCGGTGTTTTATAGTTTTTTTGCGGTTTGGCGTACCGCAAAATCGTTTCTTGTCTACGGTTTGGCGTGGTTCTTGATTAGCGTTTTATTGTCTATCGTGTTGAGCTTGCTGGTCGCCATCGTCGGTGGCAGTAGCGCGACCTTGATGATCATCTTGATGCCGCTCTCTATCGCCATGACGGTCGTGATGTATTGCTCCTTTTATCCGACCTACACCGATGTATTTGTGCCACCGGCTATAGGATGCCATATCGAGGAACTTGTTTAGCTATGCTCAGAAGCTAAGGTTAGATCTTCTATGATCTCGTAGCTATGCGTCATTTGAGCAGTTTTTTCCAGCATGATGGATGCCGAGCAATATTTTTCGTGCGATAGCTTTATCGCCCGTTCGACTAGATTCGGCTTAAGGTCACGGCCACTGACAATAAAGTGGAAGTTGATCTTGGTGAACACCTTGGGTTCGGTCTCGGCCCGTTCAGCATTTAATTTGACTTCGCAAGCGCGTATGTCCTGTTTGCTTTTACGTAAAATTAACACAACATCGTAGGCGGAACATCCACCGGTGCCTAGCAATACCATTTCCATCGGTCGTGGCGCCAGGTTGCGGCCGCCGCCATCCGGTGCACCATCCATCAATACAGCATGCCCCGAGCCAGTTTCAGCCAAAAAACTCATTCCTGATAAGCCAGTCCATCTTACTGTTGCTTCCATATTCACTCCTGTATGTGGGTTTTGAATATTGTAGCGCATTGCTGTGATAGCTACTTTCGATTGAAAAATGTCTAAAGCTAGCTCAATTGACTATTTTTTTTGATAAAAGTTAAAAGATATCAACATTCTTATTGAATAATAAATTTTATTGTTCTAGTATTAATCCAATATATTTATACGAAATCTCCTCCACCACCACCTGGTGGATTCTGCCCGAGGCTCGCTTCGGGTTTTTTTTGCCCAAAACACTGCAAATTAGCAGCTTCTATGCTCAATTTTTAAACAGTACTTGCACTAAGTCGTTGAAAACACTATAATTTCCGACTCTCTGTTCGCCCAGGGGATATTTTACAAGGATGCGTCTGCCAGGTAAGTGCTGGTAGAACCGCCAAACAGGGCGTTTTTAACTTTTATTAGGATTCAAACATGAAAACCTTTTCCGCTAAGGGCCATGAGGTTCAGCGCGACTGGTTCGTGGTTGACGCGACAGATAAGATTCTCGGACGTGTTGCCAGCGAAGTGGCACTCCGTTTACGCGGCAAGCACAAACCAGAATTTACACCACACGTTGATACAGGCGATTTCATCGTCGTTATCAATGCAGGTAAACTGCGTGTGACTGGAACTAAAGCACTGAACAAGATTTACTATCGTCATACTGGATACCCAGGTGGTATCTACGAAACGAACTTCCAGAAAATGCAAGCGCGTTTTCCAGGTCGTGCATTAGAGAAGGCTGTCAAGGGCATGTTGCCTAAAGGCCCACTCGGTTATGCGATGATCAAAAAGCTCAAAGTGTATGCAGAGGCAACTCATCCGCATTCAGCGCAGCAACCACAAGTACTCGACATTTAAGGAATAGCCATGATCGGTAATTATAACTACGGAACTGGCCGTCGCAAGAGCGCAGTTGCTCGTGTATTCATTAAGTCAGGTAGCGGCAAGATTGTTGTCAACGGCAAACCAGCAAGCGAATATTTTTCTCGCAAAACTGGCTTGATGGTTATCAGCCAGCCTTTGGAATTGACAAATAATCTCGAAACTTTCGACATTATGGTCAATGTTCACGGCGGCGGCGAGTCTGGCCAATCTGGCGCAGTTCGTCACGGTATCACTCGTGCCTTGATCGACTACGATGCAGCATTGAAGCCTGAGCTGTCAAAAGCCGGTTTCGTTACTCGCGATGCTCGTGAAGTTGAACGTAAAAAAGTTGGTCTGCGCAAAGCTCGTCGCGCAAAGCAGTTCTCCAAGCGTTAATTCGGACGAATCTGTCAAAAAAAGCCGCCAGCTTATGCTTGGCGGCTTTTTTACTTCTTGCAACAAGTTTTATCTTACATGCTACTTAGGTACTGCTAGAATACAAAAAAATTTCTCTGAAGGAAGCATCAATGATCAAAATTGGTATAGTCGGTGGTACCGGCTACACAGGTGTGGAATTGCTAAGAATACTCGCCACGCACCCAGAAGCGCAGTTGACGGCGATCACTTCACGCAAAGAAGATGGCTTGCCGGTAGCGGAGATGTATCCATCCTTGCGCGGCCATGTGGATCGTGCCTTTAGTTCTCCAGAAAAAGCTAAATTAACTGAATGCGATGTGGTATTTTTTGCCACTCC
>JAZJYB010000166.1:0-3661 GCA_040390685.1 Pseudomonadota bacterium | reverse complement strand
CCTTCGCCTCGCCGTGCTACAGCACTGTCTTCGGCTCGTCGCCTAGACACGAATGATTTAGAAATGGAATAAGACCTTTAAAAATCGCGTCCTCAGGAGAGCGCCATGCTGCAACGATTGCACCACAATGCCTACCGCTGTCGCGACTCAGAGGAAACCCGCAAGTTTTACCATGACTTTCTCGGGCTTCCCCTGATCAACGCTTTCCAGATTTCAACAACCAAGAGTGGTCGCGCCACCCAAACCCTGCATAGCTTTTACCAGATGGACGACGGCTCTTGTCTGGCATTTTTCGAGGCGCCGGATATGCCTTTTGACTTCAAGCCGCAACACGATTTCGACCTGCATATTGCACTCGAAGTCACGCCGGAAGACCTGCACATGATGTTTGCCAAAGGTAAACAGGCCGGCATAGAAACGCGGGGAATTTCGAATCACGATTTCATCGATTCGATCTATTTCCGTGACCCGAATGGCTACGTCATCGAACTCACCGCTAAACGCGATGGGCATGATGACATACTCGCCAAAGCCCGCCTGGCTGCCGTTGCCAATCTTCAAGAATGGCAACGCACAAAACCGGCGGCGCTCAGCACCTGAAATAGTCTGTTTAGCTTCTTGAGCTAGCGCAAGAAAACTGGCACTAGTTTTTTGTACTGACGCGATGCGTTTATGATTTAGTGTGAAGTGCCATGAGTATTTGTCGTGACATAAAAATCAAGCTAAACGCACAATCGCTCAACAAACGAAAACAAGGAAAAATAATGCCAAACAAAGACAACGGGGATTGGTTATCGGCGCAACAGGCGGTGCTACCAGACGGAACAGAAATCAGCAATCTTCCGCTCATCAATAAGAAACTTCCGCCCCTGGTCACAACGCCGACGCCGCAGGAATCAGACGTTGAGAAGGACGATATCAACGGAAAGGCTAGGCCGCACGTATAAAAAAATACAGGGCATATATAAACTTTGGCGACAACAAAAATTCACGTATAGTAGGTCGTCGCTGCATTCTGATGCAGTGAATTCGACATGCGCAGCGAACAATGTTTTACGAACGTGAACAAAAAATCTTATTTTTACCTCACCTAGGATCGTACATGAGCCCAGCAAAAATTAATGCCCTGATGGATGCACTGAAGTTAAGTTGTGTCCGACAATTTCGTTTTAATCCACGTCGTATCACAGCCGATATGCGCTACAAGGGTACCGAAGGCCTGGGCAATAATCTGGTGCATGTATTTAAAGATATTCATACCCATTCTTTAATCGAACTCAAGGGTTCCATGGCCTATCTGCGTGAATTGCATGGCGACACACCGCATTGGGATGAAGCCGAAAAAATGCGCTACTGCCAATCCGATGCCGAGATCGATGCCGAGATCGCGGCCAAACAAGCCGAGTTGGAATATACGCGTAGCTGTGCGCTGTACCAGGATCATCGTGAAGAATTACTCTCGCATTACAAAGACTGGCCTAGCTATCAGGAGGGCAAGCCGAGCGCACGCGAAGCCGCCCGCGCACTCATCAGCACGCTCAGCGATGCACAAGACCCACGCCTGGGTGAATTTGCCACGCACATGAAAACCAGCGACGTAGAACAGCTCTCCCACTTATTGCTGGCCCCTTGCCACATCGAACGCGCAGCCAACGCGCCTAAACCTGCCTAGACAATTCCGCCTCGATTTCCCTCTGGAAATGCCGTGAATGAAGGTATTCGGGCGGCGCTGTCTATTAATTAAATGTTATGTATAATATTTGCTCACACGAGTTTCAACGCGCCCGTGTGAGCGCAGCAGCGCATTCCATTTCTCTTTTTTGGGAGCTGTTTTTAAGAATTCAAAACTTAAGTCAAAACGTAAGTCAAAAAATTAAGGAGTCTCATCATGTCACTACGCATCAATCAGGAAGCCCCGAATTTTTCTGCCAAAACTACGCAAGGCAACATCAATTTTCATGAATGGATAGGCAACGGCTGGGCAATTTTATTTTCGCACCCGAAAGACTTCACTCCGGTGTGCACGACTGAACTCGGCTACATGGCGAAACTCGAGCCAGAATTCAAAAAACGCAATTGCAAGATCATAGGTCTCAGTGTAGACCCGGTCGATAACCACCAGCGCTGGCTAAGCGACATCGAAGAGACCCAAGGACATGCGGTGCACTATCCGATGATAGGCGATACCGATCTGGCCGTGGCCAAACTTTACGATATGCTGCCGGCCGATGAAGAAGGTACGTCAGAAGGCCGCACCGCCGCCACCAACGCAACAGTGCGTTCAGTGTTTATCATTGGCCCGGATAAAAAAATCAAGCTGATGCTGACTTATCCTATGACCACCGGACGTAATTTTGACGAAATTTTGCGTGTGCTAGATTCCATGCAATTGACCGCAAAACATAAAGTCGCCACACCAGTCAACTGGAAAAACGGTGAAGACGTCATCATCGTCCCGTCGGTATCGGATGATGAAGCCAAAGGCATGTTCGCCGAGGGTTGGAAAACCCTGAAACCGTATTTGCGTCTGGTGAAACAACCTAAAGCGTAATCGTAGGATGGGGTAAGCTGAAATTACTTTTCCGGCTTACCCTGTATCTTAATTAGCCTTGCCAACGCGGCTATTGACGGCATTTTGAATCTGCGCATTACTCCAGACTTTTGCGCTTTCATAGTCATCAAAAAAATTCGACGCACAGAGCCCTTCGTACACCCGCCGAAAAACCGGCTCGACAAATCCCCTCCCAGCCACATCAGGTTTCGCCACGATAGAGTGAGAAATGCAGCCGAGATGGTGCACACTATAAGCGACGCTTTTTCTCAATGCCTCAAGCGCATCGGGTGGACACAGCATAGATTCTGTAACAATCGCAACAGCGGCCCAGACACCAATAGTTTGCATTTCTAGCGTGTACGGTAACGTGGCCTTCGCCCACGACTTGATCAATTCGATATTCCACGGACCACGTACGCTGGTCACCAGAATATTGCCATCGCGATACAAGGAAAATTCGCCATGAGCTTGAAAAACAGGACGCATATCACCTTCGGGAGAATTGACGCGCTTACTTGCGAATATACATTATCAACCTTATTTTATGAATCTGCGCGTTGTGAACGAGCTCGATTCCCGTCTGTGCCAATCTTGACCCATCTTGCGAGGTTCCATTGCGGTTTTAAGATTGCAGGCCGGTGGTAGACCGGCGGCTACATCCTTTCTTGCTTCGCCAAGAAAGGTATGCCAAAGAAGGCGACCGCAGCCGCTGCCCTTCGGGTCCCCATTTGTGCGGATCAAAAAATGGGAAAGCTTCGAAACTCGCTACGCTCAAACAGCGAAGCTTTCTGATCCATTTTCTGCCCCGCACAAATGGCAGCGACCCAAGCGGATGAAGTTCAACAGCAACAGCAAAAACAACATCAAAAGCAACATCAAAAGCAACATCAAAAACAGCGGCGCCTAGCACGCTTGATTGTAGCCCCCTCTCCCGCTGGCGGGAGAGGGCTGGGGTGAGGGTGGTTGCGATACCAAAACGTTTATTTATTTGGTGATTTAGATGTTCTTTTATTGAGTGGATGCGTAGCTCGGTGCCTGTGCGGGAATGACCTCTGGAAAATTGAAATATTTTTCAAGCTGCCTAAGTATATTGGTAGAATGAAAAAC
>JAZJYB010000165.1:5709-12166 GCA_040390685.1 Pseudomonadota bacterium | reverse complement strand
GGCTATTCAACACTACGTCGTAGCCGCTGAGGATTTTTTCGAAATCCTCAGTCTTGTAGTCGATGACGATATCTGCGCCCAGGCTCTTCACTAAAGCCACATTGCCTGTGCTGGTGGTGGTTGCCACTGTCGCCCCCAGATGCTTGGCTAATTGAATCGCAAATGTACCTACACCACCGGAACCAGCCTGGATGAACACCTTCTGCCCTTTTTTTAGCTTGGCCTTTTCGACCAGCGCCTGCCAAACCGTCAAGCCAACCAGAGGAATGGAAGCGGCTTCTTCCATGCTGAGGTTGTTGGGCTTGAGCGCCAGCGAATCTTCTTTGACCGCGACGAACTCCGCGAAGCTGCCGATACGGAAATCGTCGGGTCTGGCATAGACCTCATCGCCAACTTTAAATTGCCGCACGCGCGATCCAAGCCGCGTCACCACCCCGGCCACATCATGACCGAGGACCAAGGGTAGACGGTAGGGCAAAATCAGCTTGAATTCGCCGCTGCGGATCTTGGAATCGAGTAGGTTGACGCCGCTAGCGTGAACCTGGACCAAGACCTCGTCTTCGCGCAACGTAGGTTCAGGCATTTCGCCAGCCCGTAACCGCGCTTTTTTTCCATAACCATCAAGGATAAATGCTTTCATGGTATTTCCTCTTTTCAAAAAATGTCGGGTTAGAACTTAAGGGTTAATTCATTAAACAATTTGGCATGATGATCATCATATTTTTAAGTAAAAAAAGCATCGATAACCGCTTTAAGCTTAGGCATGAGTCAGGCTTTTCAATGTTGCACTGCATAGCGCATCAGACAAGGCAGCATCATCGACCGCGCGAGCCAGCATTAATGTACCAACCATCGTCGCCACAGTCACCAATGCGCGCTCATGTGCGCTGGGTTGTCCCCAGTCCGGCATCTGACGAGCGACGAGATCAATCATCTCTTTGATGCGGCGCGTTGCAGCATGGCGCACCTCGGGCGATTGGCGTGGCATCTCAGAGCCGAGAGCTGAGATATGACAACCGTTCTCAATACTCTCCAGATGCGCTTTTGAGAGATAAACACTAATCAAGGCTTGCAGCGACTGTTCAGGCGGAACGGCTGCGACGACACTGGCCGCCGCAGCGATGGATTCAGCGCCAGCGCGCTCTGCCGCCTCGGCCAGCATGGCTTCGCGCGAGGCAAAATGCGCGTAAAAGGCACCATGCGTCAGACCGGCTTCTTTCATGATGTCGGCAACCCCCGTGCCGTCATAGCCGCTACGCCGGATAGCGCGTGCAGCGACATCGATGATGCGCTCGTGCGAAGCTTCTTTGGCGGAGGTTCGGATATTGGCAGGTGATTTTCGCATGATGACCATCATATCACGGAAAAATTCTGTGTGCAACATCTTGCTTAATATCTGGTCCGACGGGCAACTCACGCGAATTTTCGCGTAGATCGACCAGATTCGACACCGATCACAGCATGAAATAAAAAAACCGCTAGTAAGCGTTGACTAGCGGTTTTGTTTGAAAGCCTGCGCTATAAGCGTTGAAGGCCAGCGTGATGACGGTAAAGACAGTTTAAAACTCTTCCCAATCGTCAGCCGGGGCTGTAGCTGGTGCGGCAGCGGCTTTCGCCTCCTTTTTGGCTGGACTTACCTGCAATGCAGGGCGCTTCGCGGTTGAGCGTATCGATGTTTTCGCCGGTTTAGCTGCTTTGGCGGGCGCGCGCAAGGCTGGCTTGCTAGAAACTGCGAGCGCCGCGTATGCACCACCAAGCTTAAACACACTGACGACCTGGGTCAGATTTTCCGCCTGGTCTTGCATCATCGCAGCCGCAGCGGCGGCCTGTTCCACCAAGGCCGCATTTTGCTGGGTTACCGTATCCATTTGTGAGATTGCGATAGTCACTTGATCGATACCCTGAGTCTGCTCTTCGCTGGCGGCAGTGATTTCACTCATCACATCGGTGACGCGCCGCACGCTTTCAACGATCTCATGCATGGTGGCGCCAGCCTGATCGACCAGCCTGGTACCTATCTCGACATTTTCTACCGATTGATCGATCAGGGTTTTGATTTCTTTCGCTGCGGCCGCCGAGCGCTGCGCCAGATTGCGCACTTCTGAGGCGACTACTGCAAAGCCTCGACCCTGCTCGCCAGCCCTGGCCGCTTCCACCGCAGCATTCAGCGCCAAAATATTGGTTTGAAAGGCAATGCCGTCAATCACGCCAATAATATCGACGATTTTCTTGGCGGAAGCATTGATCGCACCCATGGTTTCCACCACTTGCGCCACCACTGCGCCACCTTTGCTCGCCACATCCGATGCGGTCACTGCGAGTTGGTTGGCCTGGCGCGCATTGTCCGCATTTTGTTTGACGGTGCCGGTGATTTCTTCCATCGATGCTGCAGTTTCCTCAAGGGAACTAGCTTGTTCCTCGGTACGTGACGACAAATCCATATTCCCTGCAGCGATCTCGCTAGAGGCCGTGGCAATAGTGTCGGTCCCGGCGCGCACCTGGCTGCAGACATTATTCAGACTGTCGTTCATCTCTTTTAAGGCTTGCAACAATTGGCCGGTTTCATCGGTGCCATTGACATCAATGTGGCTACCTAAATCTCCACCAGCGATGGTTTGTGCGACTTCAACCGCATTCAGGATAGGACGCGTAATTGAACCGGTAATCCACCAGCCAAAACCCATGCCAATGATGACCGCGATGACACTCAGGGTCAGCATTTGATTGCGTGCCGACTGATAGGTCTTTGCGCTTTCTGCGCCTTTTTCCTCGAACAGTTTCTGCTGCAAATCGTTGAGGTCACGTAATTCATTGGCAAAAACATGCAATGCCTTATACGTCTCGCCAAAGGCCATTTTGCTGGCGCCATCACGATTGCCGTCTTTAATCAATCCCAGCACTTTCCCAAACGAGCTGACATAGGCATCGCGCGCCACTTTTGCTTCAGTCAGCATCTTTATGCCTTCAGGCTTATACAGCAGCGGCTCCAGCTTTTCGATTGCCTCATTGAAACCTTTGGTATTCGCCACCAATCGTTCCTGCGCCTTGGCCGCCTCTTGAGCATCCGTCTCGACAACGATCTGGAATACCCTGGCGATACTGCCACGCACATTGTCGAGCGCTTTAACGGTTAATTTTGCCTTCGCCCAATCCAGGTTGACCAAGGTGTCAGTGTTAGTGTTGAGATAGGCCATCTTACTGACGCCCATGCCTGCAATGGCGATCAGAAGGATGAGTACCAACCCAAAACCTATGGCTAGGCGGGTACCGATTTTAAAATTCGAGAGATTCATATGTTCCTCAACCAATATAAGAAGTAAGTGTCAAACAAGGTCTTACGAGAAGTGTTTATTACAAACAACGGTATTTCTGAGGCGGCGATGCATCAAAGACAGAGAAGAACAAATGTTTGCCAGGCTAGCGAAAAGCACCGCATAAATGTTGTGCTGCGGATAAAGAAGATCATAGGGCAAGTCATCAAATTTTGCTAGAAATAAACACACTACTTCGCGAAGCCGCTAACTGACATTAGGGACCATTTTTAAACTCAAAAATGGTCCCTTTCGCTTTTACAAAAATTCACCCTAAGTTGATTTTTTGTACTTTGATCCCCGCATTTCTTCATTTCGTCGCATTGCCCTCGTATGCGCAATTTTCTTTCGCTACAGTACACACATCGACAAAGGTCGAGTACCAAATAACGAAGACAATTACCAAGGACAATAAAATGAAATCCACTTTTAAAACCACCACAATTTTGACCACTGCATCATTGGCCGCCGTGCTGAGTGTTGCGGCAGCTTTCCACGTGCCAGCCGCAGCTCCTGCAAGCAATATTGCCTCTGTAACGGTCAGCGCAAAACGCATGAGTCCCGAGCAAAAATTGAGCTTTGATCTTGAGAGCCAAGGCGTGCAAACTGTAGTGATCACAACCAAGCGATTAAGCCCTGAACAAAAATTGGCGATGGCGCAAGAAGATCGCGCAGTGCAAGTTGCTCTAGCGCAAAAGCGTCTGCGTACGCAAGGCTAATTGCATCCAGGAACGATATGCTTCGTGTCCAGCTCAAAGTTTTTTCGGAATTTTCAACTGAATTTTCAACAACCTTGAGAAAATTTTGATCTGGTCAGGATGCACGGGTGCAAACAACAATGTTATAAACTCTGGATGACTCTTTGCAGATAAAGTGAAATCCATGCACCAAGAACACATAGTGATAGTCGGCGGTGGCGTCATCGGCAGCGCGATTGCCTGCTTTCTGGCGCTGCACCCGCGCTTTGCTGGCAGTGTCACTGTGATTGAGCGTGATTCGTCTTACGAACTAGCGTCGTCGGCACTTTCGGCTGGTTCCATTCGTCAACAATTTTCCACCCCTATCAATATCGCCATGTCGCAATTTGGCATCGATTTCTTACGCGATCTGCACTCGCTCGCCATCGACAATATTGCCCCAGATGTGGGTTTGCATGAAGGCGGTTATTTGTATCTTGCTAGAGCAAGCGGTGCCGCAATTTTGCGAGAAAATCACGCAACGCAATTGGCGCATGGCGTCGACGTGCGCTTGCTTGAACCTGCCGATTTGCAAAAAAAATTCCCCTGGATGAGTACGCAGGATCTGGCGTTGGCATCGTTCGGGCAAAGTGGTGAGGGCTGGTTTGACGGTTACGGTTTAATGATGGCATTTCGCCGCAAAGCACGCAGCCTGGGCGTGGAATATCTGAACACACTGGCGCAGGGTTTTTCACATCAGGCCAATCGCGTGAATGCAGTACGCTTGCATGATGGCACTTTATTTCCCTGTGATTGGGCCATCAATGCGGCTGGCGCATGGGCCAGGCCCTTGATGCAAGGTACTGGTTTTGACTTGCCCGTAGTCGGCCGCAAACGCTGCGTTTTTTCATTCTCCAGCCCGGCGCTTACTCCGCAATGTCCTTTAATTATCGACCCCAGCGGCATGTGGCTGCGACCGGAAGGACGCGGCTGGATTTGCGGCTTACCGCCTGAACACGATCCAGACAATCCTGCATTAGAAGTCGAACATGAGTTGTTTGACAAAATCTGGACTATCCTGGCTGACCGCGTACCGGGTTTTGCGGCTGCACGCGTGCAGAGCGCTTGGGCCGGATACTATGACTACAATACTTTTGACCAGAACGGCATCGTCGGCCCGCACCCGCAATTGAGCAATCTTTTACTGGCAAATGGTTTCAGCGGGCATGGTTTACAGCACGCACCGGCAGTTGGGCGCGCCCTGACTGAATGGATCGTTGATGGCGCGTATACCAGCCTGGATTTGTCGGCATTGTCGGCACAACGCTTAGTGGAAAACCGACCGTTGCTGGAAAAGAATGTCATTTGAAAAAGCCCGATTCAAACGGTTGTTTTCGTAAACACAAGAAATCAACGAGCTTTAATTCAAGCTCATTTTGGTCTAATATAAAAATGCCTACTTGGGTTATTTTTCATAATGAACGCCAGCGACTTATCCTTGATTTCCAGTATCCCGATTGCCTCTTCTAAGCCGTCTTCTGCCGCTTTGTCAGGAGAAACAGAAAAAGCGACGTCGGTAAAGGACAGCC
Organism: Pseudomonadota bacterium; assembly: GCA_040390685.1. Taxonomy (GTDB): domain Bacteria; phylum Pseudomonadota; class Gammaproteobacteria; order Burkholderiales; family Burkholderiaceae_D; genus Undibacterium. Next base: position 6,589 of record JAZJYB010000165.1, on the reverse strand, counting down.
AGCCCACAACAACTGCTGCGGATAGCGGGAGTACAGGCGAAACTAAAGATCCGGTGCAACTCAGCGACAAGGCCAAGGCTCTGGTGCGCAGCCTACAGGCGCGCGATCAGCAGGTGCGGGCCCATGAGCAAGCCCATCTGGCAGCCAGCGGCGGCCTGGCCACCAGCGGTGCTTCCTACACCTATCAAAAAGGTCCGGATGGCGTGAGTTATGCGATCGGCGGTGAAGTCACTATCGATGTCTCTGGCGGGAGCACACCTGAAGAAACGATTGCACGGGCAGCGAAGATCAGGGCAGCTGCCTTGGCGCCAGCCGACCCTTCCGGGCAAGACCGCGCCGTTGCCGCTGCAGCTAGCCAGATGGAACAACGCGCATTTGCGCAATTGCTGGCAATCGCGAGCCAGGAAGCGCAGGCTAAGCTCAAGAGTGCCTACCATCCAAGTACCAGCCCAGACAATAGCGCAAGCCCAAATACCCGCATCAACGAGTTTGCCTGAACTCGCTAGCGCTATCTCAAGTAGAATCACCACCTTGGCGTACTTTGGCTCTAGGGTTCGAGACAAACGCAATAAAATTAATGGAAAATTTGATGACAAATGATGAACGCCTGATCGATCTGGAGATCAGAATTGCACGCCAGGATGATCTGGTCGAGACTTTGAATACTCAAGTGTATCGGCAACAAAAAAAGCTCGATGAATTGGCAGCGCTATGTGCTGCCTTGGTAGGACGAATGCAAGATTTCGCTGCCAGCGCCAATGAACGGACTACGGTCACTGACGAGAAACCACCACATTATTAAAATGACGAGATAAAAAAAGAGCCAGAAGGCTCTTTTTTTTTATAATCACATGCTTTATATGCCTTGTCTAAAGCAAGC
>JAZJYB010000165.1:0-5699 GCA_040390685.1 Pseudomonadota bacterium | reverse complement strand
GCCAATGAGCGCACTACGATTACTGACGAAAAACCACCACATTACTAAGATTGCCGGCATAAAAAAAGGAGTCCACCGGACTCCTTTTTTACATACTATCGCCTGGCACTAAGGCATAGGCGAATAATTCAGCGGCATCCACGCATAAGCCTTACCTTCAGTGCGTAGATATCCTAAACCTGGAAAAGATAAATGGGTAGAACCCACCAGGTAGCCTTCCTTGGCAGCTTGCGCGTAGGCTTTCTTGCGCTGTATGGCGGCCGCCTTGCTATCTGTATCAAACTTGACTGTGACCGATGGGTTCTCAAATTGCACCGCCGCCAGGTGCATTAAATCGCCCCACAGCATCAGTTTTTGTCCCTTGCTTTCAACCAGATAAATACTATGGCCGACAGTATGACCATAGCTGGCAATCGCCTTGATACCCGGTATCAGTTCTGTGTCACCATTAAAGGTCTTAAATTTACCGGCTTGCGCATAGCCATTGAGTGAAGCCATCGCGCCTTTGAATGACCCTTTATCTGCATCAGGCGCTTTATCCAGATTGGCCTGACTCAGCCAGAAATCAGCATCGTGTTGATCAGCGCGAACTGTGGCATTGGCAAATAGCGCAACGCCATTCGCCGCCAAACCGCCAACATGGTCACCGTGCATATGGGTAATGTAAATCTCGTCGACTTGTTCCGGCTGATACCCGGCAGCTTTTATATTCGCCGCCAGCTTGCCTAAAGTCGGTCCAAACAAAGCGCCTGCGCCGCTATCGATTAACACCAATTTTGTTCCTGTATTGATCAGGTAAGCATTCACCGAAGTTTCAACCGGGTTCTTTAGGTGCGCCCGTTCAATTGCCTTCAAAGTTTTGTCTGGCGTGGTGTTGGTCATCAGTTTATCCATCGGTAGCGCTACCGTGCCGTCAGACAAAGCCGTCACCTCAAAATCACCCAGCATGACGCGGTAATACCCCGGTGCCGAAGTTTTCACCATAGGCGCGGCGGCAAAGGCCACAGGTATGGCGCAAACGGATAAAGCAAGAATGCTACTGGTATACATAGAACGGAATGGATGCATTTAACTCTCCAGGTATGATTGCGACAGGATAAACAGCATGAAATTCTTAAACAGCTTTACATCAACAATGCTGAAGTCAGCGAGAGAACTTCTTCTTCAGACTCTTCCAGAATGCTACTCAGCGTACCGTCGCCGATCGCAAAATCAATTTCTGAGGCATCTTGTTGTATCGCCGATTCTGAACGCGTATCCAATGGCGATGAAATCGACGCCAAATCGTTAGCGAGCAACAGCGTATCACCTAAGGTTTCTGGTGGCATGACACGCATGCCATACCAGAGAGATTCAACTGCGGAGACAACTGTCTTTGGCACCATAAGTTTGGTGAGTACGGCGCGGCCGATCACCGCTTCAGGCGACTCTGCGAGTTCATCGACAATATCGTCTGGTCGTGACGACATATCTTCAAGTAAGGCGGGGAATTCTTCGGCCCGCGATAACAGATAAAAACCGCCCACTTCATGCACGATGCCGGCAAACAAGGCGGTCTCAGCATCGACATGGCTGACTCGTCGTGAAATCACATGTGCCAGCGCTGCCACGTGGGCAGAATGCTCCCACAATTGGTTGGCCATTTCACGCAAGGTAGGTACCGTGATGGCGTGCGTCAGTTGCCGGATAATCACAGTCGCGACAATCGAGCGCAAGGTGTTAAAACCGAGTATCGTGACGGCGGTTTTGACATTGGTGACGCCACCGCCAAAACGAGAATACGCCACAGAGTTGGCAATTGCCACTACCCTGGCTGACAAGAGTGGTTCAGTCAACACCAGCTTGGCGGCTGACTCTATGCCACAATCCGGATCGTCGAGCGCTTGCTGAAGTTTGATTGAAGTATGCACATTCGTCGGGAAAATCAATTCGCCCCGGCCAACTTGCTCGGCAATGACTTTGAATGCTTGAGTTCTTTTCATATCGAAACTTATAAGCCTGTGTGATTGAGCGATTGCGATCAGTATGCGCAATAAGCATCATATTATAAAACCAGCCAACTTACACCGACTAGTATTGTGGCAAACCGCACATGTCGTTAAAATTGCAAATTAGATAATCTCAATCGCCTAATCCTCTACGTGAAAATAATGACACTGCTGCCCTACGTTTTATTGATCATCCTGAGCGGTATCTTGTTGATCGTGTGGAGTCGTTGGCGACTCGCGAAACGTGCCGATTTCATCCGCACGTATATGTTCCCCCCGGGCTTGTTAGATAAGCTGCTTGGCGTCAGGCCAGACCTCAATATCAAAGACCGGCAACTGGTGGCGCGCGCCTTGCGGCAGTTTTTTCTGGTGTATCACAAAAGTGGCTACCAGCACATCTCTATGCCATCTCAGGTAGTCGATGATTTATGGCATGAATTTATTCTTTACACCAAAAATTACCAGAGCTTTTGTCAGCAGGCATTCGGTCGCTACCTGCACCATACCCCGGCCGCAGTCTTGGGTCAAAATCGAAGTAACAACGACGGGTTGCGGCGCACCTGGCGCTTTGCCTGCCTCGAAGAAAATATCAACCCGATGCGCGCGACCCGCTTACCTTTGCTGTTTGCGCTAGACGCCAAATGGGATATTCCCAACGGCTTTCGCTACCAAGCCGATTGCAGCGTGCTACGCAAAAATGGCGACGGAACAGTGTATTGCGGCGGTGATTTTTCTGGCGGCACTAGCGCTTCAAATTCTTCAGATAGTTCTGACTACACATCATTCTCGTTTAGTGACGACAGCAGCTCAGATAGCTCATCGAGCTCGGACAGCAGCAGCGATAGTGGCAGTTCAGGCTGTAGTGGTGGCTGCAGCAGCGGCGATTGATTCTTTTTTGCGTGACTTTTGGCGAAATTGCAGCCGGTATTGTGCCGGCGAGAGTGCAGTATGGCGTTTGAATAGACGCCGGAAAGAACCGCTATCGATATAGCCGGTGCGCTCGCAAACCTGATCCAAGGTCAACGTGGTATTTTCCAGTAAACGTTTGGCTAGATCAATTTTGAGTAACTGCGCATAACTCGCCGGCGTTGTTCCCAGCGCCTGCTGAAAATGCCGGATCACGGTGCGCTCGCTGACCGCCAGATGACTCGCCAGCGCCGGTAAACGGAAGGCCAATTGCGCATATTTACGTAGCCATTTTTGTGCCCGCAAAACCAGCGCGTCGTCGTGCACTTGCTGGTCTTGCTGGCTCAGGCTGGCCAGGCTGATATACGGTATTTGCGAGGCACGATTGGCGTCGATCAGCATAGTTTTGGCGACCCCGGCCGCGACTTCAGATCCGCCAAAGCGTTCCACCAGATGCAGTGACAAATCGAGATAAGTTGTGGCCGCCGCGCTGGTGATGATGTTGTCGTATTCATCGAGCACCTCGCCCAGGTGCAACTCCACCTTGGGATAACGCGTCTTAAAGCTGCGCTCAAGCCACCACGCAGTGGTAGCGTGGCCGCCATCTAGCAAGCCAGCCTCGGCTATGACAAAACTGGCACTGCAATTGCTGGCCAGCACAGTGCCGCGCGCATACTTCTCACGCAATAGTGGAAACACTCCACGCAGGCTATCGAGAGTTTGCAGCAAACCACTGATACCGTTACCGAGAAAGATTCCTGGCAATAAAATCACGTCAGGCGCGCTGACCGCGTTGATCGCACTGTCTGACTGTAGCACCACCCCGGAGGGCGTGTGCACTGGCGCGCCGTCTACCGAATGCAGGCTCCAGCTGAACAGGGGTTTGCGCTGCTCCGCATCAGTACCTTGCGCCAGCCAGATTGCATTGGCAATGGCAAAGACGTCGAGCGGCCCGGTGACTGGCGAAGCCATGCATTGTTGATAGATCCAGACTTCAATATGGTACATATGTCGTTATTCGCGCTAAAAGAGTCAATACTGCCACTAGGCGAAACTTTCTGCAATCCCTACAATCCTTGCATATAACCAGAAAACTTTAGTAACAGGAATAGCATGACTACCGATCCAACAACAATGCCCGAGGCTGGCGAGAAGGCCGCCCATGATTTCGACCATATTGGCCGCAACTTTTTGCCTGGCCATCTCGGCATCCATATCATTACCGTCAGCAAAGGCGAAGTGAGTGCCGAGCTGGAAGTCGTGCCACATTTGCTGGCACCCAACGGTTATCTGCATGCCGGTAGCGTGGTGACGCTGGCTGACACCGCCTGCGGTTATGGCTGCATCGCCAGCATGCCTGAAGGCGCCAACAGCTTCACCACTATCGAGCTAAAATCCAACCATCTCGGCACCGCACGCGATGGCAAGATCGAAGTCATTGCCACGGCCGTGCACATGGGGCGTACCACGCAAGTCTGGGATGCGGTAGTCAGCCACAAGGGCAAAACCATCGCGCTGTTCCGCTGCACACAGATGATTTTATTTCCTAAAAAGGAAGCATGATGAGCGCACCCAACAATGACACGCTGAATCAGTGGCTGGCGCGCGAAGCAGAGATACGCGCCACCATGGCTGAACCTGGCGTGATCAGCCTGGATCAATTGAAAAGTATGAGCGGATTCGAGTTCCTGCAAGGGATATTAAATGGCGTTATACCGATTGCCCACATCGGCAAAACCCTGGATTTTTTTCCGGTAGAAGGCGAGCCAGGACGGGTCGTGTTTCAAGGCACACCGGGGCGCGAGCATTACAACCCCATGGGCAGCGTACATGGCGGTTATTTCTGCACGCTGTTAGATTCGGCCGTGGGTTGTGCCGTGCAATCGATGTTGCCCAAAGGCGTAGGCTATACCACGCTAGAAATCAAGGTTCACCTGATCCGTGCCATGACCGATAAAACCGGACCGGTACGAGCGGAAGGAAAAGTCATCCAGGTCGGCAAGCAAGTCGGCACGGCGGAAGGGCGTATCGTCGACGCCAGCGGCAAAGTGTATGCACATGCCACCACCACTTGTCTAGTGTTTGCTTTGCCATAGAATCGATCCACTCGATCACACTTCGCCATCGGCGATTACGTCTTGTTCCAGCGACGCAGTTTGGGAATGCCGCGGGTAAAAAAGCCTGTGAGAAATGCCGGAAATCCAAATGCGATGAGCTTCTCGCGCACCCGCATTTGCATTTGCTGAACCGTGATATTTGGCAAGATAAATTCACCGTTTTCGTAGCAATGACTGCAGTAAGTCGTACTGCGCGAACCATCGGCATTACTGCCGCCGCCTTTTTCATCACGTGTGAGAGGCATGCCACAACTCTGGCAATTTTTATAGATTTTTTCCATTATTCGTCTCCGGATAAAACATTGGTTTGCAAGGATTCACAGGGCACGCTAAAGCTGCTAAAACTTCCTTTTGCTTCATGATCTCATGGCCGGCTGCATGCAAAAAACCCCGCGATTCTCTGCACCGTGCACGGCGTCGGCTACCGTTACGACTAATTTAGGACTTACGCAAAACTTCCCCAGCGTCGTTGCACTCGCCTCGCCGTGCTAAAGCACTGTCTTCGGCGGTACGCCTAGCTGGAACAATTTTGCGTAAGTCCTATAAGTAACTGTTTTTTTAGCATGCAAAATATTTCGCACAAAATCAAAAACTAAGACTATGATAAATTGTAGTACCGCCTCAACCGTCGCACTATCGTTGCCCCTTGATGTAGGCAAATAATGTAGTTAGCAGACGCCCAACTCAA
>JAZJYB010000164.1:0-28960 GCA_040390685.1 Pseudomonadota bacterium | reverse complement strand
GATGTCATCGATGAAGCCGGTGCTGCGCAACGTATTTTGCCGAAATCGAAGCAAAAGAAAACTATTGGTAAAGCCGACATTGAAGATATTATCGCAAAGATTGCCCGTATTCCGCCGCAAACTGTTAATCAGGATGACCGCAGTAAACTCCAGACTATTGAGCGCGATTTGAAGAATGTCGTGTTTGGTCAGGAGCCTGCGATTGAAGCGCTGGCGTCCTCAATTAAAATGGCAAGGGCTGGTTTGGGTAAGACGGACAAACCTATTGGTTCCTTCTTATTTTCTGGCCCAACAGGTGTTGGTAAAACTGAAGTCGCTAAACAGCTGGCCTTTACTCTTGGTATTGAACTGATCCGTTTTGATATGTCTGAATACATGGAGCGCCATGCAGTCAGTCGCCTGATTGGTGCGCCACCTGGTTATGTGGGTTTTGATCAGGGCGGATTGCTTACTGAAGCAATCACCAAAAAACCGCATGCGGTATTGCTACTTGATGAGATAGAAAAAGCGCATCCAGATGTGTTCAATATTCTCTTACAAGTAATGGACCATGGCACGCTGACTGATAACAATGGTCGCAAAGCGGATTTCCGCAACGTCATCATCATTATGACGACAAATGCGGGCGCGGAGAGTCTGCAAAAACGCTCGATAGGCTTCAATAACAGTAAAGAAGCCGGCGACGAGATGATAGACATCAAGCGCATGTTTACACCGGAGTTCCGCAATCGCCTCGATGCCATTATCAGTTTCCGTGCACTCGATGAAGAAATTATTTTGCGTGTGGTCGATAAATTCCTCATGCAACTCGAAGAACAGCTACATGAGAAAAAAGTAGAGGCAACCTTTACTGATAACTTGCGTAAATTCTTAGGTAAAAAAGGCTTTGATCCTATGATGGGCGCAAGGCCGATGGCGAGATTGATTCAAGACATGATTCGTAAAGCCCTGGCGGACGAACTCTTGTTCGGGAAATTGGTCACTGGTGGACGTGTCGTGGTTGATCTGGACGATAAAGATCAAGTGAAGCTAGAGTTTCAAGAGGGGGACGCAATCCCTCCAGCTGCCTCACAAGAAACTGTCGAAGTTGAGTAAGTAATTAAAAAATCCTGAATGTGAATTCAGGATTTTTTTTATTCGTTTACCTTTCCACTTTTAATATATTTGTAATTTAGCCTGAAATAATTTGAGTCGCAATAATGTGCGGCCGTTGTTTATTTTTTTCAAAATCGAATTAAAAAAGTTCTTTAGTTGTTAAATTGTTTGTGTGTATAATTCAATGAATTGCCGTATTTGTAACTGTCAAAAAATATTCTTTCCTCACTGTTTCCTGATGTGAGGGACATACGTTAAACCCTTGGTTCGGGAATGATAAATTGGCTGATATACGTGTCTCACCGTTTGCAGACTTGCTTCAGGAAATATCTCCTGAGGAACCCTGTGGCCCCAATCTTGAGTATGACCCTTCCTTCCTGGCGTTGGAGCAGGCAATACTTGGTAAGCCTGAAGTTCAATATGGCGATGTCATCACTCCCGCCGTGCCGCCCGAATGGAAAACTGTCAATAAACTGACCTTGGAATTGCTAGGCCGTAGTCGCGATCTGCGCGTTGCGGGTCCGTTACTACGGTCAGCGTTGGCTTTGCGTGGCATTGTTGGGCTTGCTGATGGCTTGCAGCTAGTGCAGCAATTGTTGCTCGAACGATGGGATACTGTTCATCCTCAGCTTGATCCCGATGACGACCTGGACCCGATGTTGCGCATTAATTCTTTGGCTGTTCTCGCCGAAATGAGCACAACTATTAAAGAAATAAAGGAGTCGCCACTGGTTGTGTTACCGGGTCTTGGTACATTCACCTTACGTGATCTCGATATCGCGCTTGGTGAATTGCCGGCAGCTGAAGGCGTTGAAAAAATCAGTGTGGCGTCGATCTCACTTGCCATGCATGACCTTGACCCAGAATCATTTTCAAAAACTTTTGAAGGGCTTAAACAAGCTTACGATTCGGTCATTGGAATTGAGAAAATTTTACTGCAAAAAGTCGGCGCGTCACAGACCTTAAATCTTGATTTGTTAGTGAAAAGTCTTAAACGGGGACGGGACTTTTTTGCTGACTGCCAGGCGCAAATTAGCGGGGTGGGTGTAGTGGCTAACGATGATGAAGGTGTCGATAGCGAATCCGCTTCGTCAGTAGTCGCTCGATCGACGTCAGGAAAACCAGCGATTAGCGGCGAAATACTCACGCGTGACGATGTTGCAAATATGATAGAAAAAATTTGTGCGTATTACCAGAAATATGAGCCGTCCAGTCCGGTTCCTCTAGTGTTGCAAAGAGCAAAAAGGTTGGTTCGAAAAAACTTTTTTGAAATTATGGAAGATTTGGCGCCCGATGGTTTACATCAGGTGACGATGGTTGCAGGAGCTAGTTCTAGTAATGAAGTGTAAGAGTCGTATTGTTGCATCATTCTTTTATCAACCTAGGAGAGAAATATTATGGCCAAAGAAAGTAGCCAGAAATTCATAGCTCGCAATCGTGCGCCTCGTGTGCAGATCGAATATGACGTTGAAGTGTATGGCGCGGAAAAGAAAATTCAGTTGCCATTCGTCATGGGTGTGTTGGCTGATCTTTCCGGACAACCCGTTGATCCGCTTGCTCCTGTTGCAGATCGTAAGTTTCTGGAAATTGATGTTGATAACTTTGACGAGCGCCTCAAAGCGATGAAACCTCGAGTGGCGGTGCAAGTGCCAAATACCTTAACGGGCGAAGGCAATATGGCGGTTGATGTGACGTTTGAAAGCATGGATGATTTTAGTCCTGCAGCTATCGCGCGGCGTGTTGAGCCATTACGCAAGTTGCTTGAGGCGCGAGGCCAGCTTTCTAACTTACTCACCTATATGGACGGTAAAACAGGCGCCGAAGAATTGATCGCCAAATTGTTAGATGATCCGGCCTTGATGCAGGCATTGACCGCTGCGCCAAAACCACAAGAGTAAAGCCATAGTTGCCAGTCTTGCTTGCTGGCCTTATCAAAACTTATTTGGGGGATTTTTCAATGGCTGAGACCAGAACAGAATCGCAGCAACAATCAGGAGCTGTGACTCTTGAATCGAGTGACTTTGCAAGTTTGCTGCAAAAGGAGTTTCGACCACCATCCGACAAGGCTAAAGAGGCAGTCGAGAATGCGGTCAGAACATTGGCAGAACAGGCTTTGGTTGGTACGAATTTGGTATCCGGTGATGTGTTGGCGACGATTGAAGGCTTGATCGCGCAACTCGACGCAAAGTTGACCGAGCAAATTAATTTGATCATGCATGCACCAGAATTCCAGGCGCTTGAGGGCGCGTGGCGCGGTTTGCATTACCTGGTCAATAATACCGAAACTGACACGTCGCTCAAGATTCGTGTCATGAACATTTCTAAGAATGATCTTTCCAAGACTTTGAAAAAATACAAGGGAACGGCGTGGGATCAAAGCCCGATCTTCAAGAAAATGTATGAAGAAGAATTTGGCCAGTTTGGTGGTGAGCCTTTTGGCACGATTGTGGCCGACTATTATTTTGATAATAGCGCACCAGATGTTGAATTGCTTTCCAATATGGCCAAGATTGCCGCAGCTGCCCATGCACCTTTCATCGCAGCCGCCAATCCTACGGTCATGCTGATGGATTCTTGGGGAGAGCTGGCCAATCCACGGGATCTGAGTAAGATATTCCAGACACCGGAACATGCTGCCTGGCGTTCGTTTAGAGAATCAGAAGATGCGCGTTATGTAGGCTTGGCGATGCCACGCTTTTTGGCGCGTCAACCGTATGGTGCGAAGACTGATCCGGTCGAAGAGTTTGATTTCGAGGAAGATACTTCAGCAGCAGACAGCAAAGGCTACACATGGTCGAATGCGGCGTACGCGATGGCTGTCAACATCAATCGCTCGTTCAAGGAATACGGTTGGTGTTCACGGATTCGCGGCATCGAATCAGGTGGCGCGGTAGAAGGCTTGCCAGTTCATTCTTTCCCGACTGATGATGGTGGTGTGGCGATGCAATGTCCTACTGAGATCGCGATCAGCGATCGACGCGAGGCTGAATTGGCAGCGAACGGTTTTATGCCTTTAGTGCATAAAAAGAACACGGATTTTGCGGCATTTATCGGCGCACAATCATTGCATCAACCGGCTGTTTATGATGATCCTGATGCAACTGCCAACGCTAATTTGGCGGCGCGCTTACCGTATTTGTTTGCGACTTGCCGATTCGCCCATTATCTGAAATGCATAGTGCGCGACAAAATTGGTTCGTTCGCTGAGCGCGCTGATATGGAGCGTTGGTTGACCAAATGGATCATGCAGTATGTTGATGGCGATCCAGCAAACTCTAGCGAAGCGACCAAAGCGCGCAAGCCTTTGGCTGCTGCCGAGGTGATTTTGGAAGAAGTGGAAGGAAACCCTGGATACTACACTTCGAAGTTTTTCCTAAGGCCACATTATCAACTTGAAGGATTGACGGTTTCATTAAGATTGGTTTCTAAGGTACCGTCGGCAAAAATGGGGTGAGGTCAGATAGGTGAGTTCAGTGTCTTGCAGTCGTTTGGTTTTGCCGCTTTCGGCGTAAAAGGTTTCGTCGAAAGTATTTTTTATCTGTATAAATTATGCCGACAAATAAATGGTTGGCCTATCAAGGAGAAATAAAATGGCATTAGATATGTTCATCAACATGGGCGCCAAAATCAAAGGCGAATCTCGTGATAAAGTTCAAGGTCCTAAGGGCGATATTGATGTTTTGGCTTGGAGCTGGGGCATGAGCCAATCAGGTAGTACACATATGGGCGGCGGCGGCGGGGCTGGTAAAGCAAATTTTCAAGATTTATCTTTCACAAAGTATGTTGATGCGGCGTCGAACGCGCTGATGACGGCACTTGCGAAGGGCTCACATATTGAAAAGGTGGAGCTTTTGGTACGTAAGGCAGGAGAAGGTCAACAAAAATATATTCATATCACTATGGAAGAAGTACTCGTTACTTCGGTGAGCACTGGTGGTAGCGGGGGTGAAGATCGCTTGACTGAAAATGTCACCTTGAATTTCGGGAAAGTGAAATTTTCTTATGCCAAACAAGATTCCAAGGGTGGTGTGGCTGCAGATCAGGACTTCGCCTGGAATATTGCAGAGAACCATTCTGCATAATAAAACACTATTTTTGATTGCCGGAAACGTATGTTTGTGGAAGGCAATCAAAGATGTTTTTGTGGTGTTTGTATTGATACAGTGCCGAATTTTTAATATTCACAATTCTCTTCTCATTTTATTTTCGACGAGTATTTTTGGTAGGGAGTGCTTTAATGCCTGCACAAAAGCTGATCAACGACGGCAATCTACAGGCAGCGCTTCAGGCACTGCAAGATACTGTCCGTAATGATCCTTCGAACGCGAAACATCGCGTTTTTCTATTTCAACTTCTCACCGTCTTGGGCAATTGGCCACGTGCTTTAACCCAGCTTGATGTCGCCGGGAAGCTCGATGCCAGTACCATGCCTATGGTGCAGACGTATCGCGAAGCGATCCAATGTGAAGCTTTACGCGCCGAGATTTTTTCAGGCAAACGTCCCCCGATGATTTTTGGCGAGCCAGAACAATGGGTGGTTCTATTGTTAGAAGCGCTCCGCCTGTCTGGCGAGGGTGAGCATGACAAAGCGGCGGCGGCACGCGAACAGGCCTTCGATGCTGCACCTACAAGCAGTGGCACTCTGAATGGTCAAGCTTTTGAATGGATCGCCGATGCGGATCAGCGCCTCGGGCCAATTCTTGAAGCTATAGTCAATGGTCGCTATTATTGGATACCATTTCATAGAATTAAGCAGATCGATATCGAAGCACCAGCCGATCTGCGTGATTCAGTGTGGATGCCTGCTTCGTTTACCTGGGCTAACGGCGGCGAAACCGTTGGTTTGATTCCCACTCGATACAACGAAACTGTTGGCAGCGATGATAATGGTCTGCTGCTGTCGCGTCGAACCGAATGGGTAGGCGAGGCGCCAGAACCAGTGTGTGGATTGGGCCAGCGCATGCTTGCAACTGATGCAGGCGAATTTGCCTTAATGGATGTCCGGCAAATCGTATTTTCCAATATAGAAGGCGATGGCTGAGCTTGCATCCAGTGAGCGGCTGCAGCCATCGCTGCTGGATCGCTTAACCGATCATGAACCAGACAAAAGTGTCGAAGCGCGTGATCAACGTGTGTTATCGATTCGTGCGCTGCGTGAAGGAGTTTTACGCGATTTGGCCTGGCTCTTAAATACGACTAAGTTAATACCGACTAAAGATGCCGCTTCGTATCCGGTAGTCGCCAATTCGGTGCTTAATTTTGGCATGCCAGATATTTCTGGTGTCTCATTGTCGGGCATAGATTTGCCTGAACTTGAGCGATCAATACGCCAGACAATTTGGGATTTCGAACCGCGCATCATACGTAGTACGGTCGTCGTTAAAGCGATTTCATCGGATCATGGCGGAGCCAGCTATAACAAAGTTATCTTCGAAATAGAAGGCGATATGTGGGCGCAACCTTATCCAGAACGACTCTACCTACGCACCGAATTAGATATGGAAGGTTCGGCATTCAGTATTTCAGAATCCACGGGTCATGCTTAATAGTAAACACCTAAATGCGCACAATTAATAGCGCAGGCTAAATTCTTCACTCACTTTATTGCAAATGAACCCTAAATTTCTTCGTTACTATAGTCAGGAACTACAACACTTACGCGAAGTGGGCGGGGAATTTGCCAATGAATTCCCCAAAATTGCCGGACGTTTGGGGCTTGAAGGTTTTGAATGTGCCGACCCCTACGTTGAACGATTGCTGGAAGGATTCAGTTTTTTGGCTGCGCGCGTGCAGATGAAAATCGACGCTGAATTCCCGCGATTTACCCAACATTTATCCGAACTAGTCTACCCACAATTTTTGGCTCCAATCCCTTCGATGGCGGTAGTGCAGCTTAATCCTGATCTGACCAATCCAAGTTTGGCCACAGGTTTTAAAGTGCCACGGCAAAGTGTTTTACGTAGCGTTGTTGGCAAAGGTGATTCAACCGCGTGTGAATACCGTACCGCACACGATCTGACTATGTGGCCGCTGGAATTAGTCGACGCCAAATTTTATACGCATAGTGGGAGTCAGGCTGGGCTAGATATCCAATTGCCAATTGGCGTCAAGGCAGGAATTCGGTTTCGTCTGCGTGCCTGTGGTGACTTGAAAATAAAAAATCTACCCCTGAATAATCTATCGTTGTATATACGCGGTGGCGATGAAATGCCCATGCGTATCTATGAAAAAATGTTAGGAAGTGTTGAAGCTGTGCTGGTAACTCCGACTGCGCGACCAGCTGCGTGGCATCAATTATTGCCAAAGCGGTCGGTTAAGACCATGGGATTTGATGAAGATCAGGCGCTATTGCCCATCGGAAAACGCAGTTTCAGCGGCTATCGCTTGTTGCAAGAATATTTTGCGTTTCCCCAACGGTTTTTGTTCGTTGAGTTAACCGGATTGCAAACAGCGCTGAGCCGTTGTAATGAGAACGAAATTGACATCACGGTATTGTTGAATAAAGGCGATGTGCAACTCGAACAAACCTTGGACGCCTCAAATTTCTCGCTCAACTGCACGCCTGCAATTAATCTTTTTCCGCGCCGGGCTGACCGCATTAACGTTTCTCCGGAAAATTTTGAATATCACGTTTTGGCCGATCGTACCCGACCTATGGACTTTGAGATTTTTCAAATTCAAGATGTCATGGGTTATGGAACCGGCGCGGGTTCAGAGCAGCAGTTTCAACCGTTTTATACCGCTAAGGATTTAAGTAGTCAAAGTCCAAGTAAAGCGTTTTATCAGATTCGACGCGAAAAAAGGGTGATTTCGGAGCGCCAGCGCCAGCGCGGTCCACGTTCTAGTTACATCGGCAGTGAGGCCTTCATCTCAATTGTTGATGCGGATAATGCACCTTACCGTAGCGAGTTACGTCAACTAGGTTTGGGCGTATTGTGTACTAACCGTGATTTGCCGCTATCAATGCCCGTGGGGACAGGTAAAACCGATTTTATTTTGGATTCCGATGCGCCTGTGTTGTCGGTGCGTTGTGTGGCCGGCCCTAGCCAACCCTTGCCTTCTTTTGCCGAGGGCGATATGGCATGGCGCTTACTTAATCATCTTTCCTTAAATTACCTGTCGCTGGTCGATACGGATCCAGAGCAAGGCGCCAGTTCCTTGCGAGAACTGCTGGAATTGTATTGCCAGTCTGGTGACTTGACTTCCAAACGGCAAATCGATGGCGTGCGTTCGATACAGTCAACCCGCATTACCCGCCGCATGCCATCACCCGGGCCAATTACGTTTGGGCGTGGACTGCAAATTACTGTCACCATGGACGATGCCGCTTTTGAAGGTACGGGTGCATTTTTGCTAGGTGCAGTGCTGGAGCAATTTTTCGCGCAATACGTCTCGATTAATTCCTTTACTGAGACCGTCATTAAGACCATCGCACGCGGTGAGATCATGCGATGGGTGACGCGGGAGGGGCAATGCGAGACGCTCTAGAGCTATTTCAAACACTAGAAAAAGGTGTTGGAAAATATGATTTTTTCCAACTGTTACGTTTGATAGAAAACGCCCATCCAGGGCAAGCGCGAATCGGAAAATCATTGCGTCCGCGGGATGATGCGGTGCGTTTTGCGCAAAATCCAGAGTTGGCTTTCCGGCCCACTTCACTCGCTGCTTTTGAGCCCGCTAAGGATGTCAGACACGCCCGCCTTTTCGTTAATTTTTTCGGCATGACCGGCCCCAATGGCCCGCTCCCCACGCATCTGACGGAATACGCCCGTGATCGCCTGCGCAACGCAAACGATCCAACTTTTGCGCGGTTTCTGGATATTTTTCATCACAGGTTGCTGTCGCTGTTTTATCGCGCCCGTGCTGCGGGCGAGCCAGTGATCAATCTGGATCGTGAGGAAGACGACCGCTTCGCGACCTATGTTGGTTCTTTGTTTGGCATTGGCAGCCCATCACTGCGCATGCGCGACGAAGTTCCTGATTTTGCTAAACTTCATTTCGCCGGCTTAATGACTAAACGTGCGCCGAATGCGTCTGGATTGGCCACAATTTTGCGTGAGTTTTTTCAATTGCCATTTGCCATCGAACAGTTCGTTGGCCATTGGATGGTGTTGCCGATGGAGGCGCGTACTCGGCTTGGCGCGCTTGACGGCAGCAGCGTACTCGGTACAGCGACAGTCTTGGGTGGCAAAGTATGGGACAGTCAGAGCAAATTTCGCATCGTCGTTGGCCCGCTTGATTATGTCCAATATCGCAGAATGTTACCGGGTGGCGATAGTCTCAAAAGTCTGGTGGATTGGGTGCGTAATTATGTCGGTGATGCGCTCGAGTGGGACCTGAGGCTAGAACTGAAAAAAGAACATATACCCGCATTAAAGCTTGGCTCATCTGAACTCGGATTGACATCCTGGCTACATAGTTTGCCGCCAGCCAAAGATTCAAATCAATTGCTGTTAAACCCGATCGCACGTGCGGTCAATTTACAAACCTAACGAAAGATTATATGGCAGAGATTAGTCGCGTCGCGTTGTTCGGCAAGCTCAATAGCCTGTGTTATCGGGCAATAGAGAGCAGTACCGTGTTTTGTAAATTGCGCGGAAACCCGTATGTGGAAATGGTCCACTGGCTCAACCAAATTTTGCAACTGCAAGACTCAGATCTGGCGCGCATCATCAAACATTATGGCCTGGATCAAGCTGGTCTCGCACGGGATTTTACCGCCGCACTCGATCGTTTGCCGCGCGGTTCAACTTCAGTGACGGATCTGTCGTCCCAGCTGGAAGAGAGCGTTGAGCGTGCCTGGGTTTACGCGACCTTGATGTGCGGTGAATCGCAAGTGCGCTCCGGGCATTTGATTTTGGGTATGCTTAAAACCAATAGCCTGCGGAACGTTTTGTACGGAGTATCGCGACAGTTTGAAAAAGTCAAAGTTGAAAACTTGTCAGAAGAATTCGCGCAAATATTAGGTGGTTCGCCAGAAGCGCAAATGGCGGCAACTGACGGTTTTGTCGCTGGCGCTGGAACGCCGGGTGAAGGCAGTGGCGCAATTGCACCGGCAGCAATGGGTAAACAAGAAGCCTTGAAAAAATTCACTGTTGACCTGACTGAGCAAGCGCGTAATGGCAAGATGGATCCTATCGTTGGTCGTGATGATGAAATTCGCCAGGTTGTCGATATTCTTATGCGCCGCCGGCAAAATAATCCGATTCTTGTCGGAGAGGCAGGGGTAGGAAAAACCGCCGTGGTAGAAGGTTTTGCGCAACGTATCGCACGTGGCGACGTACCTCCCAGCCTTAAGGAAGTGGAGCTGCGTTCACTCGATGTAGGTTTGTTACAAGCGGGCGCCAGCATGAAAGGCGAGTTTGAACAACGCTTACGTTCAGTCATTGATGAAGTGCAGGCCAGCACCAAGCCCATCATCTTGTTTATCGACGAAACCCACACCTTGGTTGGTGCAGGTGGCGCCGCCGGTACTGGTGATGCCGCCAACCTGTTAAAGCCGGCCTTGGCGCGCGGTACTTTGCGCACCATTGGTGCCACCACTTTTGCCGAATACAAAAAACATATAGAAAAAGACCCAGCATTGACGCGCCGCTTCCAGACCATACAGGTCGATGAACCTGACGAAGCAAAGGCCATTCTGATGATGCGTGGCGTTGCTTCCACCATGGAAAAACACCACAAGGTGCAAATTCTTGATGAAGCCTTAGAGGCGGCGGTCAGGCTTTCACATCGCTATATTCCGGCGCGCCAGTTGCCGGATAAATCGGTTAGCTTGATCGATACTGCATGCGCCCGCGTGGCAGTCAGCCTGCACGCTACACCGGCCGAGGTGGATGATTGTCGCAAACGTATAGAAGCTTTGGAAACTGAGCTCGGCATCATCGCGCGCGAAAAAGCCATAGGCATTGATATCGGCAAACGGGAAGGTGATGCTGGCGAATTGTTGGCGCAAGAGCGCACTCGCTTGTCAGCACTCGATTTGCGCTGGACTGCAGAGCGGGAACTGGTCGACCAATTGCTGGCTTTGCGGGCCAAGTTGCGCGGTGGGATATTGCCAGTCGAAGGCACTGGCAGCACGCTTGAAGCGGCGGCAAAAGCTGAGGCGGTGGCGGAAGGAATCGCAGCCGTGGTGAATGTTGACGCTCGCGAGGCCGATCGCCTTGAACTGCTAGGGCAACTGAATATTGTGCAGGCAAAGCTCAGTGAGCTGCAGGGTGAAACTCCGCTGATTTTGCCGACCGTCGACTATCAGGCGGTTGCCTCGGTAGTCGGTGACTGGACCGGAATTCCAGTCGGGCGTATGGCAAAAAATGAGATGGAAACTATCCTTAAAGTTGGTGCATTGCTGGCACAACGCGTGATCGGCCAGGATCATGCGATGGAAATGATCGCCAAACGCATACAAACTTCACGGGCCGGGCTGGATAATCCGAATAAACCGATAGGCGTGTTCATGTTGGCAGGCACTTCCGGTGTCGGTAAAACAGAAACCGCCCTGGCTCTGGCTGAGGCCTTGTATGGCGGCGAGCAAAATCTGATTACCATCAATATGAGTGAATATCAGGAAGCGCATACAGTATCAACTCTTAAAGGTGCGCCTCCTGGTTATGTTGGCTACGGTGAAGGTGGTGTCTTGACCGAAGCGGTGCGGCGTAAACCGTATTCTGTAGTCCTGCTTGATGAAGTAGAAAAAGCTCATCCCGACGTCCATGAAATGTTTTTCCAGGTGTTTGACAAGGGTTTCATGGAAGATGGAGAAGGGCGCTTCATTGATTTTAAAAATACCTTGATCTTGCTGACGACGAATGCCGGTACCGACCTGATTGCCGGATTGTGCAAAGACCCTGATCTGATGCCAGAACCCGAAGGCATGGCAAAAGCATTGCGCGAACCGCTACTGAAAATATTTCCGCCTGCCTTGCTGGGTCGTCTGGTCGCTATTCCCTATTATCCTTTGTCGGATGAAATGCTCGGCCAGATCGTCAAGCTGCAATTGAATCGCATCAAGAAACGGGTCGAGGCGCGTTATAAAATTCCGTTCGAATATGGTGAGGATGTGGTCAAGCTTGTGGTCTCGCGTTGTACCGAGAGTGAATCCGGTGGACGTATGATCGATGCGATTCTGACCAACACTATGCTGCCCGATATTAGCCGTGAATTTTTGACGCGCATGATGGAGGGCAAGGAAATCGCAAAGGTAAGTGTCGGCGTGGACAAAGGCGAATTCGCGTATCAATTTGATTGAACTTTTGTAAAAACACAGGAGAATAATATGTTGAGTTTTGTAAAGGAAATTTACGGTTTTACCAGTAATGATGATCCCAAAGCTTCGTATCTCGCAGCGCGCGCATCGCTCATCGGTAAATCAGTTCGGGCTAAAGCCATCATTGATCTAGTCGAGGCCAGCCCGCATGTGATCGAGGTGGTGGTGGGCACATCGGTCGGTACCGAGTCGGCCTTTCGTGGCGCGATGGGCGTTGAGACCACATCTAAACTGGTGTGGGACCCATCAGTCTCATTTCCAATTTTAGTTGATCCTAAAATTGAGTCGAAAACCATCAAGTTCGGAACTACTGAACGTACTACCACGAAGACCGTGGCAAAACTCTCTCCATTGCCCGCTGAGTTAGTGTTAATCCATGAGCTTGGTCACGCCGCACAATACTTGTCCGAATTGCCTACCTACAAAACCTTGTTTGCTACCGGCACAGAAGGTATAGCGCAGATCGAGGCCGACAACCTCAGCCGGAACGAGGGTCCAATTTGCGATGACTACAATTTACGCCGCAGATCGAATTATCTGCACTACAAGGGTAGTAATGAGACATCAAAGTGGGGAATTTCCTAAATCTTGATTGATATCTCCATTGAAATTTTAGAGGTGAAATATGGCTAATCAAGTCAAGATGGGCGCCTTGCTGCAATGTAGCTTTGGCGCAGCGCCTTCAAGTTTAATGGTGTTGCCGATAAATCGCGTGATGGCAGAAGGCCCGCCCGCGGCGAACATCATGGACCACAAGCCGATGGTGAATATTATGCCGTTTGGCGTTTGCAGTTCACCTGCTAATCCTATGGTGGCGGCAGCGACTGCGGCCGCCTTGGGTGTGCTGACACCGATGCCATGCATCCCGATGACGATGGCACCTTGGGTGCCAGGGGCTCCAACCGTGTTGATAGCGAATATGCCCGCCTTAAATAATACCTCCAAGTGTATGTGCAACTGGGCTGGTGTCATCAGTGTTAATTTTCCAGGTACGGTGAAAACCATGATCCCCTGAATGATGAAAATGGTGCTTCTGAAATCATTCGTCAAGACATAATAAAACAGAGATAAATATAAAACCATGCCAGCCATACAAGATCATAGAGAGATTTCAGTTACCAGTTCGCTGGGTAAAAATGTGTTGTTATTCCATAGTATGAGTGGCTCAGAACAACTCGGGCGCCTGTTCGAATATCGTGTCCAATTACTGAGCGAAAAGAACGACATAAAAATCGCGGATGTCTTGGGTAAAAATATGTCCATTGTCCTCGATTTGCCCAGTGGTGAAGAGCGCCTGTTTAATGGTATCGTGACGCGTTTTTGCAGTACTGGCTGGCAAGGAAATTTTTCTACTTATGAAGCGATTATCCATCCCTGGTTGTGGCTATTAACCCGCACAGCGAATTGCCGAATTTTTCAAGAAAAAACAGTGTTGGATATCGTTAAAGAGGTTTGCAATGACGGAGTTTACGGCGGCATGGCGGAACTAGATGTCGGACATCTGACTGGTACTTACGAGGCCTTGAATTATTGTGTGCAGTACCGCGAGACGGATTTTAATTTCGTCTGCCGCTTGCTCGAACACGAAGGAATTTACTTTTTTTTCACCCATCATGGTGAGAAACACACTATGGTGCTGGCCGATTCGTATAGCGCCCATTCGGATATTCCGGATTATGCTGCGGTTAAATTTCGCAGCGATGATAACCGCGAGAAAATTGGCAAAGAAAGCATACATTTTTGGTCTGCTGGTGGTGAAATTCAGGCCAGTAATTACGTCTTGAATGATTTCGATTTTGAACGCGCGGCGGCCAGCACTAGCGGTAGCTTACTGGTAAAAAAGAATATTCCAGCCGCCTACAGCCAACCTGCCTATGAGCAATTTGATTATCCAGGTGGTTACAACAAGGCTGGTTCCGGAACGGCGATTGCTGGCGCGCGCATAGAATCCATTCATGGGCAGTGCGAACAAATTCGGGCGCAGGCTAGCGCACGTGGTTTGTTTCCCGGCGGTTTGTTTGGCATGATAGAGCATCCGAGAGAAGACCAGAACCGTAAGTATCTAGTGACTTCAGCGCATTACGAAATGCTTATCAATGATTACCAAACCAGCGATGGTTCTTCAGTTGATCAAACTTTTCAATGTGAATTCACTGCGGTGGGTAAAGAGCATAATTATCGACCTGAGCGCATCACGCCAAAACCCTTTGTCCAGGGTCCGCAAACTGCGATGGTGGTGGGCAAGGCGGGGGAGGAAATCTGGACAGATAAATTTGGCCGGATTAAAGTGCAGTTTCATTGGGATAGGGATGGCAAGGAGGATGAAAAAAGTTCATGTTGGGTAAGGGTCGCACAAAGTTGGTCCGGGAAGCGCTGGGGCACGATGTTTATCCCGCGTATAGGGATGGAAGTCGTAGTCGAATTTTTGGAAGGCGACCCTGATCGCCCCTTAGTGACCGGTTGCGTCTACAACTCTGACACGATGCCACCATATGACTTACCGGCCAACCAAACACGATCGACGATGAAAAGCAATTCCTCCAAAGGTGGTGACGGCTTTAATGAAATTCGTTTTGAAGACAAAAAAGGTAGTGAAGAAATATTTGTGCAGGCAGAAAAAGACTATAACCGTATCGTAAAAAATAATGACACGCTCAAAGTCGGATTCGAAAAAAAGGATAAGGGCGATCAAAGCATAGAAATCAAAAACGATCAGACGCTTGAAGTTGGCAATGATCAGACCACCCATGTTATTGCCAATCAAATCAATAACGTCGATAAGGATCAAACCATACACGTCAAGATGAATCAAAAACTTGATGTCGATATGGATCAAAAAATCAAGATAGGAAAAAGCAGCACGATGGAAGCGACGGTGTCGATAGAGTTGAAAGTCGGTGCCAGCAGTATCAAGATTGAGCCTGCCAAGATCACGATCAAATCGCCGCAAATCTCGATTCAAGCTGATGCCACTGCCGAGTTTAAAGCCGGAGCTAAAATGGACATCAATGGCGGCGCTATGCTGACGATCGAGGGTGGTTTGGTTAAAATAAATTAGGCATTTTTTGCTTTGAAAGCGTTGATGAAAAAAGCAAAAAACTCAAGATCCTCAAAGGATGGTCTTGCCAACGCGCTGCGTGCAGCGATGACCATTCATCAAAGCGGGAAAATACAGCAAGCGGTTCAACTGTATCGGGCAATTTTGAAAAATACCCCAAATCAGGCGGATGCTTTGCATTATCTCGGTGTCGCGCAGCACCAATTAGGCAAAAAGGAAGATGCGATCGTCTTGATGCGCCGCGCCATCGAAATCGATCCTGATTATTTTGATGCACAAAATAATTTGGGTAACTTGCTTAAGGAAAATGGGCAAGTAAATGAAGCGGAACAGTCGTATCGCGCAGTCATAGCAGCGCGGCCAGAGTTTGCGCTGGCATACAATAATTTGGGCGTGGTACTTGCTGCACAAAAGCGCTTTGTCGAAGCGGTCAGCGCGTATCAACTATGCCTGGCGCTTACGCCCGATTATGCGCAAGCCTGGCATAACCTAGGGAATGCACTTAAGAAAAATGAGGATATAGACGCGGCATTAAGCGCTTACAAACAAGCGATTTTGCTAGCGCCTTATAATGCCAGCGCTTATCAAGATTTGGGAAACGCCCTGGCGATACAGAAACGATTTGATGAGGCATTGAGTGTCTTTCAGCGCTGGTTAATTCTAGAGCCTGATAATCCTGTGATTCATCACATGATTGCCGCATACAATGGCGCTGCGACGCCTCAACGTGCTTCAGACGGCTACGTGCAAAAAACTTTTGACAGTTTTGCTGAAAGTTTTGATGACGTCCTCAGTAATCTGGATTATCACGCCCCTGCCTTGGTGGGTGAAAAGCTGGCACAACTGCTCGGTAAGCAGCACCCAGCGTTCGACATCCTGGATGCCGGTTGTGGCACCGGACTTTGCGCAGCGTATTTGAAACCGTATGCGCGCTCCTTAGTGGGTGTGGATTTATCTGCCGGTATGCTCAATAAAGCGGCCAAGCGTGATAATTATGACAAATTGCAGCAGGCGGAATTGTGCGCTTTTTTGGCAACGCAGCCAGAGTCATTTAACTGCATCGTGAGTGCCGATACCTTGTGTTATTTTGGAGCTCTGAACGTATTTATGAAAACAGCAGCGCTAGCCTTGCGGGCAGGCGCTTATCTGGTCTTTACTGTCGAGCATATGCGTGATATTGACACTGTTCCTCAGTACTTTTTACATCCACACGGTCGCTACAGTCACAAAGAGAGTTATGTGCGCGAAACCATGCAAGCGGCGGGGCTGCAATTGCTCGACATCAGTTACGTTACGCTACGCAAGGAATCGGACCAGCCAGTATATGGTTTGCTGGTAGCTGCGATGAAATAGGCGCAATTTAGGCGGTGAAAGATTTACCTGCCTCTATTGAAATAATATCGGCATCCGAGAAGAAACTATGGTAATTTCGCAACATTGCGTGGATATTTAGACTATCCTAAAAGAGATCTTTGCTGTTAGCGTTAGCTATGCATAATTCGCAGCATTTGGCACTCAAAAATTATCCAACTGGTCTGAAAACGTCGGGGCGAAATAAAATGAACAATTCGAACAATTTCCGCTGGACGCTCTTTGTAGCAAGCTGTCTGATTGCCATTGGCCACATGTCGATGGCATTGGCCATGGATCTCCCAGCCATCACTCTCGCCGATAAACCAGTGCGTATTATTCGAGGCGTTACGGTATTCAAAGCAGTGGTAGGCGTGCCGGTACAAAAGGATGATATCGTCGAAACCGGAGCTTCAGGCGCGCAGATTGAAGTGAGTAAAGAACTGATGTTCGCCTTGGCACCAGAGACCAAGATTTATCTGTTGAATACACAGTTTTCTGAATCCAATCATGTTGAGATAGTCTTGATCAATGGTTGGCTCAAAGTATTTGATAAGCGCTCAGGAGCTAGTGGCCGTGTCTTGATTACGACACCATCGATTCGAGTGTCTTTGGAAGCTGGCTTTAGTATTGTTCACGTATCTGCAGGTAAGACAGAAATGTTTGCCGAGGAGGGTCTGCAGACCGTTGCCGAGTTCAATGAAGCGGGAAAATTAGGCGCTGAAATGAAAATCGGTCGTGAGCAATATGCCTCTCGACTTGTCGGACAAAGTTTAAAAATTATCCCGCGGCCGCCAAAAGAGTTCATTGCCGAAATGCCCATTATATTTCGTGATCCCGTGGTTGCTGCACCAGATCGCCTGAAGGGCATTAAAATGCAAGCGGTAAAAGAGCGAGAGCTAGATTACCCTGATATTGAGCACTGGCTCAAAAGTAATATTGCAGCGAGAAAGAGTTTTGTGAATCGGTTTAGACCGCGTCTCAAGGACGCTGATTTCCGTAAGCAGTTAGATGCGCAATTGGGGCAAACCGTAGATTGGAAACCGATACTGCATCCGCCGCCACCGCCAAAACCTCCGGAAGAAGTTCCTGCTAAAGATTAGTTCCCCCGAAACAAAAAACAAAAATTAGAAGTAAAAAAGTTTGCTGTTCTATTAAATCAAAAGGAAGCAACATGAAAATATCGATTGCAACTAAATTCAACCTTGTATTCATTTCTATTTTTGCGGTAGGTTTTGTCGCAGCGGGAATGATAGCGAATGTCTTGTTGACAGAAAATGCGCGTGAAGAAACGCTGCAAAATGCCAGACTGCTCATGGAGTCGGCAAAGGCAGTGCGCACCTATACCTCCAAACAAATTGTGCCGCTGTTGCAGACACAATTGAAATATGAATTCCATCCGCAATCTGTTCCTTCCTATTCTGCGGTTGAGAATTTTAACTACGTGATGAAAACCTTCCCTGATTTTTCCTACAAGGAAGCGACACTCAATCCAACCAATCTGCGAGATCGGGCGGCAGACTGGGAGGCCGATGTTGTGAATAAACTTCGCAACGATGCCAATCTGAAAGAATATTCCGGCGAGCGCGATACGCCGACCGGGCGATATTTATATCTCGCCAGGCCATTGCAAATCAAGGATGGTGCTTGTTTGGCCTGTCACAGCACTGCCGATGCAGCGCCAAAAACTATGCTCGACAAGTACGGTCCGAATAATGGCTTTGGCTGGACCTTAAATGAGATTATTGGCGCTCAGGTAATTTCAGTCCCGATGAGCGTGCCATTGCAACGCGCCCATGCCATATTTAAAACCTTCATGCTGTCATTACTTGGAGTTTTTGCGTTTGTATTTGTTGCCCTGAACGTAATGGTGCATTTTTTTGTAACGCGCCGCATTACCAGTTTGGCCAACCTGGCAGACCAGGTGAGTATGGGTAAATTTGATGTAGATGAATTTAATGCTCGCGGTAGTGATGAATTATCCGCTTTAGCGCAGTCGTTCGGTCGTATGCGCACCAGTTTGGCGAGCGCTTTAAAGATGCTTGAAGAGTAAAAAATTTAATTGGTAGACACATGCTAGAAAAACTCGGTAAATACAGAATAGATGGTGTGCTAGGAACCGGCGCCATGGGGGTCGTGTATAAGGCGTTCGACATTAATATTGAACGTGTCGTCGCCTTAAAGACGATACGCACTGAGCTTTTTGGTGATGTTCAAGAAAATGATTTACTTGCACGCTTTAAAAATGAGGCCCAGGCATCAGGACGCTTGATGCATCCTAGTATCGTTGCCGTGTATGACTTTGGTGAAGTTGACCAAGTCGCTTATCTGGCGATGGAGTTCGTCAAGGGAACGACGCTCAATTCTGTGTTGGTGGCGGGTGTTCCTACTGACTTTGTCGCTTCGATTGCATTTATGCGTCAGTTGCTACTGGCGCTTGAATATGCCCATGGGCGTGGGGTAGTACACCGGGATATTAAGCCAGCTAACCTGATGATCACAGAAGATGCATTGGTAAAAATTACCGATTTCGGTATCGCTCGCATTGAATCGTCAACACTCACGCAAACCGGTTCTGTTATCGGTACACCTAGCTATATGTCGCCTGAGCAGTTCCGTGGCGAGACTGTCGATGGCCGGACCGATGTTTTTGCCGCGGGTATAGTTTGTTACCAACTTCTTACTGGGAATCGCCCCTTTGTCGGCTCTGCCTCCATGGTCATGCACCAGATTCTCAATGAGACCGCCCCGAATCCTTCTGAAGTGAATCCGAAAATTGCAGCGGTCTTTGATCAAGTGGTGCAAAAAGCCTTATCCAAAAAACCAGCAGATCGCTATGCTTCTGCCCGGGCTTTTTTAGATGCCTTGGAGGATGCGCTTCGGGTAAGCAGGGTTGGCGAGGATGAGCAGGCAAGTCTTGAGACAGATAACGATCGCACCATCCTTGCATTTCAACGCCCCTCGTCTTCTGCTGCGCCAACTGGTTCTGAGGCGCCGTCAGGCGCTCATTATGCTACTCCTCATACTTCTCACACTTCACCCAGTTCTGTTTCGATCAATACACTCACGCCATGGAAAATCGATATTCTGCCTGACTTGCATACTTTGTTAGCCTTGCAGATTGGACCTATGGCCAGGCTGTTATTGAAAAATGCGATGGCACAAGTAAATGATATAGATGAACTTTGTGAGAAATTGCTTCCCCATATTCCATCAGATAAAGGGCGTGCGCAATTTTTGGATGGTGTGCAAAAAGTGAAGAATAAGTTTCTCGATCAATCGGCAAGCGGCAATCCTGGGATGTCAAAAAGTCATACAAATTTATCGATGATGGGATCGTCAAACGCTCAATCTGCAAATAAGAGTCAAGCTTCAATCCCGGGCTTGACTAGTATGTCAAGGGTACAGCTTGCGCTTGACCCTGCGACACTGGAAAAAACTGAGAAAATTTTGACTGTGTATATGGGGCCTATTGCCAAAATTCTGGTGCGAAAAACCTCCAAACAAACGGGTGACCGTCGCGAATTTCTTCGACTGCTGGCAGAAAATTTACCCACGCCAGCTGAGCGTAGTAAATTTTTGCAAGAAGTCGAGAACATTTGAAGCATTTGTCTAGCGTCGATAGCAAGTAAATATTTGTGTTTCTTGTATAGCGAACCCATCGATTTTGACTGGTAAATATTGAAAGAAAAGGTATAATTTGCAATGATCTTTCGCGGATGCTGATGCCTTAAATCTGTGTATTTCTGAAAAATTCTTTTCGACTTAAATCACTGACACAAATTACACGATGCCAATTTCATTGCGCGTTTTATCTTATCGTAACGAGCCGATGCCTGAAACGATCATTAAACGTTTCGATCAGTTGGGTGGATCGATAGGGCGCGCCGTTGGCAATGGCCTGATACTTGAAGATCCAAGTAAATATATTTCGCGTACTCACGCCAGATTAGAATTCAATAATGGTAGTTATGTGTTGACGGATCTGGGTAGTAATCCCAGTGTAATCAATGAACGGCCATTGGGAAATGGCCGGCAAATAGCGCTGAACCATGGTGATAGTCTGGTGATTGGTGATTATCAACTAAGCGTGACGATAAGCCCTGATGTTGTAGAGCCAGAATTTCAGCGTTCGTCTTTGCAAGATATACCAGCCATGCAGCAAGTGGCACCTGTTCAGGATGCTCAGGGTGGTATGGAAAACGACTCGCTGGCAGGCGCAAAAATTCTCGATTTCGGTGGCGCGTTTGATGATGTCGGATCGAATAAGAATTTTGATCCGTTGGGCGTGAATATGTTTGCTCCTAAGGCGCTTATTCCTGATAGCTTCACACCAAATTCATCAGGGCGCGCCGAGCCGCCCGCTTTTCGCGGGGCGGAAAGTGATCATGTTTCGCCGGAGAGCCAGTCATTTAACTTTAACGCTGCGCCAAATCAATTGCCAGCCAAGCCTGCGTTTTCCTCCAGCGCCAACATGGCAATACCAGATGATTACGATCCCCTGGCAGATTATTTGCCACCGCGGATTAATCCGCCGGTCACGCCTCAAGTCCAACCTCAAGTCCAAGTTGTGAGCGAGCAAGCGGCATACGCGCCACAGATGAACCTGCAGCAGACGAATCCGCAGCCGATAATTGCGTCAATTCCAGAAATCGATTTTGCACCGCTGGGCGCGGCAAGTTTGCCGATAGCGGCGTTCCCGGAAATATCCAATCAAACACCCGGCCGATCCTCCGCAGCTACTGCAATTAGCGATTTGAAAGCAAACTCAGGAGTGTCAGAGAGTGAAGTAATCCAGGCCTTGCTGCGAGGTTTAGGCTTACCAGACCTGAAAATTAATCGCCCGCCACTTGAAGTGGCAGAGATGATAGGCGTAATGTTGCGCGAGGCGACGGCAGGCACCATGGGGGTTCTGATGGCGCGCACCATGACCAAGCGTGAAAGTCGCTTGGAAATGACGATGATTGCAAGCAAATCGAACAACCCGTTAAAATTTTTCCCTGATGCCGAGAGTGCCTTAACACAAATGCTGAGTAACTCGATGGCGGGTTATATGCCGCCTGCGCGTTCTTTTGGCAATGCTTTCGACGATTTGAAGGCGCATGAGTTTGCCGTGTTGGCTGGCATGCGGGCTGCGCTCACCGGTGTTTTGCAACGCTTTGATCCAGCGGAAATCGAAGGGCGGTTAAAGGTGCCGACCGTGATGGACAAGGTGCTGGCAGTCAACCGCAAGGCGAAAATGTGGGATGGTCTGGTTGAATTGTATGAAAAGATATCGCACGAGGCTGATGATGATTTTCAGCGTCTGTTTGGCGAACAGTTTGCTGCGGCGTATGAAGAACAAATTCAGCGCTTGCGTCAGGAAAAAAGATAATATGGGGAACAAACCCTGCAGTGACCTGAATAAAATAAACGCAGACCCGGACAAAGTACACTGTACGGTCGGAATTCACTTTTTGCGATAGGCTAGGAAAATGTCTTGGAATAGTAAAGTAATCTGGTCCGAAGGTATGTTATTGCAGCCACAGCACTTGCAGCAGCATGACCGCTACCTGCACATGCTATTGGAGAATAGAGTCGCTGGTTTGCGTCCCTATTCGTGGGGTTTTCGCGATTTGAAAATCGACGAACAACAACTGGCCTTGGGGAAAATATCGCTGTTGTCTTGCAACAGCGTTTTGCCGGATGGCACGCCACTGTCGCTACCTGCTGAAGACGAATTACCTGTGCCTATTGATGTTCCTGAAGATGCCAGAAATGTCTTGGTGATGTTGGCATTACCTACCCGCAGACCCGGCATCGCGGAGGTAAATAACGCAACAAGCCCGGATAATTTTGCCCGCCATCGCATTGCCGAATATGAAGCTTCAGACAGCAATGGTCTGGATAATAGTGCGCTGATGCAGGTCGGTAAAATGCGCCTGCGTCTGGCGTTGGAAAGTGAAGTTGCCAATGCGTATACGGGATTGGGCGTCGCACGTATCATTGAAAAACGTGCCGATAATCAGGTGGTTTTAGATCCGGAATATTGTCCGCCAGTGCTAGATTTTCGTGCTGCCACCAGGCTGGGCAGTTTTGCCGATGAGTTGGTCGGGTTATTGCATCAACGTGGTGAAGCATTGGCGACTCGCTTGAGTCAGCCTGGCGTGGCTGGCGCGGCAGAAATTGCCGATTTCTTGTTATTGCAATTGATTAACCGCTCCGAACCGCTGTTTACCCACCTGGCGACAATGACGGGTCTACACCCAGAAGATCTCTATTGCGAAATGGTGCAGCTCGCGGGCGAACTGGCGACCTTTAGCCGTGGCGACAAACGTGCAACGGCCTATCCTGTTTATCGCCACGATAAATTGCGTGAAACTTTCTTCCCTGTGATTGATGATTTACGCAAATCACTCTCGATGGTGATGGATAGCCACGCAGTTCCGATTCCTTTAGAAGAGCGGCAATTTGGCATACGGGTTGCGGTAATTCCTGATCAAGAATTGCTGAAGTCTGCGACGTTTATCCTGGCGGTCAATGCGCAGATGCCAGCCGAGCAGATACGTAGCGGTTTCCCAGCTAAAGTCAAAATTGGATCGGTTGAAAAAATTCGTGATTTGGTTAACTTGCAATTGGCTGGCATAGGTTTGCGACCTTTACCTGTAGCGCCTAGACAACTACCTTTTCATGCAGGTTTTACTTATTTTGAATTAGACCGTAATAGCGAATATTGGAGTGCGCTGACCAATTCAGCAGGATTTGCCATGCATGTGCCTGGTGAATTCCCAGGGCTGCAAATGCAGTTTTGGGCAATTAGAAAATAGAGCCTTGGAAGTTTGAAACGGGTAGTCAAAAACTTCCGCTTAGGTACGTAGTTAAGTAAGTAGATAAGTACGTTGCAATACCTGAACTGAGAATTTCAATCGTATCAGCGCAAACAAAGGTAAAACACTGTGAGTACTAAGGACCCATTAGATCCATATCAGGACCCGGATCGTACCGTATTGGTACCGATGCCTGGCGGTAAGCGCCAAACAGCACCTGCACCAGCTGAGGCGGCACCGGTCTCTCCGCCGCCTTCTGCAGACGCAGCACGTGATAGTCAGTTCAACGCAAATCCTCAAGCGTCGGCGAATGCAAGAGCCCAAAGTGCAAGTACTTCTGCAATGGGTGGTGGCGCATCGAGTGTTAAATTACATGGCGATGGGCTTAATCCTTTAGTTGCGGCAGCTAATCCCTTACTTGATCTCGTGTTACCGCTCCGGCACATGGTGTCTTATCCTCAGGTAGAGAATTTGCGTTTGCAGCTGGTCGCTGCAATTAAAACATTTGAAACGCAAGCTAAAACGGCACTAGTCGAGCATGAGGCAATCGCCGCGGCGCGCTATGCACTATGCACATTTTTAGATGAAACTATCTCGTCGACCCCTTGGGGTGGTGGCGGCGTTTGGGCCAGCCGTAGTTTACTGGTAACTTTTCATAATGAAGCATTTGGTGGTGAAAAGTTCTTCCTTATCCTGCAAAAATTGTGTCAGGATTCGCGCGCCAACATTCAGACTCTGGAGCTGATGTATCTGTGCATCGCGCTCGGTCTTGAAGGCCGTTATCGCGTCATCGAGGGTGGAAGAACACAGCTGGAAATTCTTCGTGAGCGCTTACAGCAATTGATACAAAAAGAACGTGGTACCGCTGAACCAGAATTGTCGGTGCATTGGATGGGCGCCAGCGGTAAAGGTGAATCTTTGTGGCGCATGATACCTGTGTGGGTTATTGCTGCAATTGCAGCGGTGATTCTGCTTCTGTTACAACTCCTGCTGAGCTATCGATTAAGCAGTATCTCCGATCCGGTATTTGAAAATATTTACAAGATTAAAGTGGATGCCCCTGCTCCGATCACTGCACCGCCATTAGCCTCTCCGGTCAAAGCCCCAGTGAGAGTTGCAGGATTTCTCGCCCCTGAAATTGAACGCGGTCTAGTGAGCGTAACTGAAACCGCAGACAGGTCAGTCGTCACGCTGCGTGGTGATGGTGTGTTTGCTTCAGGTAGTGCAGAAATTACCCGTGATTTTGTTCCGCTTTTAGAGCGAATCGGGGACGCCTTAAAGCCAGTGCCGGGCAAAGTCATCGTGGTTGGACACACGGATAACGTCAAAGGGTTTTCAATGAGATTTCCTTCGAATTGGGATCTCTCTAAAGGCCGTGCCGCTTCTGTCCGTGCGATTTTAAGTGAGCGAGCCGGACCACTAGACCGATATAGCGTCGAAGGGCGCGGTGATACTGAACCGGTAGTCGCCAACGATAGTGCCGCCAATCGAGCACGCAATCGACGGGTTGATATCGTAGTACTGACTCCTGCGACCCAGTAAGATTTTTTATAAATCCTATTGATCACTAATTTTAATCACTGCATCACTTACAAAATTTCTGGATCTATATGAAGAGATTTTTTTCCTGGCTAGTCAGACCTTGGGTGTTGTCACTCCTTGGTGTCATATTTCTGTCGCTGATCATTTGGTTTGAGGCGCCTCTGCTGGCATTTAACGGCAAAGAGCCATTCGCCTCGGAGCGGGTGCGCTGGTACTGGATACTTTTTTTCTTTTTGCTTTGGGCCGGGTATTTTATCTGGAAAATAGTCGCGGCAAAAATCGCCAATGCCAAATTGATGAAAGGTGTGGCCGGCGAAGAGCAGCCAGCGCCAGCACCTGGTGCAAAGGAATCAAGCGTTGAGGTTGCGGCATTAGGCAAGCGCATGCAAGAGGCGATGAGCGTCTTGCGTAAGGCAAAACTGGGCGACAAAAAAGGTGGCCAATATATGTACCAATTGCCTTGGTATATGTTTGTCGGCGCACCTGGTTCCGGCAAAACTACTGCGCTAACCCAGTCAGGCCTTAATTTTCCGCTGGCAGAAAGCATGGGAAAAAATGCCATCGGCGGTGTCGGTGGAACACGTAATTGTGATTGGTGGTTCACCGACGAAGCGGTATTGCTCGATACCGCAGGACGTTACACTACACAAGATAGCTATACCGAAGTGGACAAGGCCGCCTGGGGTGGATTTTTACAATTACTCAAAAAACACCGCCGCCGTCGGCCAGTCAATGGCGTGATCGTAGCACTCAGCGTGTCAGATCTATTGCAGCAAAGTGAAGCGGCACGCAAGCAGCAGGCGCAGGCGATACGCGAACGGATTAAAGAGTTGCACGAACAATTGGGCGTGCGCTTTCCGATTTATGTGATGGTCACAAAATGTGATTTGCTCGCGGGCTTCATCGAGTTTTTTGATAATCTCAGCCGTGAAGAACGGGCCCAGGTTTGGGGGGTGAGTTTTCCGTTGGGCGATGCGAATCAGGTAGATGCAGCCCTAGCATCGTTTCCAGAGGAATTTAAGTTGCTAGAGAAGCAGTTGCAAGCGCGGGTACTGGAACGCATGCAGCAAGAGCGCGATGTGAAGCGGCGGGCGCTGATGTATAGCTTCCCGCAGCAGTTTGCTGGTGTCGGTGAAGTCTTAAACCGGTTCCTGAACGACGTATTTCTCTCCACCCGGTACGAAGAAAAAGCGCTGTTGCGCGGAGTGTATTTTTCTAGCGGCACACAAGAAGGCAGCCCGATAGACCGGGTGATGAGTGCGATGGCGGCGGCCTTCGGTTTGGACAGGCAGGTCTTGCCAGCGAACACAAATAGTGGAAAAAGTTACTTCATTACTCGATTGCTGAAAGAGGTGATATTCCCCGAAGCTAATCTCGCGGGTGTGAATCTTAATTTAGAACGCAAGCGCCGTTGGGCACAGTGGGGCGCTACTGTCGCAATTGGCGTTGTTCTGGTACTGATATCGATGGCGTTGATTACCAGTTATGTGCGGAATAAAAACTTTGTGATTGATGTCAATCAAAAAGTTGTTGAGATTAACAAACTGGTGTCTACGCTCAATAGCGCAAGCAATCAAGGCACTCCGGTTCAGGCCCTGAGTCTGACCAATGCGGTACGTGATTTACCGGCAGGCTATGCAGAAAAAGACAAAGATGTGCCGCTCCTGATGACGCTGGGTTTATATCAGGGCGACAAACTGGGAGCCGGTGCTCAGACGGTATATCGCAAGGTATTGAGGACCACACTGCTACCGAGAATTATCCATCGGATGGAAGAGCAATTGCGCCGCGGTAGCGCGAACAATCCTGAATATCTGTACGAAGTTTTGCGGGTGTATCTGATGTTGAGTGACGCCAAACACTTCGATGCAGAATCGATCAGCGCCTGGGTCGATTACGACTGGGAGCGTAATCTGCGCGATGCCAGTGAGGCTCAACGGCAGGCATTGTCGGGCCATGTTATGGCCTTACTCGCCGATTACAATTCTGCCGATGCTGCGCCACAGCTCGACGCTCAATTAATTAGCGACACCAGGCTTGCGCTTGCGCGCATGCCTTTGCCACAACGTATTTACAATCGTCTCAAGCGTGAATTGGCGCGTGCCAAGTTGCCGGAATTTACTGCCGCCGTTGCAGGTGGCCGTGATGCGCCGCAAGTTTTCATCCGGCGCAGTGGCGAGCCGCTGACGCGTGGAATCTCCGGCATGTATTCAGTGGCTGGATATGGCAAGTTTCAAGAGCAGACTGATCAGGCCATGATCGATGTCGCCAAAGACAGCTGGGTCTTGGCACAGCAAGAGGCAGTGAGCGGTCTTGGCAGTGCCGAGCAGACCAAGGC
This sequence comes from Pseudomonadota bacterium, assembly GCA_040390685.1. Taxonomy (GTDB): domain Bacteria; phylum Pseudomonadota; class Gammaproteobacteria; order Burkholderiales; family Burkholderiaceae_D; genus Undibacterium. The sequence continues at coordinate 1,505 of JAZJYB010000164.1, read as the reverse complement.
GGCGGTGTTGCAGTTGTATTTTACTGACTACATCGCGCTGTGGGATGCCTTGCTGGCCGATGTTAGCGTTGCGCCTTTCGGCAATCTGGATCAAGGTGCAAGAATTACCAATATCCTGTCGGGTACCGATTCTCCTTTACGTAAATTTTTAATGGCCGCAGCCAAAGAGACGACCTTGGAAGGAACCGGGAAATCAGTCGCGTCTTCTGTGACTGATGCAGTCAAAGGCAAGCTGGATTCATATAAGAAAAAGTTGGAATCGGCGATAGGTTCGGGTGGTGATGAACCAATTCTGGTCGCACCAAAAGCACTAAATCCGGTCGATGCACATTTTGAAGACTTGCATAAATTGGTCGGTGCCGGTGCCGCCGCTGGTACGGCACCGTTAGACCCTATTCTGGCCATGCTTAAAGATGTCGCGGCCTATCTCGATGCGGCGGGAGCGGCAAAGCGTGCCGGCACACCACCGCCAGCAGGAGACGCTTTAAGCCGATTGAAGCGTGAAGGCGATGGCAAACCGGCACCGCTGGCAACCATGCTGAAAAACATCGATAGCGGAGGTTCAGGCTTGACGCTAGGTAGCGAGCGCGAAAGATTGAATTCTCTATGGACCTCCAGTGCAGCGCAGTTCTGTCGTCAGGCAATAGCCGGGCGTTACCCAATTGTCAGAAGCGCGAGCCAGGAAGTCACGCCCGATGATTTTGGTAAATTTTTTGCGCCCGGCGGTTTGATCGATGATTTCTTTCAACGCAATTTAATGCCCTTTGTTGATATGGGCGGCAAACAATGGCGCTGGAGATCAAACGCCAACAATATTTCACTCGGCATTCCGCAAGAAGTCTTGAATGAATTCCAGCGCGCAGCGCAACTGCGCGATGCATTTTTTGGCGGCGGCGGTAAGCAGGCGTCGATGCGTTTTGATTTGAAGCCGGTAAGCGCGGACCCAGCTCTGAGCAAAGTGATGCTGGAGATCGATGGGCAGCAAGTGCTGTATGCCTCAAGTGCAGGCGGAGGCAATCGGGCCACATCGGTACAACTGCCTAGTGGCAAAGGCGGTGGTCAGGTGCGCTTTGAAGCAACGCCAGGCCTGCGTTCTGACCTGCGCACAGATGGCGCATGGGCATGGTTCAGGATGATAGACAAAGGTATCCTCGAGCCAAGCGCGCAAGGTGAACGCTTTAAATTAACGTTCGACCTGGACGGTCGCAAAGTAAATTATGAGCTAACCGCGAGCAGCGTCATCAATCCGTTCAGGCGTGAATCGCTAGAACAATTCCGCTGCATGGATAGATTGTAATGACACAGGCCTCGCCGTCTTCAAATATACCCGCCGGCTTTTTTGGTAAGTTAGTGAGCCATGGTGATTTCGTCTCGCGGCGTTTGCCCGATAGTTTTATGCAAGTGTGGGATGCGTGGTTGCAGCATGGCTTGCATGCCAGTCGTGAAACTTTAGGGGCGACGTGGCTAGAGACTTACCTGACTAGCCCGGTGTGGCGCTTTGCCTT
>JAZJYB010000163.1:0-17533 GCA_040390685.1 Pseudomonadota bacterium | reverse complement strand
ACCAAAACCCGCCCCTCAGAAGCCGCCGGTGGCCGCACGCGCAAGATATGCGCCAGGCTAACTGCGATATCGACGACTTCGGCATATTCACCATAGCTACCTGGTTTTATCCATGGTTTTCCCATTAACATCAAGGGCACATTGGTGTCGTATTTGTAGGGTGAACCGTGCGAAACGCCGTGGTCGCTGCTGCTGAAATACCAGTAGGGCTTTGCCACGATGACGATGTCGCCGGAGAGTTGGCGGTGCCAGGATCGTTGCATTAGTTTGCTGATGCGGTTATCTGGCAAGGCGCCGTTTTCCAATTGCGAACGGGTCAGGATATTTGCTACGCCGGCTGCGTTCATTAAAAATCGCGCGGCGGTATTTTCGACTTCTTCGCGCTTGAGTTTACTCTTTTCTATCTGGGTGTAGTCCAGGAAGTAACTCGGCGGCGACCATTTTCTGGCGATTTTTTCGACGCCGAACTTCTCGAGTAAATGCTGGTTGAGTTGCTCCATAAGTTTGAAGCCGTCCAGCCTCTGCGCATCGAGTTTATTCGCTTGAGAAAATTCCGGGATGTTGGGGAAGCCGTGGTCGGCGGTTAACAGTACCAAAGTATTCTCGAGGCCAACGCGTTGATCAACGTCGTTGAGGAATTTCGCCAGGAGTCGATCCAGCCTTTGCAGGTGGTCGTGCGACATGCGGCTTTCCGGGCCGTATTCATGGTTCACTGCATCGTGACTCGACAGGCTGACTGCGAGCAAATCGGTGACGTGGCTAGGGTTATTGCCGAGCTTTTCACCGTCCAGCGCGGCACGGGCGAAATCAAAAGTCATTTCATCGAGGTAAGGGCTGGCGAAGATTTTGCTGTAGTACTCCGCATCAGGTTTACCGGATTTGCTGGTGAAGGAAAACGGAAAATGCCCGTTGCCTTCAATATTCAACGGTGCGACCAGATCGTCATTGGCGTCGCCAGCATACGCCGCAGCATCCAATAATGGTTTCCATTGCGCGCCATAAAAACGGTCTTGCGGTTTGCCGCTGTGGTATTTTTTATGCCATTCCGGGTAGCTAGACATGTAGTAGGTGCTGCTGGCAAAATTGCCGGATTTATTGTTGTACATATACGCGGTACCGGTCTTGCCGGCCAGCAGAATCGCGCCGCGGTCTTTGCCAGAAACCGCGACAACCTTGGCACGGTTGCCGCTGGCGTAACGCAGTTCATCACCTAAGGTGGAGACACGCAAATTTGCCGGTGAGGTGCCATCGTTACTCTTGGTTTCTTCACCGAGATACGTGTGCTTGCTGTCTTGTGTGCAGTACACGGTTGCCAAGCTAACCGGGTCTACCCAATTATTGTTGATGATGCCATGCTGGTAAGGGTAGGCACCTGTCAGTATCGCGGCATGCCCTACCGCGGTCACGGTAACGCCATGCGCCTGATGGGCATTGCCATACCATGCGCCTTGATCGAGCAGGCGCCGGAAGCCGCCTTGGCCAAACTGATCGCGATATCGTTGTACTTGTTCTTGCGGCAAACCATCGACCACCAATACCAGGACTAATTTTGGCGGCGGCGCCTTTTCAGCGGCCTGGCTGGCAATGGCGCTGGTGCTGGCTGAAATTAATAAGATAGTAGTCGAACTGACGACTAAGGCAGATAACAGCAGACGTCGTATTGGCTGAACTGATTTTGCGGCAAGCTGAAACATAAGGGCTCTTGGTTTAAATGGATGGATGGTGAAGAACAGTGAAACACAGTGAATGAAAGTAAATATTTTGGGTTTTGTAGCTCAATTCTTGGTCCAGGAAAGAATACACCAAAGGATGATTTGCTTTCTGATTTTAGTAGTAAAATCAGGCGAATAATCGAATCGGCGTGCAGTAATACTGAATTTTGAGGGTCTAATGATTCCTGAACCATTTTACCGCCATCTGTTTGAAATCATGCCAACTGGCGCTGTCATTGTGATAGACGGGCGCATCGTGTATGCCAACCCGGCAGTGATACGTTTTCTCGAGGGCGAAAGTGCGACGCAGATTATCGGTCATACCCTGACCGAATTCCTGCATCCTCTGGATCAGACCCGCTCTAGCAATCGACTCAATCAAAGCGGCGCTGACTGGGTCAATACACCATCGCCATTTCGTATCCGGACTGTCAACGGCAAAACCAAGATGATGCTTTCGGCCAGCTTGTCAATTACCTATGAGGGGCAAGAGGCTATCCTGGTGACCGGTATGGATATGACGGAACAGGCAGAAATGGCGGAGCAGCTGCGTACCAGTGAGAAAAATTTTCGCCAATTGTTTGAGAATATGCAGGAGGTGTATTACCGCACCGATGCAAATGGTATTGTGCAAATGGTGGGGCCAGGCGTGCGCAATGTACTTGGTTTCGAGCCGCATGAAATTGAGGGCAAGGCGGCAGAGTCTTTTTACCCGCAGGCGCAAGACCGTGACGCAATCAAAAAAGCCCTGAAGGAGGATGGAAAAGTATCGGATTTCCCTGGGCAGATGGTCAAAAAAGATGGTCGCATCATCGATATTTCTATCAATAGCCGTGCGCTGTATGACAACACGGGTGCATTTTCTGGGGTCGAAGGCACTTACCGTGACGTGACCCAGCGCAAGATCATGGAGCGTGAATTACAACGGCTGGCAACCACAGACCCCCTCACCGAGATCGCCAATCGGCGTTCTTTTCTTGAACAGGCAGAACAGATTTTTAAGGCTAGCCAACGTTACCAGACAAGCTTTACCATGTTGATGCTCGATTTGGATTTGTTCAAAGTCATCAATGATAAATATGGCCATCTTGGCGGCGATAAAGTGCTGACACGTTTTGCCCATACTGTTGGACTCGAACTACGTGATTCGGATCTGTTCGGCCGTCTTGGTGGCGAAGAATTTTGCATACTCTTGCAGCAAGCGCATAGGGATGAAGCGCTCAATGTGGCGGAACGGATACGCCAGCGCATACAAGACCTGAGCTTCAAAGATCCTGCCGGCGATCTGTTCACATTAACCGTGAGCATAGGCGTGACGCATAATCTTGAAAATGATGAACGCTTGGCTAATTTACTCGAGCGCGCGGACAAGGCGCTGTATCAAGCCAAGCAGACCGGGCGGAATAAGGTGATCTGGTTTGTTTGAAACTTTATTCCATTTCTAAATCATCCGTGACGTTGTTGCCTTCGCCTCATGTAGAAATAAGGTACTAAAGTACTGTCTTCGGCTCGGCGCCTAGTCACGAATGATTTGGAAATGGAATAAGAACTAAAACAGAGTTTTTAAAAACGATAATTCTCGAAACAACTTGAGTGTAATTGCAATTAGTTGAGTTATCGACCTCATTCTTCTATGCTAAATACATAGTCACGCCGCAGGTGCGAACATAAGCAAAAATGTTAGTAAAGCGAAAAGCAAGGGCAAACATGAATTTGTTTTTCTTGAGCGATGAAATCCTGGCCTTCGAGGCTGAGCTTGCCTCGCTTAGAGGCGAGGCGCGTTTGCCATTGTTGATTCCGCTGGCTTGGGCCTTGCGGCAACTCGATTGCCAGCGTGCCTTGCTGTTGGCCGACGAGGCCAAAGATTTATTGGACCTGAATCTGGACGTAAGTGAGCTGCCACAGCGACAAACTAGATATGCCCGGCTGTTGTTGATCAGAGGCGAGTGCGCAAGTCTATTTGCCGAGCTCGATGATGCCGAACAGGATGCCAAAGCGGCGCTAGCGCTATTTGAAACAAGCTTTGATCCCATCGGTGTCGGTGATGCCAAATGCTTGCTGGCGTCGATCTGGCATGAGCGCGGTGATGCGCGCTTGCGTGACGAATTTCTCGAGGCGGCAATTGTTGATTATGTGCTGGCCGGGGACACGGTGCGCATTGATGCCAGCCGGGCACGTTTGCTTGAGCGTGCGGCCTTCCGCGATCCCGCTGCGACAGCGTTACGCCTGGCGCAACTCTTCGATACAGGCAAATCGTATAGCCCAATAGTGCGAGTCTGGATTGCCAGCGCTTTGGCCATCGTGGCCCGCCTGACTGGCGATTCAGCGAGCGCAATCCGCTATTTTTTACAAGCGCAATTGGCCGGGCAAGAGAGCGGCCAGATACGCCAGGCGATACTTTCTGCCAGTAACGGTGCAGATGCATTTGCCAGCCTGGGTGACCTGGATGCGGCGCTAGAATGGAATGAACGGGCATTGGTACTGGCGCGCCGCGCCGCCTGGCCCGCGATGGTGGGCGCATGCTTGCTGCAAACCGGTAATGTTTTGCGCCTGCTGGAGCGTCACGCTGATGCGCAAAAAACTCTGAACGAAGCTTTGGCAGCCATGAGTATGCTGACCGGCGCCTACGCTTACGCGATTGCCGTGCAATATTTGGGTGATCTGGCGCTGGATGTCGGTGAGCCGCTCGCGGCGCTGGATTATTTTACTCAGGCCGAACGACGTGCCAGTGCACTTGGTGAGCCAATTTTTGTCTTGCGTTGTTGGCGCGGCGAAGCCAACGCTCTTTGTCGCCTGGCGCAACCGGCGCAAGCGAAAGAGAAATTGGCGGCGGCACTCGCACTTGCCAAGCAGGAAGGCAGTGCGGACGAACAAATAATGGTGTTGCGCGTATATGCTGAACTGTACCGGCAATATGACTTGGCAGATGTGGATGAATTGCATGAATCAGCTACCTGTTTAAATTATTTGAACCAGGCATTGGAGGTTGCGGCTGGCATCAATGGCTATATCGTCCCGGCTGAATTACTGGATGAAGTGGCGAACGCCTACGCAGCTAGTGGCGAGTACCGGCTGGCGTTTATCAACGGGCAAGCGGCAGCGCGTGCGCGTGACAATCAACGCCTGGTGGATGCGCGCAACCGTGCCATCGCTATGCAAGTGCGCCAGGAAACCGCGCAAGCCCATGCCGAGACCGAGCATCATCGTCAGCTCGCGCAAACCGAAACTCGACGGGCGCTAGCCTTGCAAGAGGCCAGCGCCACACTCGAGACGCTAGGCCAGATCGGCCGTGAAATTACCGCTAGCCTGAATAGCAATGCGGTGTTTTCGGCATTGCACAGCCACCTGAATCAATTGTTGGACGCCACCGCGTTTTTTGTGTATTTGCTCGAGCCTGACGGACAAACCCTGAAAGGCGTATTTAGTATCGAGGCCGACCAGGTCTTTGAATCAAAAATTTTCCCCCTCGACCATCCAACTTCATTCACCGCAAGATGCGCGCGTGAGCGACGCGAGATCGTGATCAACATAGCGCCTGAAGAACTTCGTCCTAATCTTACTGTAGGCACCTTAGATACCGTCAGCTTGCTGTTTGCGCCCTTGCTGATTGGCGATAGATTATTGGGCGTGATGTCAATTCAATCGCTGCAAGCGCATGCCTACGCAGAGCGGGAACGTTCAATCTTTCGTACACTCTGCGCTTATGCCGCGATTGCGCTGGATAACGCCGGCGCATATGCGATGGCAGAGTCGGCGCAGCAGCAGGCGCATGATGCGCTGCTTGAATTGCGCCAGGCACAAGTGCAATTAGTGCAATCAGAAAAATTGGCTTCCTTGGGGCGTTTGGTGATAGGCGTATCGCATGAACTGAACACGCCGCTGGGGAATGGATTGATGGCGCTGACGACGCTGCAAGATCAGATTGAATCTTTAGAACAGAGCATGTTGGAATCCGGATTGCGACGACAGACCTTCGAGAATTTTCTTGATAACGTCAAAGAGGCAAGCAACATCGCGGTACGCAATCTCGATCGTAGCGCAAATCTGGTGAATAGTTTTAAAAAAATCTCGGCGGATAGAACTGGCCTGAAGCGCAAACTTTTTACACTAAACGAGCTGATCGATAGCGTGCTGGCAGAACTGGCGCCACGACTCAAAATCTTACCCTGCAAGATACAGCTGAATGCAGTTCCAGATGTGCGGCTGAGCAGTTTTCCGGAGGTCTTGAGCGATGTCTTGCAGCGCTTGATTGATAATGCGATAGTCCATGGTTTTGAGCAGCGTGATCACGGATTGATTACTCTGCTGTTTGAAGTGGAGGGCGAGACGAATTTGCGAATTACTGTTAAAGATGATGGAGAAGGTGTCGCAGAAGAAATTCGGAAAAAGATTTTTGACCCCTTCTTCACTACGCGTTTGGGACAAGGCACTTCAGGTTTGGGTTTGCATATCGCGCACAACGCGGTGACGCAGATTTTGGGCGGTAGCCTGACTATCTTAAGTCAATCCGAAGTTGACTATAGGGGTTGTGCATTCGCGATAGATTTACCCTTGGTGGCGCCGGATTAATCAGGGAAATAACATGTTGACATGCATAAGCTGAAGCGTTAATACTTTATACATCTCCTGGCATTTTCTGGTGTAGGTATTTATTTTCGCTTCTTCAGACTTATCTTTTTGCAGGCTATGACATCGATACTTAACACCCTGAAATCTTTTGCTGTGGAGCTGATCGCCCTGCTAGTCATCTTGATAGGGACAGTGATTGGTGTCAGCCTGTTTCACTTTAAGGGCCTGGTGCTAAATGAAATCCTTACCCCTATCCTGGCCTTTTTGACGATTTTCATCTTGCTGACGGCAAGTCTGATTTTCTGGTTGTTTCGCTCACATAATGAGTTCAAAAAACAACATCAAAATCTATTGGCGATTTTGCAGTCAAAGGAAGACGCGGAAGCAAAACTAGAGGCGGAAGAGTTACGATTTCAGTCTATGTTTGAGACCTCGCCCGATCCCACCTGGATTATCGACGGGCATCAATTTACACTTTGCAATCGCGCCGCAGTTCAGATCTTGGGGTATGCCAGTAAAGAGGAATTGAGCAACACACACCCATCCAAATTATCACCAGAAATACAGCCGGACGGCGAGCCTTCATTTGCCAAAGCGGAACGCATGATGCACCTTGCCGAGGAACGTGGTTTGCATCGTTTTGAATGGATACACACGAGATTGGACGGTAGTAATTTCCCGGCTGAGGTGACCTTGTCGCGCATGACGATGAAAGGCCGGCCAGTTATCTATTGCGTTTGGCGTGATATCACTCAGCGCAAACGCAGTGAGAATGAAAACAAATTGGCGGCGACCGTGTTTGCCCATACGGCTGATGGCATCATCATTACCGACGAAAAGGCCAAGATCGTTTCAGTGAACCTGGCGTTCACTACAATTACCGGCTATACCGCCGAAGAAGCGATAGGCCAAAACCCGAATATCCTTCATTCTGGCCGACAAGACGCAGCGTTTTATGAAGCGATGTGGCAAAGTATTTTAGACAGCGGAACCTGGCAGGGAGAAATTTGGAATCGAAGAAAGAACGGCGAAATTTTTCCAGAATGGCAAACCATTACATCGGTAAAAAATGTGAATGGCGAGATCATCAATTTTGTCTCGGTATTTTCAGACATTTCTGTCATCAAGCGATCGCAAGCTGAATTTGAACATTTGGCGCATTTTGATGCCTTGACTGAGTTGCCCAATCGAGTCCTGTTTAAGGATCGCGTGGCACACGCGCTTGGTCAGGCGCAGCGCAGCAAGAAAAAACTTGCCGTCATCTTGTTTGATCTGGATGGCTTCAAAACCGTCAACGACAGCCTCGGCCATCCGGTTGGTGACCGCCTCTTGCAGCTGGTGGCGCAACGTTTGAAAACGTGTGTGCGCACTGAAGATACCGTCGCGCGCCTGGGCGGCGACGAATTTGCCGTACTACTCTCTGATCTGGACAATGGTGAAGACGCGATACAAGTTGCGCGTAAAATTTTGCTGGCATCGCAAGAGCCTTATTCGGTAGAAGGGCATGCAGCGATTGTGACTACCAGCATAGGAATCGCCATCTATCCCGATGACGCTGAAAACAATAATGATTTGATTCGCAATGCCGATGCGGCGATGTATGAAGCTAAGGCGAAGGGGCGCAATACCTATCGTTTCTATCAAGCTGAGATGACGCTTTCGGCACAGAAAAGACTGGCCAGTGAGCGTGACTTGCGCCGCGCGATTGAGAATGATGAATTTGAAATTTGGTATCAACCGCAAATCGATCTTGCCTCCAACCTATATCTCGGTGCCGAAGCACTATTGCGTTGGCGCGATCCGGTACGCGGTCTAATTCCACCGCTAGATTTCATCCCATTGGCAGAGCTTAACGGGATGATCTTGCCAATCGGTGAAATCGTTTTACACCAGGTTTGCGCGGATATCCGGCAGTGGATAGACGCCGGCGTACCTGCCAAACGGCTTGCGGTCAATGTTGCCGGGCCGCAGTTCTATCGTAGCGATTTTGTCGCCACACTCAGTCGTCATGTGGAGCGCTATCAGATCCCACGGGGCGCACTTGAAATTGAGGTGACGGAAACTTTCATGATGGAGAATCCGCAAGAGATTAAAGAAATCCTTAATGCGATACAAGCCATGGGCATCACCACCGCCATCGACGATTTCGGCACTGGCTATTCTTCACTTGCCTATTTAAAAGAGCTGCCTATCGACACCTTAAAAATCGACCGGGCGTTTGTGAAAAACCTGCCGTCCAATGTCAGTGATATAGCGATAATCCGGGCAATTCTGGCGCTGGGACATAGCATGGGTTTTAATATTATTGCTGAAGGAATTGAAACCGCTGAGCAAAGGGAATTTCTGCAAACCGAAGGCTGCAAAGAAGGACAAGGATATTACTTTGCCAAACCGATGGCAAAAATCGAATTTATGGCATGGCTGGAGAGGCAAGTCTTGCTTGAGGATGCAGCTTAAAGCTGAGGTTCGGCTCCGGCTAATAACAAAGCTGTCGCATGAAAAATGCTTGCCCAATAAAAAACGCTGACCGTGCTATACGATCAGCGTTTTTTGATTCAATTGAATCAGGTAACACTTCTAGAATTACACCCTATTCAGGGAATTCCTGATCAACCAGTTCACCTTTGATATGCGGGCCTAGTTCGCCTTCCCATTTCGCCACTACCGCCGCGGCGATACCGTTGCCGATCACATTGGTGGCAGAGCGCGCCATATCCAGGAAGTGGTCAACCCCGAGCAAGAGTAATAGCCCGGCTTCCGGGATATTAAACTGGTTGAGGGTGGCGGCAATCACCACCAGCGAGGCTCTAGGCACGCCTGCCATTCCTTTGGAAGTGAGCATCAGTATCAGCATCATCGTGATCTGCGTACCCAGGCTGAGTTCTATGCCATATGCCTGCGCAATAAAGACGCTGGCAAAGGTGCAGTACATCATCGAGCCATCCAGGTTAAACGAATACCCCAAAGGTAAAACAAAAGAGGCGATGCGGTTATGCACACCGAAGCGCTCCAGGCCTTCCAGGGTTTTTGGAAAGGCCGCTTCCGATGAGGCGGTCGAGAATGCCAGCAAGGTAGGCATGCGCAGTTCGCGCAACAGGCCGATGATACGATTCTTGAGGAATAAATAACCGATAAAAATCAAGACCAGCCACAACAGTAAAATCGACAAATAAAATTCCGACATGAAGACGCCGTAAGTTGCCAGCACACCGAGGCCACTTTTTGCCACCACGCCAGAGACCGCGGCAAACACCGCGACCGGTGCAAAATTCATGACATAACCAGTGATCTTCAACATCACATGCGCCACGCCATCAACAGCAGCAATCAAGGGCGCGCCGCGTTCACCGACTGCTGCAGCGGCGGTGCCGAAGAAAATCGAAAACACCACGATCTGTAGAATTTCGTTTTTCGCCATACCGTCGACTATCGACATAGGTATCAGGTGCGAGATAAATTCTTTTAGCGAGAGGTTGGATGTGGTAATGCCAGACACTGCATCACTCGCCGGCAGCAAGGCATGCATGGCATCGCCAGGGCGGAACAAGTTGACCATGATCAACCCGAGCGTCAGCGAAAGCAGCGAGGCGATGATGAACCAGCCCAAAGCCTTGCCACCAACTCGACCAACCTCATTCACGTCGCCCATTTTGGCAATCCCGACTACCAGGGTTGCAAATACCAGCGGCGCGATAATCATCTTGATCATGCGTAAAAACATGGTGGTAATCAGCGACATCGCATCGGCAAAACCTGCCGGCTGCGCCATGTTTTTATTCGCAAAATATCCAGCGATGATCCCGGTGATAAGTCCGACAATAATGTAACTGGTGAGGTTGTTGCGTTTTTTCATGTTCTGCGCATCCTAAAATAATTGTCGTGCCAATTGGTTTTCTTGTCCGGCGTTGGCCGGTAATTCCCGATGAACCATCTCGAAAAAGGTGGCTAAGTATAAAGGAGGTAGCGAGAGTCAACCACTGCTAATTCGATACAAAAGCGAAATAGAATCAACTTCAAAAAATGGGCCAAATCGTGCCAATCCGTGGATAAATTCAATTATTTCTAAATTAAATTCCGAATACTTCGAGCTTATCCGAATAAAGTATAATTGCCTTCCTTGTTTTTGCTTTTGAACCGATTATTTTAAGACTCGTGACTTTATGCATTCTGTAATTAAAAACGCCAAACGGCTGATTATAAAAGTAGGTTCTTCGCTGGTGACCAATGATGGTAAAGGTCTGGATAAGCATGCGATCGAAAAATGGGCGGAGCAAATTGCAGCTTTGCGTCTGATGGGAAAAGAAGTGGTGCTGGTCAGTTCGGGCGCCATCGCCGAAGGCCGGCAGCGCCTGGGCTTTGAAAAACGCCCGACCGCCATCCATGAACTCCAAGCCTGTGCCGCGGTAGGGCAGATGGGGCTGGCGCAAATTTACGAAACCAGTTTTCGCGCGCATGATTTAGGAACGGCACAAATTTTACTGACGCATGCCGATCTGGCCGATAGAGAGCGTTATCTGAATGCACGCTCTACTCTAGTGACCTTGCTGGGATTTGGCATCGTGCCAGTGATTAACGAGAACGATACCGTGGTCACCGACGAAATCAAATTTGGCGATAACGATACCTTAGGCGCGCTGGTTGCAAACCTGATCGAGGCCGACGCTTTGATTATTTTGACCGATCAAAAAGGCCTGTACACCGCAGATCCACGCAAGTATCCCGATGCCACTTTCGTGCATGAAGCCAGAGCAGGTGACCCGGCGCTTGAAGCGATGGCCGGTGGAGTGGGATCGAGTGTAGGCAGCGGCGGCATGCTCACCAAGATACTTGCGGCAAAACGTGGCGCCAGTTCCGGCACCCATACCGTAATCGCCTGGGGTCGCGAAGATAACGTGCTGGTACGTCTGGCGCAAGGCGAGGCGATAGGGACACAACTGATTTCAGACATGGCGCCATTGGCAGCGCGCAAACAATGGATGGCGGATCACCTGCAAACAGCAGGCCAGATCGTGCTCGATGCCGGTGCCGTGCAAAAATTGACCAAGGAAGGCAAGTCTTTACTGCCAGTAGGTGTGCTCGAAGTGAAGGGGGAGTTCGGCCGTGGTGCAGTGGTGACATGTTACACAGAATCCGGCCAGGCAATTGCACGCGGCCTGAGCAATTACACCAGCGCAGACGCCCGCCGCATCAAGCGCCATGCCTCGTCTGAGATACAGGGGATATTGGGGTTTGTCGTGGAGCCTGAACTGATCCATCGGGATAATATGGTTTTGTTGTAGGGTATCGCTACAGTCCAATGAGCACGGTTTTTCAGTACTTGACTGTATCTCAAATGAGTTACATAATGTACGAATCAAGAGAGCGATTAAAGAGAAGGGTTAAACCATTATGACTACGACAACGTCGATGCTCCACGTGCGCGTGGACGACGAAACGAAAGAGCTAGCAAGCGAGGCGCTTGCTTCTATGGGGCTATCAATGTCCGATGCTGTTCGTTTGTTTTTGCGTCGGGTAATCGTCGATCAAGCTTTTCCCCTTGAACTCAAAGTGCCAAACGCGGAAACCCGCGCGGCTATGGAGGAATCGCGCTCCATGATGGCTGCTCGCCGCAGTCGTTTTGCTTCTGCTGACGCTTTATTCAATGACCTCGAAAAAAACAGCGGCAAGTAAGCGTGCGCCGCTGCCGCGCGTATCGGATTACACCAAAGCATTTATCAAAGACTGGGAGCGCCTTTCCCATTCGGGTCGTTACGATATGAAGCGTCTCAAAGAAGCGATGCTTTTATTAATAGCTAATGACCTGCCTTTGGGCGCGGAGTGGCTCGATCATCCTCTTAAGGGTGAATGGGCGGATTATCGCGAATGTCATATTGGCGGCGATTTCCTCCTGATATATGAAATCGAACGCAATATAATTAACTTTGTACGCGCCGGCACCCATGCCGAACTTTTTAGTGACTGAGGTTTAAAGATGTCCTGTAAACAAAAATATCCGCAATCGCTGCTCAGCGATTGCGGATATTTTTTTGTTGTATTGCTTTAATCGTCGATACGAACCAGTGTCGATTTGCCGAATAAACTTTCAATCAGATCCACCGCCAAGACCGCAGTCTGGTTGCGTAAATCCAGGGCGGGGTTGAGCTCGACTACATCGAGTGAGGCGAACAAGCCTGTGTCGGCGATCATCTCCATGCACAGTTGTGCTTCGCGATAGGTTGGGCCACCGAGTACTGCGGTACCGACGCCAGGTGCAATCGAAGGATCTAGGCAATCAAGATCGAAGCTGATATGTAGGTGGGTATTTTCATCCAGGCCTTCGAGTGCCGAATTCATTACGCTGCGCATGCCATGTTCATCGATATAGCGCATGTCAAAAACTTGCATGCCCATGTCGTGGATGAAGCGGCGTTCGCCTTCGTCTACGCTACGGATGCCGATCAGGCGAATCTGGTCTGGTTGTAAAGATGGCGTATGTCCACCGAAGTGGATGAGTTCGTCAGGGCCATGGCCCATCAGGCAGGCCACCGGCATGCCGTGGATATTCCCAGTCGGGCTGATAGTTGATTGATTGCTGTCGGCATGGGCATCAAACCACAGCACGCGCAATTTCTTGCCGACTTTTCTGCAATGATTGGCGATCGCGCTGATCGAGCCTATCGCCAGGCAATGATCGCCGCCCAACATCATCGGCATATTGCCCGCTTCCAGCGCTTCTTCTACTGCGTTATACACGGCCTGATTCCAGTCTACTGCCTCTTTCAGATGGCGGTGACCATTGACAGGTTCTAGCCAAGGGTTGGCCGGGCCATGCAGATTGCCGTGATCGATCACTGTTAAGGATCGCGCTTCCAATGCCTCTACCAGACCCGCAACGCGCAAGGCGTCTGGACCCATGCCCGCACCCCTGACACTTGCGCCTACATCGGTGGGTGCGCCAATTAAGGAAATTGTTTTTATCATTTTAGTTTTAATCATTATTTGAAGTTATTAAACAAAGTTTATTAAACAAAGTTGCAGGGGGTAGAAAAAACTCCAAGCCATGCACTGGGACATTGGCATTGCGACTTGATCACTGAAGCCCAAATTATACTGATTCTCAGGAAAAATGGATTTCTAAATTAAGCGTTATTTTCAATGTAATAGAAATTAAATTTCATATTTTAAAAAATAATGCACTGTTTTATATATAATTTATCGAATCGTGGAATATGGAGATGAGATGGATAACTTTGATCGCAACATCCTCAGGCATTTGCAAAATGATGGCCGCATGAGCAATTTGCAGTTAGCCGAAAAAATACATTTGTCGCCACCGCAGACCTTGCGCAGAGTGCGCACACTGGAAGAGAAAAAAATCATCCGTGGCTACGTCGCGCAAGTATCTGCTGAGGCGATAGGCTTAGGTGTGATGGCGTTTGTCAGTTTATCTCTGGACCGTGAGAAGTTTCGCAATGTGCGTGAAGTGGAGCGCAGCATCATGGCCTTTCCTGATGTGATCGAATGCCATACGATTTCTGGCGATTTTGATTATTTACTTAAAGTTGTCGCCCCTGACCTTAAGGCCTTGTCGCAATTTCTGACTGACCGCTTGATGCAAGTGCCCGGCGTTGCCGCTTTGCGCTCGATGATCTGCATGGAAGAAATCAAGCCTGTCAGTAGTTTGCCGATTGCCTAACCTATGGCTCCGGCTCCGGCTATCGTCTGGCAGTAAGCATCGCGGCACCAAAAAACAGGAAGGTAATCGCTCCGGTTTTATTCATGATGCGTCCGCCTTTTTCTGAGTTCAGCCAGTTTTTTGCACGGCGCGCAGTGAGTGCATAAGCGCAATGAATCACGATCACCAACGAACTATAAGTCAGGACCAGAACGATGAATTGGAAGGCGTAGTTCATCGTATGGTCGATAAATTGTGGAAACACCGATAAGAAGAAAAATATCGCTTTCGGGTTGGTCAATTGCAAAGTCCAGCCTTCAATAAAACGACGGGCAAAGCTTGCTTCATGCGGTGCTTGCTCGGTAAATTGAAACGCTGGTGCGCGCCATAGTTTAATGCCCAGAAAAATCAGGTACGCCGCCCCCAGATATTTCATCACGCTAAAAGCCAGGGCAGAACTGGCAAGTATCACGCCTACACTAGTCGCTGAAATCGCGGCAACCAACATTGCGCCGAAGGCTATTCCTAAAATGCCGCCAAAGGTACCGCGCAAGCCATAGCGCAAGGCATTCGACAAAGTCATCACTACGCCTGGGCCTGGACTGAAAACCGTGGCTGTGGCCATGACAAAGAAGAGGGGATACAGATGCATGGAAGTCCTAGATATTTAGTGTCTGTTCAGCTTGCTATGTGAGCGGCGATTTTGCCCCTTCCCCCGGGCAGGGGGAAGGCTGGGATGGGGGCGAACGGTCAAAATTACGCACATCATCGTTCAATCGCCGCACCCCCATCCTAACCTTCCCCCTCAGATGGGGAAGGAACTGGACACGGCGCACCCATCTGCATCCAACTTGCGTAGCAATAGACTGAACAGTCACGACAATCATAGAATTAAAACTAACGCCAGCCAAACATCATCTGTTCTGCCAGCTGTTTTTTGGCTGGAGCAATCAGATCGACCAAACTTAATCCTGCACCAAGCAGCGATTGCGAGAACGAGCCATCGGCGGCGCTGGCGAATACTCTTGCCATGCTATCGGTAATCCTGATGGTGGCGCTGCGGTCGGTCTGGCGTTGCGCGATAAAATTGCTTAGCGCGGCTTCGATTGGATAGCGTGTCAAACATTTTGCCAGTACCGCTGCATCGCGCAAGCCTAAATTGAGACCTTGGCCGGCAACCGGATGTAAAATCTGGGCCGCATTGCCTATCGCAACTGTGCGCTTAGTGGCGCTGGCCTGGGCATTCAGACCCAGGGGGTAAGCGTGGCGTGGTGTGGCTGTGACGATCTTGCCGAGACGCTCGCCAAACGCGACTTGCAGCGCCGCGATAAACGCTGCGTCGTCCATATCGAGTAAGCTTGCTGCCATGGTCGGGCGCACGCACCAGACCATGGCGTAGCC
Source organism: Pseudomonadota bacterium (assembly GCA_040390685.1). Taxonomy (GTDB): domain Bacteria; phylum Pseudomonadota; class Gammaproteobacteria; order Burkholderiales; family Burkholderiaceae_D; genus Undibacterium. The sequence goes on along the minus strand of JAZJYB010000163.1, from coordinate 2,197 downwards.
ATCTTCTTGCGGCAGTAGCGCGAGCGGGCCTTGCTCGGTAAATCGTTCAAAAGCGCGTTGGGGAATCGGCAGGCTGGTCGTGATGTGGGCGATCACTGCGGTTTGCTGATAATCGTGATGCTGGGTTCTTTGCGTTTGCTCACCGAAGATGCCGCCCTCCGCTTGAACCAGGATATCGGCAGTCATCTTTTTATCATCGTTCAGGGTCAGTAGCACTTGATCATCCTGCTCTTCGATCGCGCTGATATGCGTCGGGCGTTTGATGACGATCTGCTGCTGTTCAAGCAGAATCTGCAAGGGGGTAATGATATCGCCGTAGCGCGCCACATAGCCCAATGCGGGCAAAGCATAGTCGCTCGCCGTGATCAAGCTGCGGCCGAAATGCCCGCGCCTTGATACATGAATTTGTTCTATCCTGGTCGCCTTGATCGGCCAGGCTTGCACTGCATGCAAAATTTGTTTACTACCATACGACAAGGCAATAGAACGGGCGTCCTGACTCGCTTGATCTGTGGTTTTAGCATCGATCAAAACAATGTCGTGCGCGGCAAAGCCTTGTTGTAGTAACAGCAGCGCCAGCGCTTGCCCGACCGGGCCGGCGCCACTGATGACGATGTGAGCGTGTGGGGTCATCTCTTAATGATTACTGTTTCATTTCAGATTCGATTTCGGCTACCGTTTTTGGCGTGTCGCGACTCAGGTTGATATGCCCATCGGCAGTGATCAGGATATCGTCTTCGATGCGGATGCCGATGTCACAATATTCTGCTGGCACGCCTTCTGCGGCACGTACATAAATACCCGGTTCTATGGTAATCACCATGCCAGCCTCGAGCTTGCGATAGGGCCGTGTTTCGCCGACTTTATCTTGCTCACGATAGCTGCCGACATCATGCACATCCAGACCTATCCAGTGGCCAGTGCCATGCATATAAAACTGCCGGAATGCATTACTGGCAATCGCATCTTCGAGACTACCGACTTTATTTTTATCGAGCAATCCTATGTCCAGCATGCCTTGCGTCAGCACCCTGACTGCGGCGTCATGGCCATCCATGTAGCGCGAGCCAGGATGGGCGCAAGCGAGTGCCGCTTGCTGTGCCGCCAGCACTAATTCGTACAGGGTTTTTTGTGCCGGGCTAAACTTGCCGTTGGCCGGGAAAGTGCGCGTGATATCCGAGGCGTAGCTGTCAAACTCGCAGCCGGCATCGATCAATATTAAATCACCGTCCTTGATCTGCGCAGCATTGCTTTGGTAGTGCAAGACACAAGCGTTAGCGCCCGTGGCAACGATGGAGCCATACGCGGGCGCCTGTGAGCCTTGGCGACGAAACTCATACAGCAATTCGGCTTCCAGTTCATATTCAAAAAGCCCGGGCTTGGCGGCGCGCATGGCACGGGCATGTCCCTGCCCAGAGATGCTGGCGGCTTTTTGCATCATGGCGATTTCAGCGTTATCTTTGAATAGGCGCATTTCATCGATCAGGCTACGTAGATTGATGGTCTGGTCTGGCACGCGCACGCCAATGCGCGATCTGGCATGGACCGCGTCTAGCCAGCACTGCAATTGCGTATCGAGTTTGTGGTCAAATCCAGAGCTGTGAAACAGGTTGGCGGCATCGGCCAGAAAATTTGGCATTTCCGTTGCCAATGCTTCGATGGGGAATGCCGCATCGAAACCAAAGTGCGCCTGTGCCGCCGCCGGACCATAGCGAAAGCCATCCCAGATTTCACGTTCCAGATCTTTTTCGCGGCAAAATAAAATGCTGCGCTGGCTAGTCGAATCTGCAATCAACACCATCAAGGCTTCCGGTTCGGTGAATCCGGACAGATAATAAAAAGAGCTGTCATGCCGAAACGGGAAAGTATTGTCGTTATTGCGCGTCATCTCATGCGAGGTCGCGAGGATGGCAACGCCACCACCTTGCGCCTGCATCTGTGCCAGCAATTGTGTACGACGTTGAATAAATGTGGCTTTGCTCATGGGAGATTTTCTTTCGCGCTTTTGCTAACTTTTGGATAAATGCCGCAAGGGTGCGTTCAATGCCGCGAGTTGTTCTGGAGTGCCAATATTATGCCATTCGCCGCGATATTGTTCGCCACCGAGTTGGCCGCGATCAGCATATTCGCGCAACAGCGGGCCGAGTTTTGCGTACTCACCAGCTTGAATAGCGCTAAACATTTCGGGCCTATACAC
>JAZJYB010000162.1:0-2310 GCA_040390685.1 Pseudomonadota bacterium | reverse complement strand
TGCGCCACCTCAGCGCGATAGCTCTGGTCATTGAGCAGCAAGACTACATCGCCCTCACGGACTTGCTGCCCTTCCTTGACCAGAATCTCACTGACCTTGCCGAGCACTTCCGGTGACAGTTGCACCTGTTCCTGATACACCAGATGGCCGGAAGCGAGTATCGATGCCTTGATTTCATGCGTGGCTATTTTTTCAGTCTCGACCACTTGCTGAGTGTCGCTTCGAGTATATTTTAAGATCACAGGCACACACAAGACCGCGCCTATGACCAGACCACCTATCCATTTGCGGTTCATACTGAGCTTCATACCGCTTTACTCATCAAGCTAACGATACCCCAGACAGCGTAGATCACAGCGTACGGAATTGCCACGACCATGACGGAGCTGCTACGTGAGGATTTACTCCAGGTTTGAAATCCCACGACCATCAACACTGCCGTCCAGATCGAGGCGATATTGATACTGTCTAAAAGCGAAGCCCAAGGACGACCCATTTCGATATGGAAGACGAGCTGATTTAAGGTAACTGGATTAAGCTGGTCAAGACCTATCTGGCCATTGTGTGCCAGCAGAATCTGCATCCCCGCTAATGGCAATAGCAGCAAACTCGGAACCGAAGCCCATGCCACAAAGCTGAACCACTTGGTGAAACCAAATTCCAGTTTGCGTATTTTTGCAACTAGCAGGAAATACGCAGCCATCAAAATATAAACAAGAAAAGTTACGACGAAAGCTCCTGCGACGCCACTGGTCTGCATCGTACTCTTCGTCATAAAGCTAGCCACTTTTTCACGCGCAGCAGGATCCGGAATGGTAGCGGTCATACGATCCAGCAACCAGGCGAAATCGACGCTTTGGAAATACCACAAAAGGATAACCGTGGTGGATAGCAGGGTGAGCGTCAGTGGCAGCCAAACCATGCTGCGTTTTTCAACGGCAGAAAAGGCGCGGCTAGGCTCTAAAAACATGGCAGTTAAATTGCCAAAAGCGGAGTCTTGAACTTCAGTGACAGTGGTCGTAGTTGTAGTCATTTGATTGTCCCGTGTATGGTTGTTATTGACGAAGTGCATGCTAATGATTAAATGCAACAAGTGCAATGGTTATCGCAACAAAAAAATACCGTATGTCATTCCTTGACATCAGCATCCTCACTATTTGTTGGCTCAGGAAATTTGCGCCCACGTTGTTGCAGCGCCTGACGCAACAGGTATTCCACCTGTGCGTTGGCACTGCGCAATTCCTGTGCCGCCAAACGTTCGATCTCGCCCCATAAGACGGGATCGATACGCAAAGGGAAAGATTTTTTGCCTGGGCTAGCCATTACACACTTTTCTTTTGTTGGAGCAGGGCATTAATTGTAAAGTGTGCCAGTGTTGATAATCGGTTGCGTCTCTTTGTCTGAACACAAGACCACCAATAAATTACTCACCATAGCCGCTTTGCGCTCATCGTCCAAATGCACAATATTGCGCTCAGACAGACCTTGCAAGGCTTCTTCCACCATACTCACCGCGCCGTGCACAATTTTCTTACGGGCGCTGATAATGGCTTCGGCTTGCTGGCGGCGCAGCATGACCTGGGCGATTTCCTGGGCGTAAGCCAGATGAGTCAATTTGGCGTCTTCTACATCGATACCAGCGGCTGAAAAACGGCTATGTAGTTCCACCCGCATCGCATTTGCGACTATATCCATACCGGCACGCAAGGTGGTCTCACCCTCATGCAAGTCTTCACCATCGTCGTAAGCATATTGCGAGGCCAGATGACGCAGCGCTGCTTCAGCCTGCACATTCACGAAGCGTTCAAAATCTTCCACGTTATAAATCGCCAGGGCGGTCTCTTCCACCCGCCAGACGATGGCAGCACCGATCTCAACCGGATTACCCCGCTTGTCATTGACTTTTAAAGGTGGCGTATTCAAGGTGCGGGCGCGCAAACTGAGCTTACGTTTAGCGAAGAAGGGGTTGGCCCAACGGAGGCCCTCGCTGCGGTCGGTACCCTTGTATTGGCCGAACAGTGACAACAAGGCCGCTTCGTTAGGCTGCAACATGTAGATACCGGACAGACAGAATACGCCCAACAAAATCATCGCCACGCGCAACACGATGGCAGCGACAGCGGGCTCCCCAACAGTGGAGGCAAGCAAGCTCACCATCAGGTAAATCGCGCCCAAAATCAGCGCCAGACCAATCGCGATCATCAGATAACCGTCCATCGAGGTACGCGTACGCTCTTGTATAAACTTTCTGACTGGACTTTGTTTATTTGCTACGTTCATTTTATCTCCCGTGAATTGATTTCTTAGACA
>JAZJYB010000161.1:0-28952 GCA_040390685.1 Pseudomonadota bacterium | reverse complement strand
GCCAACACCAACTGGCGCCCCATCATCCCAGAATGGGCAAACATCAATGAACAAATTCTAGGCACACTATTGCACGATGCTGTGGCAGGTCTGATTCAGCCAGCCGCTGCACTGGCGCTAGCCGAAGAAAAAATGACAATACTCATGAAAAGCTCAGGCAGATATCGCAATCATCCACACTCGTAAGTGCAGGGAATCCCAAGCAAAATACCGCCGCCTGCTTGCAAAAGTATTTTGGCTCTGTCATAATAGCTGCTTGCGTTGCCGAGATGGCGGAATAGGTAGACGCACGGGACTCAAAATCCCGCGCTGCAAGGCGTGCCGGTTCGATTCCGGCTCTCGGCACCAACCAATACTTAACCACTTGATTCTTCAAGTGGTTTTTTGGTTTCTGCGGCCTGCTTTTATTTGGTGCCACAACTGAGTGTCACAAATGGAGCCGATCGTGGCCATCAAATTACCATCCAACCTGCACCGCAACAGTTTTGGAATTCTGCATTTCCGTCTTGCTATTCCAGAGGATAATCAGATTCACTTTGCAAGCAAAGTAATCTAGCTGTGTACATAATTTATGTGGGTACGAAACTCCAAAGTTAGCGATTCCACTCACCTACGCTAAAATTTGCAATTCGAAACCAAACAACAAGCTGCATTTTTTTACTGCATGCAAACTCATCAGAACGCACTCTCTCATTACAAGTGTGATGCACTGCGTGCTATGAGCCAGTTCATTTCTCGCAACATATTATTGCCATTATTTACAGTGATATTAAATAATTAGCGTCCTGATGAAAATTTGCTGACTGTGCTGAATAAATAGGCGTTAAAATCGCGGTTCCAGTTAATTTAAGCAATCGACTGGTCGTGCCTCACAGCGAAACGGACAAAAGAGCCGACACGCACATCTCATCAAGTATTTACAACCTCAAAGGGACAAAAATGACTTTCAAAAAAAATCATCTGTTAGGGCTTGCCGCCGTATTGGTGTCTAGCCTTCCAGTTGTCGTTATGGCGCAAGGCAATTCAGGCAATGCTCCAGGACAAAATAAAGTTGAAGTAATTCAATCTGTGCAGCACGACCATAATTTTGTTTTGCGTGAAGCCAAGGGCAAGGTCTTCGATCAAACGATCCTGAAAGAAGCCAAAGAGAAAAGGCGCGTTCCTTACGTTGATTCGCCTAACTTTGATCACGATGCGGCAGCACAATTAAATCACGCGATTTCTAGCAGCGCACCAACCACTGCAGGCCTGGGTTTTGATGGTCTCGGCAAAGGTTTCGTCGGACCAAATGGTACGTTTGCAGTGCAGTCTGCTCCGCCAGATACCACCGGTGCAATCGGCGCGACCCAGTATGTACAATGGGTGAACTCTTCCCTCGCTATTTTCAGCAAGAGCACAGGCGCACCAGTTTATGGCCCTGTTTCTGGCAATACTTTGTTCTCTGGTTTTGGCGGCACTTGCGAAACATCGAATGATGGCGATCCTATCGTGTTGTACGATAAATTGGCCGATCGCTGGGTCTTGATGCAGTTCGCCGTTCCGACTAACGGCCCTTACTATCAGTGCGTCGCCGTTTCAAAAACATCCGATGCAACTGGCGCTTATGATCGTTATGCTTTCCAATATTCTGGATTCAACGATTATCCAAAAGCCGGTGTCTGGCCAGATGGTTACTACATCAGCTACAACATGTTCGTGCCAAATACCTTTGGCGGTGCCAAGGTGTGTGCATTTGACCGGGCTACCATGTTGGCCGGTGCAGCAACAGCTACCCAGCAGTGCTTTCAGTTAAGCACAAGTTATGGTGGAGTATTACCGGCAGATCTGGATGGTAAGACTTTACCAGCGGCAGGTACACCTAACTTCTTCATGAATTTGGGTACTAACTCCCTGAATATGTGGAAGTTCCATGCGGATTGGGCAAATACGGCCAATTCAACTTTCACCGGCCCTACCAACATCCCGGTAACCGCGTTCAATGCAGCATGCGCTGGCGGCACTTGCGTACCTCAAGCTGGCACTAACAATACCTTGGATTCTCTGGCTGACCGTGCCATGTATCGTTTGGCATATCGTAAGTTTGCCGATGGCCATGAAGCGATGGTAGTGAATCACGCAGTAAAAGTGGGCTCGACAAAACGTAATTCTTACAGCGCCACCCGCTGGTATGAAATCCGTAACCCATCAACGACACCAGTCGTTTTTCAACAATCTACCTATGCGCCTGATAGCACATCACGCTGGATGGGTAGTGCAGCGATGGACAAAATGGGTAATATGGCCTTGGCGTATAGTGCATCTAGCTCGGCGATTAAACCGGCAATTCGTTATGCCAGCCGTTTAGCCAGCGACACCGTGAACACACTGGCCAATGAAACTGCGATTGTGCAAGGTACTGGAGCACAAACAGGTACTTTGCACCGTTGGGGTGACTATACACATTTGAGTGTTGATCCAGTCGATGATTGCACCTTCTGGTACACCGCTCAATATGTGAAAGCAGACGGTAGCTTTAACTGGAGCACACGTATTGCTTCGTTTAAGATCAATGGCTGCCAATAAAGTGTAGCTCTTGAAAGAGCCCTGGCAGCAGGTTTCTTGCAAGCTTAAGTGTCAACTTGAAAGCCCCGGTTTATGCCGGGGCTTTTTCACTCTCCATGAAAACAAAAAAAACGAAACTACTGGCGGTTTTCCTGTTGCTGGCCAGTCTGGCCGTTCTCACAGCGCTTATTTATTGGTGGAAAGGTGCGAGCGACGCAAACATAGAACAACATACTGACGATACGCTGCCTTTTTCTTTCCTTGAACGTGGCATGCCCGCGCATCAACCTGCATCGACAAGCAATGAAAACACGTTTGATGAATTGACGAGCAAGATCGCCAATCCACTGGAAAAAAGTAATAATCTGCGTGCGCTGTATGACCAATACAAAGGCAGTAAAAATTCAGTCGAACGTTATATCGCGTATCGCGCATGGTCCGCATGCTTCCCGACCTTCATCGCAGCCAAAGGGCAAAGCATATCGCTCGATGATCTCACCAAGGGCCTGGACAAGAATGATCCCAAGACAGCACAGCGTTTTGAAGCCTATCGTAGCTTGCTGGGAAAATGTCAGCAGTTTTCTGGCCTGAATCGCGATCAGTTATTGGAAGTCACGCGGCTCGAAAAAGAGGCCGCCAATCAGGGCTTGAGCCTTAGCCCAGGTGAAACAGCCAATCAATATTTGCATGAGGGCGATGCTCAACATGCGCTACAAGTGGTGCAGCGCATTCTTGCGTCACAAGATGCCTTTTCCATTGGCTCATTACAAGAATTTGTCCAGCCCTATCTCGCTGCCAAAGTGGAAGATCAAAGCTTACCAGCCTCCACGCGCATTGATTTACGCGCACTGGCATTTTCTATCGCCGCTTGCGACTTGGGATTGGACTGCGGCTCCGATTCCCTGACGGCGATTCAATTGTGCGCGAATACCGGTGAATGCACGGGCAATCTGCGCGAGCGATATTTTAATCGCCTGCCCGACCCTGCCGATAAAACCTTACTACAGCAAGAAACTGAGCATGTGTTAAACGCGATCCGTTCGAAAAACTTTTCGCTGCTGGGTTTATAAGATAGGTGATTCGTGTCGAGATGATGGCAGGCCAATAGTCAGGCAATTGCTGCCCCGGCGGTGGCAATTGCAATGCATGACGCACAAATCTTGACCTGCCCTATCTATGCGTCTTTACCGCCCAGTTTCGCCCGTAAAAACCCGCTGGTCGAATAGCGTGTCACGGTTTGGTAGTAAGTTTGATTGAGATCCTTGACCATTTTTACATACGGATCAATGAGGTCGGGCAGGATGGAAAAGTTATCGTAATTAATCACGGCGTGGACTTTTTCCGGGATACCTTGCAGCGCGTGAACCACCTGTTGGCGCACCGCTTCTACGTCGCCCAGATTGTGTACGCTGTAGCCTTCAAAATTGATGAACAGGGTATTTTTTGTGTGATCGTAACGCAGGCGATGCTCTAGCGGCACTTTCAGCATAAGGTCGCGCAGGCCCATCGTTTCAGCTTGAAAAATACGCCCATCCATCAGGCGTAAATCTGTGGCGATGCGTGGGCGAAACGCCATCTGAGATAGGATGTCGCGCTCCAGATCTATCCCAGGTGCGATCTCTATTAATTCCAGACCATCGGCAATTAGCCGGAAGACGCAGCGTTCGGTGACATACAGTACCGGCTTGTATTCTGCTGCCGCATGCTGGCCACTGAAAGTCAGGTGTTGCACTGTCTTGACAAACTTGCAGCGTCCGTCGGTCTGTTCGATATGCAGCTGGCCATCTGTTACCTTGAAGACGGATTTTCCTGAATTAAAACTGCCGACGAAGACGACTTTTTTTGCGCTTTGGCTAATGTTGATAAAACCGCCGGCACCCGCCAGACGCGGCCCAAACTTACTGACATTGACGTTGCCGGATTGGTCGGCTTCTGCCAGACCGAGAAACGCGATGTCTAGCCCACCACCATCATAAAAATCAAATTGATACGGCTGATCAATGATGGCGTGCGTGTTGATCCCTGCACCAAAATTCAACCCTGAAGCTGGTATGCCACCGATCACACCTGGCTCGGTGGTGAGTGTCAGCATATCGATAATATGCTCTTCATGCGCGATGCTGGCGACGCCCTCGGGCATACCTATCCCAAGATTGACGACACTGTTGGCGCTAAGTTCAAACGCTGCGCGGCGGGCGATGATTTTGCGTTCATCCAGCGGCATTTCTTTCAGGTGATTAACGGGCACGCGCAACTCGCCACTGTAGGCCGCGCTATACGGTTCGGCGAAGGTTTGCCAGTGATGTTGTGGCTCGGCCAGCACCACGCAATCGACCAGTATGCCAGGTACCTTGACCTGGCGCGGGTTGAGGCTATCGCGCTCGGCGATGCGCTCCACCTGGGCGATGACAATCCCGCCAGAATTGTGTGCGGCCATTGCCAGCGCGAGTATCTCCAAAGTCAGTGCTTCACGCTCCATCGTCAGGTTGCCATCAGGGTCAGCCGTGGTGGCACGGATCAGTGCGACATCTATCGGCAAGGTCTGGTACAACAGACATTCTTGCCCATCGATGTTGAGCAGTTGCACCAGGTCTTTGGTAGTGCAGGCATTGAGTTTTCCGCCGCCGTGGCGCGGATCGACGAAGGTGCCCAGACCGATACGACTTAAGTGACCGGGGCGTTTGGCCGCGATGTCGCGGTACAGATGTGAGATGACGCCCTGAGGCAAATTGTAGGCTTCAATTTTATTCTCGATTGCCAGCTTCTGGATCTTCGGCACCAGCCCCCAATGCCCACCAATCACGCGGCGCAACAAGCCTTCATGCCCGAGATGATTCAAGCCTTTTTCTTTGCCATCACCCTGACCTGCCGCGTAAATCAAGGTGAGGTCTTTTGCTCCAGACTGATCCTGGTTTTTCTGTGAGCTTAAAAAGTGTTTTTCCAACGCCAGCAGCAATTCTTCCGGCACACCTATCCCGACAAAGCCTCCAGTGGCTACGGTATTACCGGCATGAATAAGTTTGACCGCATCAAGCGCGCTGACAATCTTGATGCGCTTGCCGCTGCCCCGGGTAAATTCCTGGCCGTAGGTTTGCATGATGTTGTTCTTTAGAAGAGTTTCATTGAAGTGTTTTATTGAGGAGCTTTATTGAAGGGTATTAATGGAAAACGAGAATAAGCATCATATTATTCTCCACTTGAATTGAATATCCCTAATGCATCAATCCATCCGGCTGACATCATTTTTGGCGCCAAAACAACAAATTTAAAGTTCACAAAAAGCGCTGGCTAGCAGTATTGGCCGCACCGTCGCAGCAACCCGTTCTCTTTAATTTATCCGAAGTTGGTGCGCTGACGCACAAACATCCGATTGCGATTTGTTTATACTTCATTGCGAGGATCAGGTAATTCGCTGCGGCGAACTACAATGAAATGTCGCGATCAACACCACGCTGAATTTTTTATGGGCATATTCCTAACGCCACTAGGAACTGGCTACAGCATCATATTAATGCTGTTGGCCTTTTTTTTCGTGCTGCGTGCAACCAAAAGAATTCCGTGGAAAGCATGGCAGGAACCGACGGCGTTTTCTGCCTGGTGCGCGAGCATTATTGTATTGATTTTTCTGTGGCGCATGCATATTCCTGTACTGCCGGATTTTCATTTACACCTGCTGGGGGTGGCCTTGTTGGCATTGATGTTCGGGCGCCCGTTGGCGCTGATCGGTGCAGCCATTGCAGTCTTTGCGTATACCGCGGAATTTGAAGGGACCTGGCGCAATATGGGTGCCAACATCATTCTACTGGCGGCGATACCGACCTTCCTAAGCAACGGCATTTTATGTGCGACACAACGCTATTTACCTCAGCATATGTTTGTGTACCTATTTGGCAATGGCTTTTTTGGCGCAATGGTAGTACAGGCTGGAACCGGCATACTGGCGCTGGCTGCGCATTCGATTATGTTGCCGGCAGAAGTGATTCCATCCGATGCGATTGCCTTCATGCTCTTGCTGGCTTGGGGCGAAGCCTCACTGGTTGGTTTTCTGGTCACCATTTTCGCCGTGTACAGGCCGGAGTGGCTATTCACTTTTGATGACCGGATGTATTTAAAAGGCAAATAGTTAAACCAGAAATCTGCTGACGAGTAGACCTAAAAAATCCTTATCTTCTAGCGATGTGTAGCGCCCTCCCTTCAAAAAAAATCGACCTTACCCAAACTGATCTACTGCATGAGCTGTAGCGCTCCCTACCTTGGCCAAGGCTTGCCTCGGGCTTGCTGCAGCACTGTCTGTGGCAATACGCCTACCTGGTCAAAAGTACTAAGTACAAGCGGCGCAAGATCACTGGACACTTGCCGTCGTTGTTTCCGCTCTTCCATAAGATTTGCCGGAATGGCGCGATTTTCTGCTTATAAACAACAAAATTAAGAAATAAGGAATGATCTAAGATAATATGCCCTGCGGCAACAATTGATTTCCAGCCTAAATGCGCTTGCGAAGTTCATGCACTACATTGGCAAACGAAATCGACTATTCAACAATACTTTGGAAAGTCTAGGTATGAATGCAAACGTTTCGCCAGTGAATCTCAATTTGAATCTCAATTCGAATCTCAATTCGAAACTGAACCTGAAGCCGGATTCAGTCATCAAGGAATTCCATCCAAAAATAATCCCGGCTGCGTCTTTTGATGTCGCCGATTTATTGGTCGCCTATTTGGAACAACTCGGCATCGAGTATGTATTCGGGATACCAGGCGGTGCCATCGAACCCTTGTATAACGCACTGGCCAGGAGCGAGCGGCGTGGCGGCATCCGCCATGTCCTGGCAAGACACGAGGCTGGCGCTGCTTTCATGGCTGACGGCTATGCGCGGGAATCTGGCAAGCTTGGGGTCTGTTGTGCCACCTCCGGCCCGGGCGCCACCAACCTGATCACCGGCGTGGCCTGCGCGTATGAAAATAATATCCCGATGCTGGTCATCACCGGCCAGCCCGCCCTGCCCTCGTTTGGCAAAAACCCTTTGCAGGAATCGAGCTGCACCGGCATCAATACCTTGGGCATGTTCCGCCACTGCACGCGCTACAACTCGCTGGTCTCGCATCCAAAGCAGCTTGAATCAAAACTCATCGCCGCCCTCCAACGCGCCACCCGCACGCCGCGCGGGCCGGTGCACCTGACTATTCCGGTCGATGTATTTCGCAAACCCAGCCTGCATGAAACTCCCGCCTATGACTTGGCAGCGCTATTGACGCCGTCTTCGCTGGTGGACGACGATGCGATAGAAACGCTGGGCGAGATGCTTGCAGGCGCGCGCAATGTAGTGCTATTAATCGGTGGCTGGTGCGGCGAGGCGATTGCATCGATCCTGCAATTTGCCGCACTCAAGGGCGCCACCTTTGTCACCACCCCGGACGGCAAAGGCCTGGTCAGCCCGCATCATCCTTTGTACCGTGGCGTATTTGGTTTCGGCGGGCATGCTTCGGCTGAAGCGGCCTTGCGCGACGAATCGGTCGACCTGATTTTAGCCATCGGCGCCAGCATGGGCGAATGGAATACTGGCGGCTGGTGCGACAGTCTGCTTAATGAACGGCTGGTGCATATCGACGAATCGGAAGACCATTTGGCACGCACACCGATGGCTAAATTTCATATGCGTGGCCGCATCCGCTCAATTTTCAACCGCCTGATCGAGCGCATGCACAGCAAGCAATGGAATAACAAGATCGAAACCGAACGGCGCCGCGCTTCGCGTGAACTGAGTAACCTCAACAGTAATTGCGTAACAGATCCAGAGGCTATGCTGGCCGCACCAGACGCCTTTAACAGTGCTGCCATACCGATCAAACCACAACGCCTGATGCGCGAACTCGGCCGGCTGTTCCCGCCAACTACACGCTTTCTGGCCGATACCGGCAATAGCGTCGCCTGGGCAATTCATTACCTGCATCCGGCAATTGATAGGCGCATCAGCGAAAGGCGCTTCGGTGGCGGTGAACGCAAACGCGTGCCAGGCCGCCGCAATACCGATGGCGGCTGGCTGCGCGTGACGATGAATTTTGCACCGATGGGCTGGGCTATCGGAGGCGCCATCGGCACCGCCATGGCCAACCCCGCGATGCCGGTGGTCTGCATTACCGGCGACGGCAGCATGCTGATGAATGGGCAGGAAATTTCAGTCGCCGTGGCCGAGAAACTCAGTGTCATTTTTGTCGTCCTCAACGATAGCGCCCTGGGCATGGTCAAGCATGGCCAGCGCCTGGCTGGTGCCGAAGCGATAGGAACAGCAATGCCCGGCACCGACTTTGCCATGCTGGCACGCGCCATGGGTGCCACCGGACATACCATCCGCTCAACGCAAGAGCTGGCCGAACTGGATATCGCGGCGATCTGCGCCCACCAAGGCCCGACCTTGCTAGATGTCTTGATCGATGCAGAAGAGATCCCGCCGATGAACGCAAGAATGCGGGTATTGGCTAATAATTTATAAGGAGTAGGTATGAGCGACAATTTTAGCCAGGTCATCCATAGCCACATATGGCAAGAAGAACCGGAACCTGACAACCCATTCGCCGCGGCGCGTTGCGTTTGCCGCGGCTATGACGTCTACGGCGATTTACTCGGCAAGGCCAGCTACATCGAATATCTGCATTTGCTGATCAAGGGCGAGCGGCCTAGCGAGCAGACGGCAGCTGCACTCGAAGTATTGGCAATCGCGCTGGCCAATCCTGGGCCACGCGATCCATCGGTGCATGCCGCGATGGCTAGCGGCGTCACCGGGAACCCGGCATCGTCATCGTTGATGGCCGCACTGGCTGCCGGGGCAGGCTCGTATGGCGGCGCACGCGAAACCTTACTCGCAATGCAAATCTGGCACGATTGTGGAATGGATCTGGAGGCATGGAAAACCCGCCTTGCCACGCCGGAGACGCCGCTTGCTCCGACACGGCCGCTATTTTGGCCACAAGTCGAGCATGCGCCAGGCTTCGATCCCCATGGTGTGCGATGCGCCACCCCGGTGTTGCAATTATTGGACGAACTGTGTTCCATTCTTCCTGCTGGACAGTTGACTTGGCTAAGCGAGCACAGGACAAAGCTGGAAGCAATTACCGGGATTCCTCTGGCACAGAGCGGCGTGGTCGCGGCTGCCTTTATTAACCTTGATTTTTCTCCGGCCGAAGGTGAGATGCTGACTTTGTTGTGGCGTCTGCCGGGTGCGGCAGCACACGCTTTGGAGCAGGCAAAACGCGGCTTCCGCCAATTTCCGTTTTTTGAACTGGAACTGGAAAACGATCCCGGATTTATCACACCCAAGGAGCAAACATGAGTGGCCCAGAAATTCTTAAACAATACGAAGGCGCCATGCGCACCCGTATGGGCGCCTGTTTCCCGGGCCAGCGTACGGTGTTTCGCGGAGTTGACCTGCATGAGGAATTCAGAGAGGCTGACTGGATCGATCTATACATGTTTAGCATCACCGGGCGTCGCTTTTCAGCAACAGCGCTGAAGGTCTTGCAAAGTATCTGGGTATATACCAGCTACCCCGATCCGCGTCTCTGGAATAACCGGGTCGCCGCTATGACTGGCAGCAGCCGCGGCACCGGAGCGCAAGGTTTGGGCGCCGCCATTGCTGCATCAGAGGCGGCCATTTTTGGCCGTCAGCCAGAAATTACGGCAGCCGATTTTCTGGTGCGCGCATTGGCGCGTACGCAGGCTGGCGAAAGCCTGGAACACGTCATACGCGAAGAGCTCAAGCAGCACAAGCGCATGATGGGCTATGGCCGCCCGGTCGCGGCGCTCGACATCGACGAACGCATTCCGGTGACCCTGGCGATGATGCAGCGCGAGAACATGGAAATGGGGCCGCACCTGAAGCTCGCGTTCGAGATTGAGCGCGTCCTGGCTAACGTGGTGGGACGAGCTTTGCCGATGACGTATTCCTCCGTCGTGGTTGCCATTCCCTTGGATTTAGGGCTTTCTCCGCTTGAATGTTACCTTTACATGCAACCATCGTTTGTCGCCGGTATGATCCCATGCTATCTTGAAGCCTTGGAACGGCCGGAAGGTGCCAGTTTTGTATTGCGTTGCGATCGCCTGCAATACGATGGCCCGGCACATAGAACCTGGGAATAAAACTTCGTTCTATCTATGTTTCAAAAAACAGCGATAAAAACCGATGTCAATATTTCACACCAGCGGAGGTAAGTCGATGCAAAACAAGATGCGCAAGATACAACTAATCGCCGTATCAATCGTACTCACTTGGTCGGGTGCGGTGAGCGCCCAGAGTGCGGAAGAGACTGATGAATTGATCCAGGCCTACGGCGACCAGACTGTCATCAGTATCGCCACCGGTAGCCAGCAGCCACTCTCACGTGCTCCGGCCGTCGCCTCAGTCATTATGGCCGCCGATTTCAAGGCAATGGGGGCGACTGATCTGGATCAGGTACTGGAAAGCGTGCCCGGCCTGCATGTGTCAATGTTTTCAGCCCCGCTTAACCCTATCTATAGTTTTCGCGGCATCCACACCGGCTACAACGCGCAAGTACTGATGCTAGTGAATGGACAGGCTATCACCTCGGTGTTTACAGGCAATCGCGGCCAAGCCTGGGGCGGCATGCCGCTCGATAACGTGGCGCGCATCGAGATTATCCGGGGTCCCGGTTCGGCGCTCTACGGCGCCGACGCCTTTTCTGGCGTGATTAACATCATCACAAAAACTGCCGCGGACATCAAGGGCGTGGAATATGGCGTGCGTGCTGGCAGCTTTAATAGCCGTGACGCATGGATACAATCGGGCCACAATTGGGGTGAGCTGCAGGCGGCGTTTTACCTGCGCGCGGGCCATACCGATGGACAGCACGGCATGATCGAAAAAGATCTGCAATCCACTCTCGATCCGCTTTTTGGTACCCATGTTTCACGGGCGCCGGGACGCATCAACGCTACGCGCAAGGCCTTAGACGCCAGCGCTGACCTGAGCCTGGCTGACTGGCGCTTGCGCGCTGCTTTCCAAAAGCGCGAAGTCGGTATCGGTGCCGGATTGGCTGACGCCCTCGATCCGGATGGAAAAGCGCCGGAATCGCGTCTGTATCTGGATCTAAGCTACCAAAAGGCCAACTTCATTCCGCACTGGGATGTCTCTGCCACACTCGGCTATTACGAGTTAAAAAATGACGTCGGCAACCCAGCATACAAACTGTTCCCGGCGGGCGCTTTCGGCGGTGCCTATCCAGACGGCGTGATCGGCAACCCTGGCCATTTTGAGCGCCACGAGCATGCCAGTGTCTCTGCGTTTTTTACCGGGCTAGACGAGCATAGAATTCGGATCGGTAGCGGCTATCGGGTCGAAGACATGTATGCGGCATCGGAAATAAAAAATTTCGATTTCGTGGTTATTCCTGGCTTCGGCCCCGCATTATTACCGCTACCAGGTGTCGTCGATGCCACCGGCAATCCAGCTCTGGTCTACATGCTGCCGCATAAACGTAATATCAAATACATCTTCGCCCAGGATGAATGGAAACTCGCCAAAGACTGGATGTTGACGGCAGGTGTGCGTCGCGATAACTACTCCGACTTTGGCGGAACCACCAATCCGCGCCTGGCTCTGGTGTGGGACGCCGCCTACAACTTCGTGGTTAAGGCAATCTACGGGCAAGCCTTTCGGGCCCCAAACTTCGTGGAACAATATACCAAGAACAATCCCGTCAACATTGGCAATCCGAATTTACATCCAGAGACGATCAAAACTGCCGAACTGGCATTTTCCTGGCAGCCAACACCAAACTGGAATGCCAAACTAAACCTGTTTGAGTACCGTATGCACGACATCATCGTAGCGATCCCAAATGTCGACCCGAGTACTGGCAAAACCTTTCAAAATACCGGAGACCAGAATGGCCGGGGTATGGAACTGGAAGCCAACTGGGATGCAAGCCGTGCGCTACGTTTCACTGGCAATATTTCACTGCAACGCTCGACCGATAAGAGCACAGGACTAGACGCTGGTTTGGCACCGCACCAACGCCTGTTCGGACGTGCGGACTGGCGTCTTGCCCCTTACTGGCAACTCGGCACTACGATTAATCATGTGGCAGAACGCAAGCGTCAGCCGGGCGACAGCCGCGCGACAATTCCGGATTACACGACCGTAGACTTCAGCTTGCGGCGTGAAAAACTGATCGACAACTGGGAGTTACGGGCCACCGTGCTGAATCTTTTTAATGCAGACGCAAGGGAACCGACTGTCGCGCCCGGCAATATCCCGTTTGACTTGCCGCTGCCAGGTCGCGGTGTATATCTTGAACTGTCACATAGGTTCTAGTACTCTAGCGGAAACGCAGAATATGCGCATAAATCAACCCAGCAAAGACTAGTCATCAATGGTCTTCACCAGAGAACTTTGGAAGGGTCAATTTATCAGAACATCTAGGCTTAGAATTAGCTTACCGCTGATTTTCGCTTGTGCAACGGCACATGCAAACCAGGAACTCTCTGTTCATGGTTTTGGCACTGAGCTTCCTGACCGCTTTGCCTCAGCAAACAGTCACGCTGAAGCCAGTGCTGTCGTGCGCCCTGTTATGCCGAACTTTAACGCTATCAGCCTGGCCGACGTGACCGATCAAATCAAACGCCACGGCATCCTGCCCAGCGAGTCAATCGCCGTGCTTTACCCGGATATCGGTGAGCCGTTTCGCGCCATCTTTGCCACGATTATTGTGGGCATCGAAGAAAAGACTAAAGCTAAGGTGCTGAGCTATCCGATCGGGCCAGACCTCGACGCGGCAGAACTCAATGCACAATTGAAAAAAAATGGCGCCAAGGTTGTGATCGCCCTGGGGCGCCAGGGAATGAAGGCGGCAGCAGGATTGGACAGCACAATCGCCGTAGTAATAGGCGGGGTACTGTCCGTACCAGAATCAGATAGCCGCAATTTAACCGGAATTAGCCTGACCCCCGACCCGAACTTGCTATTCTCACGTTTGAAAAATCTGCTGCCGGGCATCAAACGCGTCATGGTGGTCTACAATCCTCAGACCAACGAATGGCTGATCAAGCTGGCACGTGAAGCGGCAAAAGCGCAAGGGCTGGAACTGGTGACATTTCAGGCGCGTGATCTTTCCACTGCGGCCCGCCTGTACGAATCTACCTTTGCCGCAGCCGACGGCCGACAAGATGCAGTCTGGCTACCGCAAGACTCCACTACCGTCGATGAAAGCACCGTTTTACCGCTGGTTCTGAAGGAGTCGTGGAACCGCGGCGTGCCGATTTTTTCCAGCAGCCTGGTGCATGTCAAAAAAGGCGCCTTGTTCGCCTTGTATCCGAATAACCTGGAATTGGGACGGGGTCTGGCAGGTGTCGCATTTGGCTTACTCACTGGCGATACGCCCAAGCGCGGCATTACGCCTCTGCGCGAAGTGCACATTGCAGTCAATTTACGCACGGCGAACCATCTTGGCTTAAGTATTGGCGAACAGCAGCAACGCAGCTTCGATTTCATTTATCCTGTACCTTAAAATAACGACAAAAATAATTCATGCTTCGTGACTATCTAAAACGTACCGGCTTTCGCCGGCAACTCACCGTAATGTCGGCTGCCGCCATATTTGGCCTGGCCTTATTTTCATCCTTGATCAATTCTTCCGAGGCCAGCCGACGCATGCGTGGCTACACGGTTGAACAAGGCCTGCGCATCGCGGAAAATTTTGCCCGCCAGAGCACGCTGGCGTTGCTCACCAATTCAGCCGAAAATGCCAAAGACGGCGTGGCGACCACCTTAGCCTTTCCCGACGTCCTTCAGGTACAGATTACCGATGCCAGCCATCGAATTTTGCTGTCACAAGCGGCACAAGCCGGTTCTGGCACCAAGCTAGCTGCGGCACAACTCAAACCTGCTGTGGGCAAGATCAAGCAGACCATGCTGGAACAGGAGAACGATGATGAATGGCTATTTGCCGCGCCTGTACTTAGCGGCCAGACCGCTGAAACCTCGCCCTTTGAAGTTCAGGTAAGCCAAGCGCAACTGCTGGGCTATGTCCATGTTGCGATAGGTAAAACTACCCTCAACCATCTGGCAAATTCGCTCTTGCTGGCCAATCTTGCCATCACACTTTCGTTTGCGGCAATTTTGCTGGGGCTGATGCGCTTATTGGTCGGACACATGATGCGCCCCTTAAACGCATTGTCAAACCTAATGGGCCGTGCCGAAGCAGGTGAATCGCAGATGCGCGCCACGCCTGCAGGGCCAAAAGACATCGTCAATATGGCACTCGCGTTCAATAAAATGATGGCGGTGCTGGAAGAGCGTGAAAGTGAATTGATGCAATCGCGCGACGATGCTGTCCGTGCCGCACTGTTGAAAGCCCAGTTCGCAGCCATGGTCAGCCACGAAGTACGCACGCCCTTAAATGGCGTGGTCGGGATGCTAGACATCCTGAAAGAAATGCAACTCACCCGACGCCAGCAAGAATGTGTAGATATAGCATGGAACTCGTCACATGCCTTGATTACACTCATCAATGACATTCTCGATTTTTCCAAAATGGAAGCGGGAAAAATGGAGCTAGAAGAAATAGAAATTAAGCCACGTGCCTTAATTGAAGATGTCATTGAATTGCTCGCCAAAACTGCAAACCAAAAGGGGCTGGAACTGGGTTACCTGATCGATGCCAACGTGCCAGAACATGTTAAGGGCGACTCTTTACGGCTACGCCAGGTGCTGATCAACTTGATCGGCAATGCGATAAAATTTACTGAAACAGGCGAAGTTGCCATCCACATTACAAGCAATCGTCACACTGAATCGCGCGATGGTCTGGAGCTAAGTTTTGAAGTCAGCGACACCGGCATAGGCATGACAGAAGCGCAGGCGCAGAATATTTTTGAATCATTCGCGCAGGCAGATCGCTCAACCACCAGAAAATTTGGTGGTACCGGACTAGGGCTGGCGATTTGCAAGCAGCTGGTCGCACTCATGCAAGGATCTATCAGTGTCAGCAGCGCTCAAGGCCAGGGTACAAAATTTTCCTTCAGCGCGCTATGCAAGGTAAGTGATACGCCTGAATTCAAGAGTGACAACGCGGTCTCGCCGTTGACGAATCTACGCGTGCTGGCAGTCGACAATAGCGAAATAATTCGCAGCTTCCTCCAGGAGAATCTAAGCCGCTGCGGCGCGCAGTGCCTTGCAGTAGCTAGCGGTGCCAGCGCCTTGAATGAACTCAGTCGTGCCGAACAAAATGGCCAGCCGTACCAGCTGCTGATCCTCGACAACGAGGCCAACGATGAACACGGCGTCAGCTTGCTAAGGCGCATGCACAGTGATGCGAATTTATCCCTTCCCCAGCTATTACTACTCGATCATTATGGCGCAACCCACTTCGACGAAACCCGGGTTGCAGAGACCACTTTATACAAGCCGCTCCGGCTCGAGCGCCTGCTCGCCGCGGTTAAAACCCTGATCACCGGAGCGCAGGCACCTGCCAACTCCAGACTATTTACACCAAAAATATCGCAAGTGCCAGACCGTCTATGGCGGGTCTTGGTCGCCGAGGACAATCGTACCAATCAAGTTGTCGCCGCCGGCATGCTCAAGATTAACGGCTGTTTCTGTGAATTTGCCGCGAATGGCAGGGAGGCTCTGTTAGCAGCGCGCGCGCACAGTTACGATCTGATTTTAATGGATTGCAATATGCCAGAGATGGACGGCTATGAGGCCACCGCCCACATCCGCAATTTTGAGGAGCCGCTAGGCCGCCGCACGCCTATCATCGCGATGACAGCCAACACCCAGCGTGGCGATGCCGAGAAATGTCTGTCTGCTGGCATGGATGATTATCTGGCAAAACCCATCACGCTTTTCGAATTACGGCAAAAACTTGACCGCTGGCTAGGACGCGTCCCGAACGTGGAATATCAAGAGTTAGTTCCGGATGAGCCAGATGAAATGGCTTTGGATCTGGTGGTATTTAATAAGCTGCGCGAACTGCTCGGAACTAGCCTTCAGCAAGCCATCACGCCGTTTCTGGAAGACACGCCAGAATACTTAAAAAATTTGACGCATGCCCTAATCCAAGGCGATTGTGAAACTGTGCGCAGCATGGCGCATTCAATTAAAGGCAGTAGCGGCAACCTCGGCGCATTCGTGCTGGTCCGGCTGGCGAAAGAAGTAGAGACATTGGCGCTGGAACAAAAGCTCGATGAAATTCGCCCCTTAGTGGCAGGTCTGCACGATGCCTTTGACGCGGTCACTGAAACTCTGGACAAAGAAAGTTTTGCCGCCGAGGGGACGGTACCCGTGCCAGAGAGCGAAATGTCCCTGGTGCTCGTGGTCGATGATGACCGCAGTACCAGAAGCACCCTGCGTTATGTATTGCAACTCGAAGGCTTCAGGGTTGAAGAGGCAAAGAATGGTGAGCAAGCCCTAGCCTTGCTGAGCCGAATCCGGCCCGACATTATACTGATGGATGCGATGATGCCGGTGATGGATGGTTTCTCCGCCTGCGCCCGCCTGCAAGAGCTACCGCATGGCCGCGACATCCCGGTACTGATGATTACCGCGCTTGAGGATAACCAATCGGTCGAACGCGCTTTTGCCGCTGGCGCCAGCGACTATATTCCGAAACCGATACACTTTGCGGTGCTCTCGCAACGGGTGCGCCGGGTGATCGAATCGAGCCGCGCGGAAAAACGTATCCGTCATCTAGCATATAGCGATGTCCTTACCGGACTGCCGAACCGGGTTTTATTTATCGATGAACTCTTGCTATCGATAGAACAAGCCAGAAAAGCCGGTGAGTCGGTAGCGGTATTATTTCTCGACCTGGATCGTTTTAAGAACGTCAACGACACGCTAGGCCATGATGTAGGGGATAAACTCTTAAAAGCCGTGGCACAACGCCTGCGTCAAAGCGTGCGTAACGTTGACAGTGTGGCCCGTCTTGGTGGCGATGAATTTACCATCGTTTTGAATAACATAGACGGCACCAGTGCAGCTGTAGCAGCACAACATATTTGCCAGACACTCTCTGCACCCTTCGAAATCGATGATCACGACATCTTCGTCACCACCAGCGTCGGCAT
Organism: Pseudomonadota bacterium; assembly: GCA_040390685.1. Taxonomy (GTDB): domain Bacteria; phylum Pseudomonadota; class Gammaproteobacteria; order Burkholderiales; family Burkholderiaceae_D; genus Undibacterium. Next base: position 11,330 of record JAZJYB010000161.1, on the reverse strand, counting down.
TTCGCTGTATCCGATCGATGGCAAGGACGTCAATACGCTGTTAAAACACGCCGACACCGCGATGTATAGAGCCAAAAAAACCAAAAACAGTTTTCAGTTTTTTGAAGCGGCGATGGAACAATCAATCTCCGAGCATGTACGTCTAGAAAACGACCTGCGCCGGGCACTAGAGCGAAACGAGATGGAAGTCTACTATCAGCCGCAGGCACGCCTGGATAACGGTCACATCGTCGGAATGGAAGCGCTGATCCGCTGGAATCATCCAAGCCGCGGCCTGGTGTCACCGATAGAATTCATCCCGCTGGCGGAAGAGACTGGGCTGATCAATCCACTAGGCGATTGGGTACTGCGCAGCGCGTGCGAACAAGTGCAAAGCTGGATCAAGGCAGGCGTGCCCGAGATTAAAGTGGCGGTGAATATTTCGGTGCATCAACTCATGCAGAAAAATTTTTCCGGCATCGTCGAGAAAACACTTTCTGAATCTGGCTTGGCGCCGCACCTGCTCGAACTGGAGATTACTGAAAGCACCCTGATGGAACACGCACAAGATACGCTGGAAGCATTGCATCGCCTGCGCGATCTTGGCATCCGCATGTCTATCGATGATTTCGGCACAGGCTATTCTTCACTCGCCTATCTAAAGCGCTTTCCAGTCGACATTATCAAAATCGACCGTTCATTTGTCCGCGATATTTGTGAAGACGCAGATGACGCGGCCATCGTCACAGGCATCATCGCCTTAGCCCACAGCCTGCGGTTAGAAGTTGTCGCGGAAGGGGTAGAGACTGAAGCGCAACTGAGCTTTTTAAGGGAAAAATCCTGCGACCTGATGCAAGGATTTTATCTGAGCAAAGCGGTACCGGCTGAACAGTTTCTTCATTTGATTACTGCCAAGACCAAGCTGTTACAGTGAGTATTTAGCCCCCTTCTCCCGCTAGCGGGAGAAGGGTTGGGGATGAGGGCGGTTCAGGTACAGAAATGCATATTTATCTGGTGCTATAAATCTTTGAATGCTTTACATGCTTTTTGCTATCGAGCGTATTCGTTGCTCAATCACCCTCATCCCCTGCCCTTCTCCCGCTAGCGGGAGAAGGGAGTCAAATCAGAATTTTCGCTATTAATGACTCGTCAAAATCTCTTTTGCGCCTCAATAAAATCCCGATACCAATAAGCGCTTTCTTTCATCGTGCGCTGCTGGGTTTTGTAATCGACGTAGATCAAGCCAAAGCGTTTCGCGTAGCCTGAATTCCACTCAAAATTATCCATCAGGCTCCAGTAGAAATAGCTGCGTATATCCACGCCCTGCTCCATCGCATGCGCCACTGCTGCAAGATGTCTGCTGAGATAATCGATACGATTCTGGTCATGGACTGTGCCACCCTCGAGTTTATCTGCCGACGCCATGCCATTTTCGGTGATATAAATCGGCGGCAAACCGTAGTCTTTATATTCCTGATGCAAGCCTAGCAGAAGGTCGCTAAAACCTTGCGGATAAATTTCCCATCCCATGTCAGTGAAACCTAGTTTCCCTTCCGGTTTTTTCGCTGGCGACTCCGTGCTGACGAAGGCGCGCACGTAATAATTCACGCCCAAAAAATCCAGCGGCTGATGAATAATGTTCAAGTCATGCTCGAACACCGTAAAGCGGCTTTGATCCATTCTATCGAGTGCCAATTGTGGATAAGACCCTTTGAAAATCGGGTCCATAAACCATTGCACCGATCTGGCATATTCCCACTCCGCCTCCGCCTTATCTGCGGCGCTATCAGTGGCCGGCATGGCCGTCCATTGATTCAGCACGATACCCAGTTTGGCCGGCGCATTCACGACACGCATGGCTGTCATCGCCAAGCCATGCGACAGCAATAAATGATGCGAGACTTGCAGCGCCGCCACCGGGTCTTTTATTCCAGGGGCAAACTGGCCGCTACCGTAACCCAAGTTTGCCGTACACCAGGGTTCATTGTGGGTGGCGATGCTGGCCACGCGTGCACCAAAGCGACGTGCCACTTCTGCCGCATACACAGCAAAATGACTGGCAGTCTCGCGATTGAGCCAGCCACCTTGGTCTTGCAAAGCCTGCGGCAAATCCCAGTGATACAAAGTCACATGTGCTTGAATATTTTTCTCTGCCAATTTATCGAGCAAGCGCGCATAAAAATCAAACCCCTTTTCGTTCCATGCGCCTTGGCCATCAGCCTGCACGCGCGACCAGGATATCGAAAACCGGTAAGCACCAAGCATTAACGCAGCGATGTTTTCTACATCTTCAACGTAACGGTGGTAATGATCGCAGGCCACGTCTCCGTTGCTGCCGTCGAGTACTTTACCTTCCGTATGGGTGAAGGTATCCCAGATCGAAGGCCCGCGTCCATCGACTGCGGCAGCGCCTTCAATCTGATAGGCGCTGGTCGCCACGCCCCAGGTGAAATCTTTAGGGAAATGTAAAGCTGTTGACATAGAAACTTGATTAATCATGAAAAGAATTTAGGCAGATTTACCGTACATTCCTGCATATTTCATTCCGAAAAACAGGATGAAACAATAGCAGGCGGCGGGGATAAAAAACGACCATTGCAGGCCTATCATGTCGGCCAAAAATCCCTGGGCAAACGGCACCAGTGCGCCACCCACAATCGCCATACACAAGACACCGGAACCCTGCCCGGTGAACTTGCCGAGTTGATTCAGTGACATACTAAAAATGGTGGGGAACATGATGGAGTTGCATAGGCCGACTGCAATAATCGCCCACATTGCGACTGGGCCATGACTGAAAATTGCCGTCAAAATTAATAAAATGGAGAGCGCCGCATTAAACGCCAGGGCTTTACCGGGACTGACAAAACGCATCACTGCAAAACCGATGAAACGCCCCACCATCGCGCCGCCCCAGTAGAAGCTGACATACGATGCCGCCGCGGCTGAGGTCAGGCTGGCGACATTGCTTTCACCTAAAAAATTTATCAGGAAACTACCGATACTGACTTCGCCACCGACATATAAAAAGATCGCCACCGCACCAAGCACCAAATGGCGATGCGCCCAGACAGAATCGGTACTGACGGAATGGCTGATTTCATCAACATGCGTAATTTTCGGCAAACGGGCAAACGCAAAGAGTACCGCCAAGGTCAATAATGCCGCAGCCAATGCCAGATAAGGCCCCTGTACCGATGCCGCTTCCTTGGCGCGATAAATCAATTGTTCTGCCGCTGGCAATTGGCCAAACTGCACTGCAGTAAGCACGCCACCAGACAAAATTAGCATGCCACCCAAGGCGGGAGCAATCGTGGTGCCTAGCGAATTAAATGCTTGGGTCAGGGTAAGCCGGCTCGATGCCGTTTTGGCGTTACCCAGCACTGTGACGTAAGGGTTGGCGGCCACCTGCAAGATCGTAATGCCCGATGCCAGCACAAAAAAAGCCAGCAAAAAAACCGTATAACCGCTAGTCGCGGCTGGATAAAACAAGGCACAACCAGCCGCCGCAATCACCAATCCGGTGACTGCACCATGTTGATAACCAATACGCTTAATCAACATCCCTGCTGGCAGTGAAACTACAAAATAAGCGCCAAAAAAGCAAAACTGCACCAGCATGGCCTGCACGTAAGTCAAGGTGTACACCGCCTTTAAATGCGGAATCAACACATCGTTCAGTGAAGTCAGCAGTCCCCACATAAAAAACAGGATGGTGACGATGACAAGAGGCATCGTGGTATTGCCGCTTGAAGTATCGCTACGCATCATGGGTGCTGTCTGAGTCATATTTGCCATCTCGAATCTCCTGATTTTATTTTGAACTTGCCCTTGCTAGCGCTTATCTCGCCTACCGTTTTGGCATTAAGAACATCGAGCGATACTAAGTTTTAACAATTATAATTGGAAACGTTCCCACTCATCTCAACGAATCATGAATGCTGAGGTTTTTTTTGTCAACTGTTAGTTTTTTATTGCGAAAAGGAGAGAGCAGAAAACTCGTCTGAAAGGAATGCTGCGTTAACGCCTCTTACCTGTAGCCGAGGTATTCTTCAACATTTCGAATATCGTTGGTAGAATGAAAATGTCTTACTGTATTATTTTTTGTGAAAATTTAATAACGTAACGGCCATTATGAAAATTCAAACAGTAAGTCACGCTTAGGTTTTTCATTAATCACTCATCGGTGCACGGATATTTTTACTCAATACATCTGTCGCACGAAATCAAAGTAAGGCAGCAAAATGAATACTTTCATCGTCGGGGACGCTTTTCCCGTTACTTCCGCTAATGTGGCACTTATGCAGCTCTGGATTGCGACGCGGCATGTGCTTGTACTTCAGCGTGCGCTACTAGCGAAGCCAGGCCCGGATTTGGTCGAGCATGAACAGTTTCTTCACACCTTTCTCGCCATTACTGCGACATTGAAGGAAGCGGCTGACGCATTCTGTCTAGCTGACAGCCTTGGAAGTTTCAGCGCAGCTTCACCAGACCTAAGTTCAGAGCTTGCTTTGGCAAGAAAGGAATGTAATGAGTCAGACGCCTCCTCACTACACAAGCAGGTTTTAGTTCGTCTTCGCAATACTGCTGGCGCTCATTTCGGCACGAAGTTGATTGAGAAAGGGCTATCTGCGCTATCATCTCAGTCGCTTCCTCTACGTGTCGGTGGCACATCGTTTTTTGAGTCAACGTTTCCTTTAGCAACGTCGCTGATAGAAAACATTCTTGAGAGTCATGGTATCACGCAGCAAGATGCCCTTCGTGTGTTTCCTGCGGTGATCAACCTAGGCGCTGCTTTGCAAAAAATCGCTGATGCAGCTATCACCATTTCAGCCCGCTTAGGTGCGAATAGTGCAGCGTAATCGCACGCATGTTGGGCGTCCAAATAACAACCTACACCTGCAAAACCGTATCCAATAATGGCCGCGCACTTGCTCATGAAGCATGCTTCTTCAATGTCAATTTACTTGAACGATGCGACAATGATCTATTGAAACACGCACTAGCCAAGCGTGCTAGCATAGAGTCAATATTTGACTCGTTGCACTTCTTGTGGCAAGCTATTTATCAAAGTTTTCACATTGGAAATAATTATGTCTTCATCCGTCGAAGTATTAGAAGCAGAAGTGTTGCAGTTGCCAGCAGCTCAACGCGCACACTTGGTTGAAAGGCTGATCGCAAGCCTCGATGTCGATCCCGAAATTGAAGAGGCTTGGGCAATAGAAGTCGAACGCCGCCTTACTGAAATTGATCGTGGAGCAGTAACGCTGCTGCGTGGCCCTGAAACTTTGGCAATCTTGAAATCCGAGTTTCAATGAATTACTCCTTGCATCCGGAAGCAATAAACGATCTTCGGGAAGCAGCAGAATTTTACAAACAACGGGCAGGCACAAGTCTTTCGCGCGCACTTCTCGAAGAATTCGATCACGCAATAAATATACTTCTTCAACATCCTAAACTTGGTGCCCCTTGGCGCCACAATACCCGTATGCACGTATTGAAACGTTTTCCGTACTCCCTGATTTACAAGCTTTCTGAAGAAGAAATATTGATCGTAGCCATCGCTCACCAAAGCCGCCGCCCTGGCTATTGGTCTAAACGAAAATAACATTTAACCAGGGCACTCAACAACCAGATCACTGTTTTCAACTCTTACCTTTCAAAAAACGCGCATACCAGCGACCGCTACTTTTAACGCTACGTTTTTGCGTTGCAAAATCCACATACACCAGGCCGAAGCGGCGGCGGTAGCCTTCTGCCCATTCGAAGTTATCCATGAGACTCCAGGCAAAATACCCTTTGACAGCTATGCCTTGCGCGATCACATCGCGTAAGACAGCGAGATGGCGGATGAAATAATTGCGCCGCTCTGCGTCATTGATGGTGCCATCTTCCTCAAGCACATCGTCATAGCTGGAGCCATTCTCGGTGATGTAAATTGGTACGGGATGATAATCCTGGACTATGCGTTTCAGCAGACTCGCCAAGCCCTCTGGCGCGACTTCCCAGCCGAAGGCGGTGCGTTCACGATCAGGCATCACCACGACTTTTGCTTGCAAGGGCAGCGCTTCCGGTGCATAGGCGACGACTTCCGGGAAGTAATAATTCACACCGAGAAAATCTATAGCTGTCGAAATCGCTGCAAGGTCTCCCTGCTCGACGACAGGTACGTCAGTGCCACACAATTGCCAGATATCTTGCGGATATCCACGGCCATGCAGGGGGTCTAAAAACCAGCGGTTGCGCAGGCCATCATGGCGCACTGTGGCATCTAGATCGGCTTGCGCTGTTGATGCGGGCTGCACCGGATGTAAACTTAAAGCGATGCCCACTTTGGCATCCGGTACGTTGGCCTTGATGACAGGGATCGCGAGACCATGTGACAGCAACACGTGGTGGCAGACTTGCAAAGCGGTCTTAAAATCCTTGTTGCCGGGCGCATGCATGCCATCCCAATTGCCATGCATGGCAGTACACCATGGCTCGTTGTGGGTGATCCAGTTTTTTACCCTGTCGCCGAGATGATGGCTCATCACATCGGCAAATTTGACGAATTGCGCCACCGTGCCGCGCTCATTCCAGCCGCCCCTATCTTGCAAGGCTTGCGGCAGATCCCAATGATATAAAGTAGCCCATGGCTGTAGGCCACGCTCTAACATGCCGTCTACCATGCGCGAATAAAAATCCAAGCCTTTCTGATTCGGCTGTGAGCCTGTTTCAGAGAAAATACGTGGCCAGGCGATGGAAAAGCGGTAGGCATTCATGCCAAGCTCGCTGGCAATATCCAGATCTTCAGGCCAACGATGGTAATGGTCGCAGGCGTTTTTCCCGCTGGAGCCATCACTGATATTTCCAGGCTGGGCCGAAAACCTGTCCCAGATCGATTCGACTCTGCCATCGACGTCGATTGCACCTTCAATCTGATACGAAGATGTTGAGCAGCCCCACATGAAATCTTTGGCAAAGTCGCTGCGGGCAACTTCAGGAATAGTCGGAAGTATTGATGAGCTTGGCAATACAGGATTTGTTTTCATATTTATCCGGATAGTTTTTGACGCTTAATATTTACTTTACGGGCGCAAACGGCGCAGGTGCCACCGAGCTACTCATCCAGTTCATTACCGCTTGTTGCGGCTCGTAGGCGGCGCTTCCATATAGCTTAAATAAAGACTCGATTTCGCTCAGCGGTGCCGTGGCAAAATCGAGTGCCGGCACTTTGACGCTGGCGACATTGGTCACCAGGCCCCAGCTGCCATTGCCCTGCCCGCCGTTGTTATTAAAAATTTTGTAGCTCCAACTAGTCGATGCCCAGCCGTAGCTGGCATAGGTATCGTAACTGGCGCGCGTCACCTGGCCGCCGAGCTCGGCCCCCATACCCGCCCATGGCTGAAACTCGCCAACAAAGAAGGCCGTGTTCAGGCCTAGCAAACGGGCATTCCATTCACATACTCCGCCCTTGCCGGTCGCGCCGCATTGCAGCCAGTCTTTGTGCACATCCAAGCCGATTTGCCCCCAGCCAAACATGCCGGGATAAAAATGCATTTCGAAGGCGACATTCGTCATGCCCTGCTCAGACGGTTTGCCATAGCCATTAATGCCGCTGTTATGCCCCGGAAGTATCACCACATGCTTGCTGTCGATGGTGCGGATTGCGCTGTACAGTCTCTTCATCGCGATGGCGAGTGTCGCCTCTGTCGTGCCCCATGGTTCATTCAGTATGCTGTAGCCAGCGACGGCCACGCGGTCTTTATAACGCGAGGCGATTTGCTGCCATAACCAGACCGTCCTGTCCTGATATTCTGGCGTGCTCCAATACAGATTTTTTCCAGCACATCCGCTGTGATGCTCCCAGCCCTGGCTGCCGACTGCACCATGCAAATCGAGGATGACATAGATGCCGCGTGCCTCGGCTTGGGCAATTGCGTCATCAAAATATTGCCAGGCGTTGGCGCGCAGATGGCCAGGATTTTTCTCATCTTCAATCACGCTCCAGATAAATGGCAAACGCACGACATTCAAGCGGAATTTTGCGATCAAGTCCCAGTCACGCGTGCTGATCCAGTTCTGCCGAAACAGGCTATACAAACGCTCGCGCTCTGCATAGCCGAAGCGTTCATCCAATTTTGCTTCGAGCTTGCATTGGTCGTCGATACCATTCGAGCCTTGACCCATCATCCAGAATTCCTGAATTAGCCAGTTACCTAAATTAACGCCCTTCAGATGAATTTGACTACCGTCGGCTTTCAGCCACTTCATGCCTTCAGTGCGCAACATGGATAAAGGTAGCACTGGCGGAGCGTCGGTGATGATGGGCACAAGCACAACTGGCGCGGGCGTCGTGGTTGCCGCCGTTCCAGAGCCACACCCAGCAAGCAACATCAGCGCGCAGCACAATGCCAGCGACTGACAGATTTGCCTCAGCTGTAGCGAACAAGTAATTTTTAAACTCAACATGCTGCTACTCCTATCAGTGGAAAATTTTCACTTGCCTACACCTCCAAATGGAATCGTTTCCATTATACTTCAAAAAAAACATGCGTCTATTGCATGTTTTTAAACTAAAGAAAATTTGAAACACTTTTTTGTCCACGAATGGTACGAAAAACACGAAACAAAAACGAAATAAGCCACTTATTTCGTCTATTTTTTTCTTTGTTCGCACCTAAGCTGTTTTTTTCTTCACTGCCAGCGACTTTGCCGCTTTCTCCACCGAGCTACGCCAAGTCATGCCTACCTCAAATTTGCGCAGTACGGGACGCTTCATGTCATAGCATAGATTCAGCAAATAATTCAGCCCGTTCATGGTCATTTCACGCCAGGCTATATGCACTGACGACAATCTTGGTGCAGAAAATTCCGCTGTTTCAGTATCATCGTAGCCGATCACCGAGACTTGCTCAGGCACTGCAATACCGACGTGCTGAAAATACGACAGCACACCTATCGCCATCTCATCATTAGCGCAAAACACAGCGGTAAACTTGTACCCTGAAGCCACCAGCTCCGCTGCCGCGGCCCAACCGCCATCCGGCGCAAAGTTACTTTCTGCGATCCACATCTTGGAAGTATCCATCCCAGCCAGTTCCATTTCATGCATGAAACCGCCGATACGGTCTACGTTATCGGGCGCAGTTGCCGGCCCGGCAATCACAGCTATTTTGCGATGTCTATGCTGCAAAAACGCCTGAGCGGCAAGCCGCCCACCCTGAAAGTGATCTGCTGTAAAACATTGTTCGGCAATGCTGTCGTAACGATGATTTAATACAACTAGGCGGGATTTTTTTGGCCCCAAGGCATCGATATCGCTATCTAGCAAGGCATTACTCATCACGATCAAACCATCGCAGCCGCGCTCGATGAGAAAACGGATACCGTCAACCGCTTGCTCACGCTGATCCCCGGCCCCGACTCCGAACGCCACCACCATATGCAAACCAGCGGCGCGCAACTCGTTATCGATGGACTGCAAAATCGGCATATAAAATGTCCCTTTCAGCAAAGGAATGTAGACCCCTATCATTTGCGACGTGCCAGACAACAAAGACCGTGCAGCATGCGATGGCCTGAAATCAAGTTCCTCTATCGCCTTCTTTACCCGCTCTAGCGTCGCCGGAGAAACCGAGCCTTTGCCGCTGACCACGCGCGATGCGGTACCGAGACCCACACCTGCTAGACGCGCTACATCTTTGATAGTTGCCATAGTATTTTTCTTCTAAAAATTCGAGCCGATAGATAATAAACCTATATTCGTCATTCTCGCACAGGCGATAATTTTTACCCATACGTATTGCCAAGGTCCGTCGTTGCTTAAAGATTGCAGGCCGGTGGTAGACCGGCAGCTACAAACCTTTCTTGCTTCGCCAAGAAAGGTGTGCCAAAGAAGGCGACCGCAGGCGCTGCCCTTCGGGTCCCCATTTGAGCAGGTCAAAAAATGGGAAAGCTTCGAAACTCGCTACGCTCAAACAGCGAAGCTTTCTTATCCATTTTCTGCCCCGCACAAATGGCAGCGCCTCAAGCGGATGAAATTCAACAACTACATCAAAAACTAGTCCCCTAGTATGTTTAACATTCGTGGATAAAGCTTCCCGCTTACGCGCAAATGACCTTGCTAAGTATTTCAAGCTTTCCATTAAATATTACATTTTCAAACTAATTTTGTGCCGCACAAGTGGCGGCAATAAATTCTTCATGCGTGGGCATCACATCGACACATTTACGGATGGTTTTTTGTACCTGCCCTAGAAACAGCGCGATGTCCTCTTTGCTGCGCTGATCGACTAGCGGATGGTAGCCACTGGAGCGCAAGCCCTGGCCGTGCATCACTTGCAGCCAGCTGGCATCGGCAAACAGTTCATCACCCTTGCGGAACAGCCGCCCATTGCTCTGGTAAAGGTCTATGCGTTGCTGCACATTTTTTGGCACTTCCATCTGCTGGCAATATCTCCAGAAGGCCGAATCATCGCGCGCATTCAGTTTGTAATGCACGATCAAGAAATCGCGGATACGCTCGTACTCTTCATCGCTCTGCTCGTTGTAGGCATCGATATCCATTTGGTTAAAACCGCTATCCGGAAACAGGCTCAGCAAGCGCGTGATCGCGGTTTGTATCATGTGGATACTGGTCGATTCCAAGGGTTCCATGAAGCCACCGGCCAGGCCGATTGCGACACAATTTTTGTTCCAGGCTTTCTTGCGCTTGCCGGTAGTAAATTTGATGTGGCGCGGCTCTGCCAGCGCCTCGCCATCCAGGTTCGCCAGCAAGATCGCTTGCGCCTCATCGGCACTCATGAATTTGCTAGAGAATACATGGCCATTGCCGGTACGGTGCTGCAAAGGGATGCGCCACTGCCAGCCTGCGCTATGTGCTGTCGAACGTGTGTACGGCAGCAGCGGGCCATGCGATGCACACGGAACCGCAATCGCGCTATCGGCGGGCAGCCAATGGCTCCAATCCTCGTATCCGGTATGCAGCGCCTTCTCGATCAGCAAACTTGCCAGGCCAGAACAATCGATAAACAAATCGCCGGCAATCTGCTCGCCATTTTCCATCAGCAGCGACTCGATAAAGCCATCGGCCTCACGCAGCCTGGTGTCGACAATGCGCCCTTCTATTCGGGTGACACCTTGCTGTTCGCTGACACCGCGCAGATACTTGGCATACAAGCCGGCATCGAAATGGAAGGCATACGCGATATCAGACAAAGGTGAATTCGGCATATCCTTAGGTGGACGGATGAACTTGCCGTGGCGCGGTGCCACGGTGTTGATCGAAAATTCTTCCAGATCGCCGACCTCACCGAGTTGATACAACTTCAGCCAATATTGATAAAACTTGGCAAGCACCTGATCTC
>JAZJYB010000160.1:0-28302 GCA_040390685.1 Pseudomonadota bacterium | reverse complement strand
CGAAACACCTTCCACCAAACGACGGATTTGCAGGTTGATGCGCCCAAAAATTTGCTTTACATATTGTTTGTTCTCGATCAATCCTTGGGCAACCGCCTCGGCAAAAGCACGCATCACTAACCAGAAGGCTTTTGCTTGCGAGGTATTTTGCGCTTGCTCGATTTCCTTAATCAAATCATGCATTGCATGCACCGCAGCGAGTTGCTGTTTTGCATCTTTATTCGTCAAGACCGTCAGCAATAGCTTTTCGAAGTGTAGCCTGGTGCTGGAATAATTGACTGCCTTCGCATTGGCGATGACAGTTAATTCAGGAATTTTTTCTTGGACAGAAAGGGATGGAAAAAACAAATCCGCAGGATGAATTCTTTCAGCGCCTTTAATTTCCAAAAGCGCCCGGTAATAAGGAAACAATCGAACCGGTTGATGTGCACTTCCCGCCAACAAATCTTCCAAATAACGCAATACCGCATGAAAAGCATCGGAAATAACATCGATGTTGACACGGTTGATTTCCAATTGCCCGGACTGCAGACGTTCGATAATATCTTCTATCGTCTCAGTCACTATCGAGACGCCGTCAATATCTACAATTTGTAAAGCGCCATGAGCCTGATGTAAATAACTTTTGGCCTTTAGCAATAAAGTTGATTGAGTTTCAGCATCTTGACCGATGGAGTCTGAGAGCAATTTGGCAGCGTTCGTGATTGCTTCACGAACTTCTGTCATGACCCAGGAAAGCGGGCCTATATCAAACTGATCTTGGGGATTCTCTGAAGAATTAGAAAAACTGGATGTCATGCGTGTACCCCGCAAACTCAAAGGGCGACAAACATCAGTTCATCGCCGTGCATTTATGATAGTGCCAGTTTGAACCTGGCACATGAAAATTAGGCGGTAACCCGGAAACGAGATACCGAGTTCTTGAGTTCTTCAGCCAACATTGACAACTCTTTAATTGATTGCGACGTTTGTTGGGTACCACTCTGAGTTTGTTCAGTAATGGTCAAAATGTGTTGAATATTTTGTGCAACGCCGTTTGCAGATGTCGCCTGTTGTTCTGTCGAAAGCGAGATTCCCTGAATCAGTTCAGCGAGTCGATTTGAAACGCTACGAATCTCTGACAACGCGGTACCTGCGGCATCTGACAACTTAGCTCCCTCAACCACACCCTGCGTTGATTTTTCCATCGCAGCAACTGCATCGTGAGTATCCGTTTGAATCGTACGAACCAAGGCACCAATCTGCTTGGTCGCTTCAGCCGAACGTTCCGCCAATCGCTGGACCTCTTCCGCAACCACCGAGAAGCCTCGACCCGCTTCACCCGCTGACGCAGCTTGAATCGCCGCATTCAACGCCAAGACGTTGGTCTGTTCCGTAATGTCTGAAATCAGTTCGGTAATTTCACCAATCTCTTGTGATGATTCACCGAGTCGTTTAATCCGTTTGGAAGTTTCTTGAATTTGTTCGCGAATCTCGTTCATACCTTTGATGGCGTTTTCCACCGCATGTGCTCCTTGCTCCGCCGCAGCAACCGATTGACGCGCAACCTCAGCTGACTCATTCGCAGATCGAGAGACCTCGGTAATATCATTGGCCATCGTTGTAACCACTTGTCCTGCATCTGAGATTTCTCGCGACTGCTGCTGGGAGGCTAAGAGCAAATCGTCGGAGATACCTTGCGCATGATTGGACGCCGAAGTAACTTGAATAGCTGTGTTAGTAACACGCCCTACCAGACCGCGCAACTCCTCAACCGTGTAGTTCACGGAATCGGCAATCGCGCCCGTGATATCTTCAGAAACCGTTGCTTGAACCGTCAAATCTCCATCCGCCACCTCTTGCAATTCGTTCATCAAGCGCAAAATCGCAGCCTGATTCTGATCGTTTGCGCCTTTTGCTTCCTCTTCTTGTTTCAAGGCTTGCATCATTTGCGCATCGGCCTCAACGCGGCGTGCATTCGCTTCTTTAGCGCGATTACGACTATCCTGCAGGAATACCAGGGCAACACCAGCCGCCGCGGTCAATGCAAGCATTGCACTCAGAATTAACAACCAGAATGAAATGTTGGTTGAGTCTTGTTGTGCGGTATATGTTTTTTGCAGTACAGTGAGTTTTTGGCGCAAATCTTCATTGTCATTAAACAGCAATTGTTCAGATTGTTTCGCCGCAATAAAGTTTTGCAAATTACCCTGAATCTCATTGACCGACAACTCATAATCAGCAAAGGCTTTTTGCAATTCTTTTAATTTCTCACGCGTATCCGCGTCTTTGGTGGCGGGAAGGCGCAAAATTTCACTACCGTTTAAAAACGCGTCGACCAGATCACGGAAGGTATTGGTATCTTTACCCAGCAAAAATATTGTTTCCGGATTCACACCTTCAGAAGTCAGGAATTCATTCGCGCTTCGTGCCAGACGTTGCGTCAACATGACCAATTGACCTGAAGTATAAATCTCACGGGGATTAGCACCGCCTTGTACCTTCAAAGTCGAGATTTGTTCTGTCAATTCCAAGAGCGTTGGCGACAAGGTATTTAGTTTTTCCAAAGTCTGGCCAAATCCAGTCAACTCTTTGCGCAACTTGAAGATGGTATCGGCAGCTTTATCAGAGCTTCTCCAGGCTTTGTCAGTATCCTTAAGAACTGGTATCAGCTTTGAATCTGCCTTACTGACACTACGTTCTTGAAACTGCCCGCCTTCTAACAAGGTTTTCAGATCGAAGCTAATTTCTTTACGGCTTTCATCGAGCTGCTTAAAGGCCGCGGGCTTACCCTGAATCGCATTTGGAGCTGCTTTACCAATACGCTGGGAGTGCATCAGCGCCTCACCCGCAATTTGCGCCTGGGTCGAGATCAACGCTGATTGTGATGCATTCAACCAGACGAAGACACCACCAAGCAACAAGAAGATTGCCATCGCAATCAACAAGAAGCGAATCTGCTTCGGCAAGGCCAAATGGCCGATCAGAGGTAGTCGAATATCCCCCCCCTTCTCGAGCGCATCGCCAATAAAGGTGGCATCTGCGCGACTGACTGGACTCTTTTCGACTACGGATTCAATCGGTTCAACAACAGAATGTCCTTCGTCAGATGGAAGCATTTTTACATTGCTTGCTTCTTCAACCGAATCAGCAGCACTATTGAACTCCCGCGAGCCTACATCTACAATATCAAGCTCATGGTCTTGTTTTTCTTTTGACAAGAACGGTAGTTTAAATGCCATTAATAAGTCTCCTAAACGATTGAATTACTACATGTATTTATTTCTGACGAATTACAAACCTACGTGCAAAAATTCCTGATCCTGCACCAACAAAGTAAGACTAAGTTCAAACCAAAGATTCCCGTCGCCATCGCGGTATTGATTAACTATCCATGGTTTTTGAGGTGAGTCACTGTCGCCATCGAGTGTAGACAGTTGCCGTTCCATTCGACTCGAATCACGCAAGCCAAGAACTTGTGACACCAACAAGCCACTATTGAAAGCCAAACTTGAAGCAAAAGCAACTACTCGACAAGAAGACTCACGAAGTGTTAATTCATTTCCATCAAAACGAGACAAATCAACCACACTAGTCAGATTACCCCGGACGTTCGCTAATCCGAGGTACCAATCTTTGGTTAACGGGACTTTTGTCATATTGCCAGCGGTGACAATCTCGCCAGCTTCGCGCAAATCGATTAAGAACCGGGTACGGCCTATCATCACCCCCAGTTGACTCACCGTTACTTGCGAACCACTTTGAGCGGCCTGCATCCTAGCCATCAGCTGCGTCTGAAATTCGCGCAGACGTGTACGCCGGACACTAGCATCCGGCTTGGCGACTTTCATGGGTGTCGTTGCGGTTTCGCTCAAAATTTCGCTCATGGAATAACCTACTTAGCCGAGAGCAGCAATTTTTGCTAATAATTCTTGCGGATCTATCGGCTTAACCAGATAGTCACGAGCACCTTGACGGAGCCCCCAGATGCGATCTGTTTCTTGATTTTTGCTGGTGCAAATAATAACCGGCACGTCTTGCGTCTCAGGATCCCTGGCGATAGCCCGGGTAATCTGAAATCCATTTTGTCCTGGCATGACAACATCCATCAATATCAATTGCGGCTTGTCGGCTTTAATTTTTACCAATGCTTCTTCGCCATTTTCTGCAGTCGAAACTGAGAAGCCATTTTTAACTAAAATATCAGTTAAAAAATAACGCTCTGTTGGAGAATCATCAACAATTAAAATTTTCTGTATCGCCATTTTTTTCTTACCCTCAAAATTACCTTGAAATTATTTGGATGGCGCGGAAGTCGTATAGTTACGCACTGTTTTGAGCAAACTGTCCTTTGTGAATGGCTTGGTCAAATATTCGTCTGATCCCACCATCGCTCCGCGAGCCCTGTCAAATAAACCATCTTTCGACGACAGCATGATTACTGGCGTATCGCGAAATTTTGCACTCTTCTTAATCAACGCACACGTCTGATATCCATCAAGCCTAGGCATGAGAATGTCGCAAAAAATTAAATCGGGGTGGGAGTCGTTAATCTTGGCCAATGCATCAAAACCATCTTCTGCCAAAACAACTTTATAACCCACTTGTCCCAAAAAAATCTCCGCAGACCGCCGAATAGTACTGCTATCGTCGATCACCATAATTTTCAAATTTTCATTACCTGTCATGGTTGACATAAAATCATCTCAGAGTTACTAGGTTAAAAGTCACGGTCACACTGTAACAAAATTTTTAGAATTTGCGCGAATTTTTCCATGAATAAACATTTTGCCACAACAAATACTAAGAATTAACCGCGCTTTTAGAAAACTGCCATCTCGAAATCATCCTTCCGTGCACCGCATTCTGGACATGTCCAATTCATAGGAACGTCAGACCAGCGCGTGCCCGCAGGAATTCCCTCATCCGGCAAGCCACTTTCTTCATCATATACCCAACCACAAATCAAACACATCCATGTTTGAAATTTTTGCTCATTAACACTCACGCCTAAAACCCCTCAATCAAGTAAAATGTTTGAAACATTATCAAACTTCCTAGTAACAGCTTTTTTCGCTCAAAGTAAGCCTTAAGAAAAAACACCAAGAAGCCGAACAAGCATTCTTACAAAATATTCTATATTAGTCTACTCATCGTGCAAAACCAACCATCTCCCCTTATTTTAACCTTTGGAGCGGCAGATCCTATAGGCGCAATTGGCGTACCTGCAGATTTGGCAACGTTCGCGGCGATGGGTTGCCATGGATTGTCCGTGCTTACGTCCATCTTAGTTAGTGATACCTCACAGGTCGATGACATTCACCCATTGGAAGCGGAGCTTGTTTCAGATCAGGCGCGTACAGTATTGGAAGATGTGCAAGTAGTTGCCTGCAAAGTTGGCTTGGTGGGTAGCGTTGAAAATGTCACTGTGATTGCAGAAATCGTCTCGGACTATCCTGAATTACATCTGGTGCTGGATCCATTTAATTCATCCATCCCTGATCTTGATACCGACAAGGAAGATTTATTACTTGCGATATGTGAGTTGCTCATTCCGCAAACCACCGTCCTGGTCATATCCACGGTGGATCTGTCACTCCTTGCTGAAACCTGGAAAGAAACCGATGCACAAGATGAAGCGGAGGACATGGTCGCTGATGCGATGAGTTTGATCGAATCAGGCTGTGAGTTTGTTCTCGTGACCGGAGCGCAAGGTAAAGAAAATGCCATCGCCAACATTTTATTGGACAGTTCCGGCATCGTCCGCACCGATGAATGGCAGCGAATTCAAGGATCGCATCTTGGTGCCAGCAGCACCTTATCAGCCGCAATTGCAGCCATGCTAGCGATTGGCTTGGACGTACCTGAGGCTGTGATGGAAGCGCAAGAGTTCACTTTTGCCTCAATTACACATGCACAACGTTTAGGAATGGGAAAACTAATTCCCGACCGATATTTTTGGACCAAAGAAACCCAAGAACCGGAATAATATTTTCTTCTTTCTTAATTAAAACCTACCGGGCAATTCGCATTTGCCCTTCCCTCTACTAACAGTGATCTAAATTCATATGAGCGACAAAAACGAAAGCTTGTTTCTGCGAGCACAAAAAACCACTCCAGGCGGTGTCAATTCACCGGTACGTGCCTTCCGCTCTGTCGGTGGCACACCACGTTTTATCACGCGTGCAGAAGGCGCCTATTTTTGGGATGCCGAAAACACGCGCTATATCGATTACATAGGATCATGGGGCCCGGCAATTGTCGGCCACGCCCATCCAACGGTGATCAAGGCAGTACAAGACGCCGCTGTGCGTGGGCTGAGTTTTGGCGCCCCTACCGAGGGCGAAATCGAGATGGCAGAAGAAATCTGCAAGCTAGTGCCATCCATTGAACAAGTTCGCTTAGTCTCTAGCGGGACTGAAGCAACCATGAGCGCGCTTAGATTAGCCCGTGGCGCTACCGGTCGCGACAAGATCGTCAAGTTCGAGGGTTGCTATCACGGGCATGCCGATTCTTTGCTGGTAAAAGCTGGCAGCGGCTTACTTACGTTTGGCAACCCAACGTCTGCCGGTGTACCAGAAGATTTTACCAAGCACACCCTGGTACTTGACTACAACAATAGTCAACAGCTGGAAGATGCTTTTGCTAAATATGGCCATGAAATCGCTTGCGTGATTGTTGAACCTGTCGCCGGCAATATGAACCTGATTAAGGCCAGCGCAGAATTCTTGCAAACCATGCGCCGCCTATGCACTCAATACGGCAGCGTCTTAATTTTCGACGAAGTGATGTGCGGCTTTCGCGTGGCACTCGGTGGCGCACAAGCGCTCTATGATATACAACCAGACATTACTGCATTAGGCAAAGTCATAGGCGGTGGCTTGCCGGTAGCGGCATTTGGTGGTCGCGCCGATCTGATGCAGCACATGGCACCAATTGGAAAAGTCTACCAGGCTGGGACTTTATCCGGCAATCCGGTCGCCGTTGCGGCGGGCTTAAGTACCTTAAAACTCATCCAGGAACCTGGCTTCCATGCAAAACTATCAGCACAAACCGAGAAGCTCGCCACCGGCCTCGCAGCTGCGGCACAGTTAGCTGGCGTTACTTTTTGCGCGGACTCTATCGGTGGCATGTTTGGCCTGTATTTTGCAAAAGAAGTCCCGTCAACTTTTGCGCAAATGATGGCGTCAGATACCGCCAAATTCAACCGTTTCTTCCATCACATGCTTGATGCCGGCGTTTATTTAGCACCTTCCGCATTCGAAGCAGGCTTTGTCTCGGCGCAACATGATGACGAAATAATTGCAAACACGATCAAGGCGGCGGATGGCGCATTTGCGCGATTGGCGAGTGAATAAAAGAAAGATTAATACCGCTCAAATGCGCGCCGCTCATCTCGAAATAGGGATTGCGCATTTGCCAAACTGCATACAGTAGAGAAAGGGCTTCACTCCGATTCATCCCTTATTTAAAGGAAATAATCATGCGCTATGACAGAAAATATCTTATTTGTGGTTTGACTTATGCTGTTGCGGGAATGGCCTTAGGTATGGCCATGGCTGCATCACACGACCATGGACAACTGGTTACTCATGCTCACCTGCTTCTGGTCGGCTTTGTCACTTCGATGATGTATGCAATCATACATAAACTTTGGCTCCACGACCTCACGCCACGCGTGGCCACAGTACAGTTCATAGTGCATAACCTTGGCGCGGTGACGATGATTATCGCCCTATTTTTGTTGTTTCAGCGGACCTTCCCTGAAGAGCAGCTTGGGCCAATCTTGGGAATGGCATCGACAACGGTGATGACTGGAATGTTGCTGATGTATTGGATGGTGATCAAAACCGGCAAGCTAGATAAATAAGCTTCGAATTGTCACAGCGTAAAACGTTTTCTATGCAATTGGATTTGAGTTCGGATATCTCAAATCTTCTTTACTCAATACCAGATCAGCAGTGCTAATCTGGTATTACTATTTGCATCAGATATTTCCATCAAGCGCGTTTGCCTCGGTTAAACAACCACACCACACCCATCAAGAAAAACAGTGGCAGGAGTAGAGGTGAAAGCGCAATTGCCACAGCACCAAAGATCACCACACCCAACAATACCAAGAATAAGGCGACTGCTGCGAGTATTAAGCCGGTCAGGCTGAGTGCGAAGAATGCCGCCAACAATCCGATCGCACATCCAAGTATGCCTATTCCCACGCCGGCAACACCGTTAATTTCTTCGCCTTCAATGACTATGCCATGCCCTTGCATCGAGAATAGAGTCATGAGTGCAATGATTAGAAAAACGCCTAATACAAGCAAGGTGTTACGTGTTGTGGTTTTCATGATGAACGCCTTTTCCCTTTGAGTAATCCATATTGAACAACAAAATGTTGATTCAGTGATGCTATCTTAAGGATGCAATGATGCGATCTCAAACGCCTTGTGACAGACTGCAAAATAAGTGGGATAGAACGGTAAGTTGGATGATTAACGGTGGAAGAATAGGTTTTTTAAACTGATTTATACAAAAATTCACCGACGCGCGATTCTGCGGCATACAATTAAAATAACTTTTTCCCAGGAGCGCGCGATGATCATCACACCAGAGCAACTACAAGAACTGATGATGGAAGTGGAAAAAGAGGACCCGATCGACTTTGCCGATCTGCCGTTTGAGGAAGATGATTTACGTAGCCTGACGGCTCGCCACATTTGTGTCATGGCCGCATCCCTCGAAAACTTCAGCGAAGAAGACCGTCACATTACCTTGCTGGCGGTGGCAGCCAAATTAGTGCTTGAAAATATGGTCTTGCACGTGCAGCTGTTGCGCCGGCATGGCATTCCACTCAGTGAAGAAGTTACGACTTTATTGCAAGGCATCTCCAAGAAAAAATAGACTTATTCAGTCTCGTCTTTACTTTGCCTTAAGTTCGAGATAAGAAATCAATGCATCCAATTGCGCATCCGACATTGATCATTGATCAAAGCCAGGCATCACGGATTGTTTCCAGCTTTTCACCAAAACGGGATTACTGACAATTTGCGCAAATACTTTCGTGGAAATACTCGACTGAGCCACGTATCCTGTCTGAAAAGCGCTCATTCGGCGCCATAAGTCTATCATTTCTAGGTTAAAATCGAAGGTTTGGCAAACATTACATGTCGCTCGGATTCCCCGGCGAATAAAGGCAGATAGCGCGATGCTCACATTTCAACAGATTATCCTCAAATTACAAGAATACTGGAGCGCACAAGGTTGCGCCCTGCTGCAACCTTACGATATGGAAGTCGGTGCGGGCACTTCACATACCGGCACTTTCTTGCGTGCGATCGGCCCGGAGCCTTGGCGCGCCGCTTATGTACAGCCGTCACGCCGCCCTAAAGATGGTCGCTATGGCGAAAACCCAAACCGGCTGCAACACTACTATCAATATCAGGTGGTATTAAAACCTGCTCCAGAAAACATTTTGGATCTCTACCTTGGCTCACTCAAGGCGCTGGGTTTGGATTTACAGCAAAACGATATCCGCTTTGTCGAAGATGACTGGGAAAACCCAACATTGGGCGCATGGGGCCTCGGTTGGGAAGTTTGGCTGAACGGCATGGAAGTCACGCAGTTTACCTACTTTCAGCAAGTCGGCGGGCTCGATTGCAAACCCATCCTTGGTGAAATCACTTACGGTATCGAACGACTGGCGATGTATCTGCAAGGCGTAGAAAACGTCTACGATCTGGTCTGGACCGAGCGCGAAGAAAATGGCCAGATCGTACGCCTGTCTTATGGTGACGTGTTCCATCAAAATGAAGTTGAACAGTCGACCTTCAATTTTGAATATTCGAATACCGATTTCCTGTTCACGTTGTTCAACAGTTACGAAGGCGAAGCCAAACGCTTGCTGGAAGTGACAGAAAAATCCCTGGCCCTTCCCGCTTACGAAATGATTTTGAAAGCCGGACACACCTTCAATTTGCTTGATGCCCGTGGAGCGATTTCAGTGACCGAGCGCGCTGCGTATATCGGCCGGATTCGGAATCTGTCGCGTGCCGTTGCGGCGGCGTATTACGCCTCACGCGAAAAACTCGGATTTCCTATGTGCGCAGCTGATGACAAACATAAACCGGCAGCGCTTGTAGACTAAGTCAAGAATAAATTGAGATAAAAATGAACCAAACACTGTTAATAGAATTATTCACTGAAGAATTACCGCCCAAGGCACTGGCCAAACTCGGCGAGGCTTTTGCCGCAGGTATTCTCAATGGTCTGAAATCACGTGATTTTTTAGAGGCTGATGCTGTCGCCACCAGCTATGCGTCACCGCGTCGTCTGGCGATCAGCATCACGAAGGTGCGCGCCACCTCGCCGGATAAATTAATCCGTGAAAAAGTCTTGCCGGTCTCGGTCGCCTTGGATGCTTCAGGTAACGCCAGCGCACCCTTAATGAAAAAATTGGCGGCACTTGGATTCCCCGATTTGCAAGTCAGCGATCTGGAGCGCGCTGTTGATGGCAAGGCCGAGAGTTTTTTCTATAGTCACACTGCAGCCGGTACCAAGCTCGCACCTAGTGTGCAAAACGCAGTGGAAGAATCCATCGCGAAATTGCCGATTCCTAAAGTCATGAGCTATCAACGCCCAGATGGCGCGACCGTGCATTTTGTACGCCCGGTACACCGCATCATTGCATTGCATGGCAGCGACATTCTCCCATTGGACTTGTTAGGATTGAGTAGCAACCGCACTACGCTGGGACATCGCTTTTTGTCCGAAGGCGAGATCAGTATTGCGCATGCAGATGACTATGCAGCCAAGCTGGCCAGCCAGGGCAAGGTCATCGCCAACGTCACCGAACGCAAGGAAAAAATCCGCACTGCCCTACTCGCCAAAGCTGGCAATGATCAAGTCCTGATGCCTGAATCCCTGCTTGATGAAGTCACCGCGTTGGTTGAATGGCCAGTGGTATACGAGTGTCATTTTGAGGAAGAATTTTTAGCGGTGCCGCAAGAATGTCTGATACTGACCATGCAGACCAATCAAAAGTATTTTGCGCTAACCGATGCTGCTGGCAAATTGCGTTCGCGTTTCCTGATCGTCTCAAATCTGGAAACTGCCACGCCGGAACATATCATCCAGGGTAACGAACGTGTGGTGCGTCCGCGCTTGTCGGATGCTAAATTTTTCTTCGAACAAGACAAGAAAAAATCGCTGGCTGATCGCCTCCCGATGTTGGCCAATGTGGTGTATCACAACAAACTCGGTAGTCAGGCTGAGCGTATGCAACGAGTAAAAACCTTGGCAGGCAAAATCGCTCATAGTTTGTCTTACGATGTCGCGCTGGCAGAACGTGGTGCGATGTTGGCCAAAGCCGATCTACTGACCGACATGGTTGGCGAGTTCCCTGAGCTGCAAGGCATCATGGGCACGTATTATGCGCAACACGATGGCGAGCACACCGAAGTTGCGGCTTGCGCCTCTGAACATTATCAACCACGTTTTGCAGGCGATGCATTACCAGTGACGACTACCGGCACCGCTGTGGCACTGGCGGACAAACTCGAAACTCTGGTCGGCATCTGGGGCATCGGCCTACAACCAACTGGCGACCGTGATCCGTTTGCCTTGCGTCGTCACGCCTTGGGTGTGTTGCGCATGCTGGTTGAAAAAAATCTCCCACTATCACTTCAGGCGCTACTTGCCGATGCGGTCAGCGTTTTTCATGGCAATGCCAATTTCAAAGACCCAAGTGCTGAGGTTTTGAATTTTATGTATGACCGCTTGCGTGGCCAGTTACGCGACAAGGGATTTACACAAAATGAAGTTGAAGCGGTAGTTGCGCAAAACCCCGACACCCTGGACAACATCATCGAGCGCTTGCTAGCGGTACAGGCCTTCGCCGCATTAGCGGAATCTGAATCCTTGGCGGCTGCCAACAAGCGCATCACGAATATCCTGAAAAAAGCCGAAGGCACACCAGGCAGTATCAATACGGAGCTGTTGCAAGAAGCCGCCGAACAAGCGCTGCACAAAGCCATGACCGATGTTAAGCCCAAGGTCGATGCTGCATTTGCGCAAGGCGATTTCACCGGTGCACTGAAGACTTTGGCCGCCTTGCGTGGCGCAGTCGATAGCTTTTTCAACGATGTCATGGTGAATGCAGATGATCTGGCGCTGCGTAATAACCGTCTCGCTTTACTCGCTGAATTACACGGCATGCTCAATCAGGTTGCCGACATTTCTAAACTGGCTGCATAAGACAAAAGGGCGCGCATGAAACTGATAATTCTTGATCGTGACGGTGTAATTAACCAGGATTCGGATAGCTTCATCAAATCACCTGAGGAGTGGCATGCGTTGCCGGGTTCCATGCATGCCATTGCCAGGCTCAATCAGGCCGGCTATACGGTGGTAGTGGCGACCAATCAGTCTGGTGTCGCACGCAAGTTATTCGACATGTCGACCTTGAACGCGATACATCAAAAAATGCACACCAGCGCGCAACTGGTGGGTGGCAAGATAGACGCGGTTTTTTACTGCCCGCATATTGCCGATGACAGTTGTGATTGCCGCAAACCCAAGCCGGGTATGCTGCAGGAAATCGCGCGCCGCTATGAGGTCAATCTAAAGGGCGTGCACTGCGTAGGCGATTCGCTGCGCGACTTGCAGGCTGGCTTCTTGCTAGGCTGTGTGCCGCATTTGGTGTTGACCGGCAAAGGTCAACAAACCAAGGATAAAGGTGGGCTACCTCCAGGCTCGCAGATTCATGCCGATCTCGCTACGATGGTGGATGTCATACTGGCTTCGCAACATGAACACAATGTGGCCACTCACATCATCTAAATCGCATAATTAACTCAATACTTTTAGATAGAAAAATCAGGAAACACGATGGTCAAGCTCACGCGTTTTATTCGCTCATTCCTATTTTTATTCGTCATGGTTGTTGTGACGATAATCTGGGCGCCCATTTGTTTTTTATTTGCTCCGCTTCCTTACAACAAGCGCTACAACGCCACCGCCCTGTGGAATGTCTTCATGGTCTGGGCGGCTAAAGTAATCTGCGGCATCCGTTATCAGACCAAGGGCTTTGAGAATTTTCCTGACGGCCCGGTGATTGTCTTATCCAAACATCAGTCTGCCTGGGAGACCATATTCTTATTGCAGGCGACCCCGCGCCCGCTGGTTTTCGTGTTTAAAAAATCGATCACCTACATCCCATTTTTTGGCTGGGCAATTGCGCTGATGCGTATGATCCCGATTGACCGCAGCAAAGGTAAAGATGCTTTCGCACAGGTTGTGGTGCAAGGTAGAAACCGTCTCGCCGATGGCCAATGGGTCATCATGTTTCCGGAAGGGACGCGGATTCCGGTTGGTCAAAAAGGCCATTACAAAGGCGGCGGAACACGGCTGGCGATAGAAACCAATACACCAGTAATTCCTATCGCGCTCAATTCCGGTGAATGCTGGCCGAAAAATTCTTTCATCAAAAAACCGGGCATAATTACCGTATCTGTCGGGAAACCTATTTCTCCTGTAGGATTGACAGCAACAGAATTAATGGCACAAGTTGAGGAATGGATAGAAGCAGAAATGCGCGTCATTTCGCCACAAGTGTATGCACAAGAAAATCGAAATGTATGATCGTTAATATACGATCAGCACGATCAGCACGATCAGCAATGACAAAGAAATCACTGATAAATGAAGCCACGCGTACCGTCAATTGCTAAAGTATTACAACGAGCCCTGCAGTTGGATTTTTTTAGCGAGCTTTTATTTCCAGAAAAACTCAACCCAGAGTTACAACCGCAGACGGCAGCAGATTCTCCGCAAGCTACGCCGCCGACAACAACATCACCTAAGCGGCCAACCAGCTTCACCCACCCCAACAGCAATAGAAAAATTCAGCTACCTGATGCCACGCTGGAGTATGTGTTGCTGCGCTCCAAGCGACGCACTATCGGCTTTCAAATTACCGAAGAAGGTTTGCGCGTAACAGCGCCGCGTTGGGTCACCGTTGCGAATATTGATGACGCGATACAAGAGAAGCAACAATGGATCATCAACAATCTAAACGAGCGGCGCAAACGTACCGAACGTCGTTTAGAGACCGCAATGCGCTGGGAAGATGGCGCCAGCTTTTTGTTCCTGGGCCAAGTACTCTATTTACGTCTCCGACGCGACGATGCTGTCGCCCGCATCACCGCTGAGTATCAGGAAGAACCGCGCGAGCTCAGTATCCAGCTGCCTCTTGGCGCAAGCGAACAGCAACTCAAAGACAGCGTAAAAACCTGGTTGCAAAAAGAGGCGAAGAGCGTTTTTTCGACACGCTTGCCGGTGTATGCAGACATGCTAGGGGTTAGCTACAAATCGATGTCGCTATCCAATGCCGCCACGCGCTGGGGCTCGTGTACTTCACAAGGAAAAATCCACTTGAACTGGCGCTTGATACATTTCGCACCAGAGCTCATCGATTACGTGATCGCACATGAACTCGCGCATCTCCACGAGATGAATCACAGCCCACGCTTTTGGGCTCGAGTAGAATCGGTGTTTCCGGATTATGAGCAAGCAAGACAAAGATTGAAGCGACATGCTTCGGCAGAGCTTCCGGTGTTTTGATGCCGGGGCAAGTGCGTGAAGCCAATGCAAAACTTGTTTAAACACGGCGAACACTACGGACACGACGAAACCGTTTCAACCCATTTAAAAGAAAGCAATTATGCGCATCCTCCACACCATGCTACGCGTCGGCAATCTGCAACGTTCGATAGATTTTTATACCGAAGTACTCGGCATGAAATTACTCAGGCAATCCGATAACCCTGAATACAAATACACCTTGGCGTTTCTCGGTTACGGCAGCAACCCTGAGCATGCCGAACTGGAGTTAACTTACAACTATGGTGTAGAGCATTACGAGCTCGGCACAGCCTACGGCCATATCGCCATCGCGGTGCCGGATGCCTATGCCGCGTGCGACGCCGTCAGAGCGAAGGATGGTAACGTGACGCGTGAAGCTGGCGCGGTTAAAGGCGGCAAAACCGTTATCGCGTTTGTGCAAGACCCTGACGGCTATAAGATTGAATTAATCGAGCGTAAGACTGAACAGGCCGTCAGTTTATAAGATGCGACGAGACGTGGAAACTGACAGGTTGATCTCGCGCTCACGCACACAAAATCACAGGCCTTAGTTCC
This sequence comes from Pseudomonadota bacterium, assembly GCA_040390685.1. Taxonomy (GTDB): domain Bacteria; phylum Pseudomonadota; class Gammaproteobacteria; order Burkholderiales; family Burkholderiaceae_D; genus Undibacterium. Next base: position 13,131 of record JAZJYB010000160.1, on the reverse strand, counting down.
GCTACTTCAGGTTTCTCGCACGAGGTTTGATTGCGTCCATTGCGTTTGGCATTATAGAGTTGCACGTCTGCTTCCCTGATCATCTCTTCCAGACATTTTTTTCGAGCACCTTCGGACGCACCTAAACTGGCAGTCAGAAAGATCGCATCAGATTCTATCGGCAGACCAAGTGCCTCGAGCGAAAGCCGTATTCTCTCGGCAAATACACGGGCCTGCTCAAGATCGGTCTCGGGTAGCAATAGTAAAAATTCCTCGCCGCCCCAACGGCTGAGTAAATCACCGGCACGGCAAACATTCGCCAGCAAATCGGCGGTTTGCATTAATGCCTTGTCGCCTACCTCATGGCCAAACTGGTCGTTGACTTGTTTGAAGTGATCAATATCCAGCATGATCATCGTTATTGGCCGTTGATTGCGTTGCGCGGTGCTCCAGATCGGCCTGGCCATCTCAAGAAAGGCCCGGCGATTATAAAGATCTGTCAGCGAATCACGGCTTGCCATGCGTTCAGCACGGATGCAAGCCTGTTGCTGCTGTTGCGCCTGACATCCCAAGGCAAATGCCAGTAAGCTGACTTCAAGAAAAGCCAGCAACTCCAACGTGAGATAGGTTGATGAAATAAACGGCAAAACATTGGCGAGCACCAGCATGCTAAAGCCAGCGCCTGACATGCCACAAAGTGCCGCCGCCAGAAAAATTCGCTCTGATGCGTCGCCATGACGCGCCTTGACAATGCCAATGACCAACATGCACAGCATAAACAAAAACATGCAAGTGAAAACCACCAGTGCAACGCCCTGTTCGTCGCCGATGACGAGATACCAGCCCAACATGGCAAGGGCAATAAAAGACGACGCTTCTCCCAGCAGTTTGACCTTCGACAGCTGGGCAGTTAAACAAAGGAAACCACCAGCCACTTGCAAGCCAACGCAACAGAATAACAACATCAAACCCAGAATAAGATAGTTCTCTAAGCCTTGATGGCCAGACCACGAAGCATGTGCAAAATAGCTCAAGTAAACCAGTCGCAAAAAGATCACGCATACCAGGTATAAGGTAAGACTTAAGTATGGGCGCTGCCGCAAAATGGCAGAGGGAAAGCGCAAGCGCGTAACACTTTGCGGTAACCACAAATTTCTAGATTTAAACAGCAAGGTCTGGTCAGCAAGTTGCTCGTGCAACTCATGTACGTTCCTACCAAATTGACCATGATCGAGACTTTTCTTGCACGAGGAGTGTGTTTCGTTTTCAGCATATTGTTTTTCTATTTTTGCCTTTAACTTCATTGATGCGTTCATATCAATTCCCCACTTCGTTCTCTAAACCTAAAGATCTGACGATGGTCCGCCCCGCGTCATCACTAGACATCATCGCAAATAGCGTGCCATGCTAAATCAAGGCATTTTTAGGCGTAAATTTCCTTCTTTTGTGTAAAGCAAACGGACTTTACACGTCAATAAGCTGCAAATTTACACAACAAAGAAGTCGCGCACCGACCAAGTCTTGCATTGCCGAATAAATCGCCAAGACTTTGTTTAAGCTAGCTAATTTCATCGACCGTGACAGTGGCAGTGGCAGGAGCATGAGCATGAGCATGAGCAGCGGCACGCTCGCGGATCTTGCGACACGGCTAAAGTGGCTTATTAATGAAGGAAGTTGAGAGGCCAGTTTGCTGCACCGATGCGACAGACATGAGGTCCATCGCCCGTTAGCGCATCTATTTTCTTGCACAAGCAGACTTTTCAGGGCTGCTGCAGATCAGTCGCAGCTAAGACGATACTCGAACCTAACCGGATATGCGCAAATACCGGCGCAAAGCTTCACTAGGTGTCTTCAGCGCAGAAGCGCAACGTTCTATATCTCGTCCATGCGCGTCGAAGCTTCGATGAATTTCATCAGCTGCTATATGCTCGATCCTGCGTATCTGGCTATGTGTCTCGAGAAGTTTATACATTGAAGGGCGTGACACACCTAACTGTTGTGCCGCCGCCTGTATATACCAATCGTTTTCTTCCATCGCGGCCAGCACGTCCGCTTCGCTCAGATCAATCAATTTTTTTCGTGGCGGCGCTTTTACTTCCGCAATGGCGACCGGCGCGGGCACGCTTCTCGCATGCAATGCCGTGCTGGACATAAAACTACTGGTGATCCGGTCTGGCGAGACTTTAACCAAACTAGCAAACGTGGGCGTCTCACCTACCTGCAGGGCGAGCATTAACCGTTTTAACACATGGGCAAGTTGCCGGATATTACCTGGCCAATCGTAACAGGCGAGCTCGGTCACCAGGGAGAACAAAGAACTCAGATCTACGCCAGCGGTCTGGACATTTGTCTTGAGTAAATGCTGTACCAAAACACCGATGTCTTCGCGTCTGGCACGCAATGGCGGAAGATGCATCACAAAACTTTCCAGCCGTCGCAACAGAGCTTGATTGAAGTTGTCACTATCGAGATCTTGATCGGTTGCCGCGATTAAGCGTGCAGTAGAATGCAGATCTTTTTGTGCGCCTAGCGGGCGGTAATCGCCACCTTCCAAGACACGCAACAACATCGGTTGTATGCTTGCTGGTGTGTTGCCGATTTCGTCAAGAAACAGGGTCGCTCCTTCAGCTTCGCCAAACAGGCCTTTACGCGAAACTTGTGCGCCTGTATAAGCGCCCTTGACTGCACCAAACAGATCGGCCGCAGCCAAAGATTCATTCAACGCAGCCATATTCACGGTGACCATAGGCAGAGCTGAGCGCTGGCTCAATGAATGAATGGCACGCGCCGCGATCTCTTTACCGGTGCCAGTTTCACCCAAAAGTAGGACAGGTAAGTCTGTCCCTGCGACTTGCCGGATTTGGTCGCGTGCAGTGATGGCGGCGCTACCGACGCCTAGCAGACCTGCTACAGGGTTATTTTTTGGCAAACAACGCATCCAGTGCAAACACAGCAAGATGCTGCGCCCTAAACCGAGGATCTGGCCAAACTCGATTTTCTCGGCACTGAGAAATTGCGCTTCATGGATTTCTTCACCGTTAAGTTCGACCACCATGCGACTGGCGGAAGGGATAATTTCAATGCCATTTTCGCTGTTGCGCACCAGTTGCAAGGGATTGCGCGAGATGCCGCCTAAGCCTAACGCCGCACCTTCGCCGGTAGGACTGCTAAATAATGGAGAAACCCGACTTAACTCTATGACACCTGCACTGTTACCTCCGATAAATTGCTCGCCGATACGGCTAAAATCAGGATGCCAGATGATCGTGACAGCCAACATAGGATTGGTGTTTTTGCGCAAATTGAACAGCGGTGATGCGAGCGTGGCGTCTGTATCGATCATGTTAGATTAAGAAAATACATTTAACAAAAAAAATCAGCAATTGCCGTGTCGCCTGAAGTAGGCAATCAGACCGCTGGTCGAGGCATCGAGTTGCGCATCGTGTGAAAGATCTCCCTTGAGTGTGGGCAGCAAACGATTTGCCAATTGCTTGCCAAGCTCTACGCCCCATTGGTCGAAGGAATTAATCCCCCAAATCACACCTTGGACAAACACTTTATGCTCATACAACGCTAACAACATCCCTAGCTGATATGGGTCGAGGCTAGGCATCAGGATCGTGGTTGACGGCTGGTTACCGGCAAACACTTTATGCGGCAAGAGTTTAGTAATCGCCGCTTCGTCTAAGCCAGCGGCGCTAAGTTCAGTGCGCGCCTGCGCTTCGGTTTTGCCAAACGCCAGTGCGGCGCTTTGTGCCAGGCAATTCGCCAGCAAGGGCGCTTGATGACCGGGCAACGGATAATCACTGGAAGCGGCCACCACAAAATCACAAGGAATCAGCCAGCCGCCCTGGTGCAATAACTGGAAGAAGGCGTGTTGGCCATTGACGCCAATTTCACCCCAGACAATTGGGTTGACGCGATTGGTTAATGGCTCTCCATCACGACTAACGGTTTTGCCGTTGGATTCCATTTCCAGCTGTTGCAAAAAGGCCGGCAGATGGCGCATGGATTCGTTATACGGCAATACCGCGGTGGTTTCTGCACCGAGAAAATTGGTGTTCCAGATCGAAATTAAGGCCAGCAAGACCGGCATATTTTTTTCTATCGGGGTCGTGCAAAAATGCCGGTCCATGGCTTCTGCGCCTTCCAGCAGACGCTCGAAACCGTGCATACCGATGGCCAGTGCCACCGACAAACCGACCGCCGACCAGAGCGAATAGCGCCCGCCTACCCAATCCCAGATTTGCAAAATATTTGCGTCTGGAATACCGAATTCATGTGCCTTGGCCGGACTCGAAGTGACCGCAATAAAATGCTTGGCGATTGCCCATTCTTCCATCGCAGCGGCCATCAGCCAGGTGCGCGCAGTCTGTGCGTTAAGGCTGGTTTCTTGCGTGGTGAAAGTTTTCGAGGCGACGATAAACAAGGTCGTGCGCGGATCGAGTTTTTCTAGCAATGGTGCCAGATGCGCGCTATCGAGATTGGAAACAAAGAAAAATTTCAAGCCGGGATGCTGTAGCGCCGATAAGGCGCGCGTGGCCAGCTTAGGGCCGAGATCAGAACCGCCGATACCAATATTCACCACGGTCTGGATCGCATCGCCTTTAAAGCCGCGCCAGAGGCCGCTGCGTACTCTCTCGACGATATCGCGCATGCTTTGTCTTACTGCCCTGACCTGCGGCATGACGTCTGCCTGCTCATTTGGAAAGGCGGTGAATGCGGTGTGCCTCAATGCCGTATGCAGTACCGCGCGGTCTTCGCTGAAATTGATCTTTTCACCGGCGAACATGCGATCACGCCAGGTTTCCACTGCGGTACTCTTGGCTAATGCAATCAGTGCAGTCAAGGCCGCAGCATCGAGTCTTTGCTTGGAATAATCCACCAGCAAATCGTCTAATTCCAACGAAAAATGTGCGAAACGCTCTGGGTCAGCGGCAAACAAATCGCGTAAATGCTGCTGCTCTAATCTGCTCTTATGTTCAAGCAGGGCTTGCCATTCCGGAGTGAGAGTCAGGTTCATTTCGCGTCTCTATATTTAGTGTTGGAGTAAATTCGCCAGCTTCACATATTGCTCTAAGGGGATGGTTTCGGCACGGCATTGTGGATCAATCCCGACCTCAATTAATTGCTGTTCGGTGAACATGCCAGCCAGGCAATTGCGTACGACTTTACGCCTTTGTGAAAACGCCTTGGTCACCACAAGCTCCAGCTTACGCACATCACAGGCCAGACGGGTAGCTTTAGGAATCATGCGCACAATCGCCGACTCCACTTTCGGCGGTGGATCGAAAGCGGTTGGCGGCACGATAAAGAGTAAATCCATGTGATAACGCCATTGCAGCATGACCGAAAGCCGGCCATAAGTTTTGCTGCCAGGTTCAGCCACCATACGTTCAACCACTTCTTTTTGCAGCATAAAATGCTGGTCTTCGATCAGCTCGGCAAAATCAGCCAGATGGAATAGCAAGGGGCTGGAAATATTGTAAGGAAGATTGCCGACCACGCGCAATTTCTTACCCTCGGCAACCGGCAAGGAGGCGAAATCAAATTGCAGGGCGTCACCTTCATGCACGATCAATTTGGCGGGGTCAAAAGTCTTTTTCAGACGAGCCACCAAATCTCTATCAAGCTCAACCACGTGCAGAGTCGTCAAACCTGCCAGCAACAAGCGCGTCATTGCCGCCAAGCCCGGGCCAATCTCGACCATGCTTTGGTCTGGGCGTGGATCGATGGCGGAAATGATCTGGCTCAGCACCTGCTGATCCGTCAAAAAGTTCTGGCCAAAACGCTTACGGGCTATGTGTTTCATGTTTGTTTCTTCAAATACTTAATAGGTAAAAGCCAAACGGCTAAAGTTGCTAATGTTGCGCATATCAACATCAAAGCCGCTTGACCATATCGGCAGCGATTCGTATCGCCACCAGCATACTGCCGGCATCTGCATGGCCAAGGCCGAGCTTGGCCAGATCGAGAGCGGTGCCGTGGTCCACCGAGGTGCGTATCAAAGGTAAACCCAGGGTGATATTCACCCCCATGCCAAAACTGGCGTGCTTCAGCACCGGCAATCCCTGGTCATGATACATCGCCAAGACGCAGTCGGCGTCTTGCAAATATTTCTGCTGAAACAGAGTGTCGGCCGGATACGGGCCACGCACATCCATGCCCAGACTTTGGGCGTGCTGAATCACAGGAATAATTACGTCAATTTCTTCACGCCCGAGATAGCCATTTTCACCTGCATGCGGATTCAATCCAGTGACGAAAATGCGCGGCTGTGCGATGCCAAATTTATTCTGCAAATCGGTATGGATGATTTGTATGGTCTTTAGCAGGGAGTCAAACTGTATCGCCGCAGCCACGTCTTTTAAAGGCAGATGAGTCGTGGCCAACGCTACCCTGAGCGCTTGCAATATGCTACTTGAGCTGCTTGAAGCTTCGCAGGCCAGCATCATGACCACCTGTGGCGTCTGCGTCTTTAAGGCCAGATATTCGGTATGCCCGGTGAACGCGATGCCGGCATCATTGATGGTACTTTTTTGTAGCGGCGCAGTGACGATCGCATTGCACCAGCCTTGTTGCACGCTTTCTATCGCTACGTCCAGGGTCTGCAATACCGCACGGCCATTGCGCGGATCAAGCTGCCCTGCCACCACATGCGCATCCAGCGGACAATCGATCACGGTGATTTGATCTTTGCCGCAAGACGGCATACCGGTATATCTGAGTGCCTGTTGCGAGACACCCATCAAAGAAATTTCCGGGTTAATTTCGGCGGCCAGCATCGACAAATAAGCTGCATCACCGATCAGGACAGGACGAATCTCATGGCGAGATTGCCAGGCCGCGAGCAGAGAAATTTCTGGGCCTATGCCAGCAGGTTCCCCCACTGTTAAGGCTATCACTGGTCGCGACTGAGGCATTATCCTAGATTCCTCAGTTGACCGCTTTGAACCATTTGGATACCCGTATGCATATTGATCTTCATGATGTTTTTAATGTTCACCATTTGGTTGAGAACGCTACGAGTTCGATTGCACACTTTTCCACGCCTTTGGACTTCGTTACTCCTCCTATCAACGTGAAGGTTGCGTCGTCGTCGCGCCTTGCCAAAGACGCGGAAAAATGCACACTCGAACCCGTCCAACTAAGGAATCTAGGATTATTTCTTATCCAGGCGGAACTCCACGTAGGCTTTGTCGCGCAACTCACGCAACCAGTCTTGCAGTGCTGCATCCGATTTACGTTCACGCACTGCCTGACGTGCGGCATTGCGCTTGCGCTCTTGCGAGACATCGTCGCTCTTGCGCTCGGTCACCTGGATCAAGTGCACGCCAAAAGGCGATTCAACCGGATCACTTAGCTCATTTAATGCCAGCTTATTCATCGCTTGCTCAAATTCCGGGGCGGTATCGCCAGGATAAATCCAGCCTAAATCGCCACCCTTGGCCGCCGACAGATCATTTGAAAAAGCCTTCGCCGAATCTTCAAAAGTGGCGCTCTTCTTTTCAATTTTTTGTTTCAGATCAAGCAATTTTTGTTTCGCATCGGCCGCTGTCACTACCTGACTAATCTTGATCAGGATATGGCGCACATGGGTTTGTTGCACTGAATCAGTGGCGGCCGCTTTTGGTGCTGCGGTACGTTTACCAAGTAGCTTTACGATATGAAAACCGTTGGAGCTTCTGACACCCTCGGCGACTTCACCGACCTTGACCTTATTGATCGCATCGAGGAACAATTGCGGCAATCTGTCTTGCTCACGCCAGCCAATTTCACCACCTTTGAGCGCTTCAGGCGCATCCGAGTAAGTGGCCGCGATCTTGGCAAAATCTTCACCGGCACGGATTTTTCTTAAGGCCTCTTCGGCGCGAGCCTGTTGCTTGGCGATTTGCTCCGGCGTGGCTTTTTCTGGGATACGAATCAAAATTTGCGCCAGATTTAACTCTTGCTGATTATTTGGCGATTTTTCTTCTGCAGCAAGAAAATTGTCGATCTCAAGTTCTGTGACTTGAATTTTGCTATCGACTTCACGTTCGCGAATTCTTTGCATCATGATGTCATCGCGAATTTCTTCACGAAAAGCTGCAAAAGAAGTTCCTTCTTTTTCTATCTGGTTGCGAAACACTTGCACCGTCATTTTATTTTGTTCAGCCATGCGCTGGATCGCTCGATCCAGCATCGTGTCATCTACCCGCATGCCATTCTCTTTGGCCAGCTGCATTTGAGCGCGATCGACGATCATGCGTTCCAACAATTGCTTTTGCAATTCTTCTCGATTTGGCAATGCTGTACCTTGCGCAGCTAATCGTTTCTCTACGCTTTGAATCCGTTCATCCAGCTCTTTTTTAGTAATCACTTCATCATTGACCACCACCACAATACTATTCACCACTACAGCTTTGGAAGACTTAGTCACCGGCGTGGCTTTTATTTGTGTTGTTGGAGTAGTCTTGATCAGCGACTCAATCACCGGGCTGGTCTTCACTTGCGCTGAAACTGGTGCAGCTGTCAGCAAGAATGCTGAAGTCGCCAAAGATGTTGTAAGAATAGAAAAAAGAGGACGGTGATTCATGTGCAAAATATGTCGCATAGTGATCCAAAATTCATATTAAAAAATGAAGAGATGGCTTTTTACCATCGCCCTCATTGCTCGCTTTCGGCGAAAGCTGCAATATACACGCTAATTTATCGGTTGATAACCCGAAATATTCTTTTTCAGGATCTCGATAGGATTCGACCCCAGTTTCGAAAGGCCGTTCAATTCCAGTTGAATAAAGAATGAGGTGGTACTGGTATTTGTCGCAGTGACGAAACGTTGCCCAACCAGGCGAAACGACCAGCAATCATCTTTATATTCAAATCCGGCTAAGCTATCGACGATCTTTTTGTCTTTCAGCGAATAATTGCTGCGTCCCACAGCGTACCATCTATCCGCCACCGGCCATTGGCCAGATAAATCCAGTTGCTTCAAGCTGTCACGTTGAAAACGGTAATCCAGGTTGAGCACTTTCTTGGGAGCTGGTTGCCAGCGCATACCGTAATTCGAGCGTATCGACTGGCGGTCACTTTGGCTCACCTGCAAACTGGCTTCTGCACTGAGCGTATCCAACAGCTTACCAGCGCCGGCCAACAACAGGTCTGAACGGCTTGGGCTGACAGCATTATCCAGCGAGACACGCTGGGTATTGAAGTAAAACCTTTCTCCCAAGGCAAGCTTAAAGCGTTCCTCACCATTTTCTTCGATATAACGGGATACTAATGCGGTGGTGATTTGATTCGAATCGCCTATCCTGTCGTTGCCCGTAAAACGATTTTCGCTGAATATTTGCGCAAAATTAAAATCGGCATTCGCGCTATCAAAATTGGGGAGGTGGCTCTGATCGCGATACGGGGTATTCACATAAAACAAGCGTGGCTCCAATGTTTGCGTCATCGTTGCGCCAAACAATTTGGTCTGGCGCTCAAACACCAAGCCGCTATCGAGTGAGATGGTAGGTAATACACGACGGTAATCTGTCTCCTGACCGATGGTTGGATTACTCAAATGGTAAGCCGTTGCATGGAGGGATATTTTAGGAACAATAAAAAAACTCGATTGCACGATAGGGTAAGAGAGCTGAGGATTAAACACGGTACGATCGCCACGCAACATCGTAGGATGCCAAAACCGGGTAAAAATAGTGTCGACCGACCAATCAAAACCCAAGGCATCGCTTTGCCCGGCATGCAACTGAAGTTGAGGCAAGCGATCATACGGACGAACAATCGGCGCAGCGATATCTTGCAGCACCTGGTAATTCGAGGCGCGCAAAGCGGCGCTCCAAAAAGATCCGTAGTACACCAAATTGGTTTCACGCAGCAATAGGCGTTGCGCTGTCTTGGTAATCGAGCGGGAAAAATCAGCGGGGTAATCATCATCCGATGCCGCGTTCACGTTCCAGGAAAAATCCAATTCAGGCAATAGCTTTTGATTGTGGATAGAAGCTAAGGCGTAGCGGTTAGTCTTGGTTTGCCTGTCATTCAGGATGCCTTCGAAATTTGTCTCGCCGGCATAAGTAGTACCGAGATAGCGCCCATCCAAACCAATCTGCAAACCGCGCCGCTGAATCAACTTTGGATGCACGGTGAGATCACGGTTGGGCGCAATATTGAAGTAATACGGCAAATCCAACTCCAAGCCGCCCTTGGATGAAGTGCCGAAACCCGGCGGCAAGAGACCTGAATGCCGTGCGCCCGATAGCGGGAAGCTAAGCGGGATGAACGAGGGTGTAGCGAGTATCGGAAATCCTTTGAAATACACCACAGATTTACCTGCAATACCGGTATCAAGACCGGTATCGAGTTTCATGGTATCGGCTTTGAGATACCAATCCGGGTCCAGTCCTTCACAGGTGCTATATGTACCGTTGACAATGGAGGAGCGCTCTTCACTTTCAAAATCGATGCGGTCGGCTTTTCCCTGGGCATTGGTGCGCAAGAGCTTATACGCTGGATTCAGAATATATCCGGCACCGGTATCCAATTGCAAACGCACTGAATCGCCAGAATAACAATCACCATTGCGCTGCATGCGGACGTCGCCGGTGGCTTCCATTTCGTCATCAAGAAAACGATAGATTGCGCGATTGGCGTTAAGGCTGATGGAGCCCTTGATCACTTCAACTTCAGAATCAAAATGGATGAAGCGTTCCGGGCGCCCGGAGATTTGCCCGGAAAAGACCTCTGTCGGTGCATTTTCGTCATCGGATTTATCCTGCGCCTTTTTACCTTTAACTATGACCACATCGCCGTCTTTAGTTTGCGCTTGAGCTTGCGCATGAGCAGGCAAGGCGATGCCTGCAATCGAAACGAGAAAAAATGCTTCGACGAGCCGCATAGTGAAAGTAGGAAACAAGTGCTCTAGGTGAGATAATACGGAATTCCGGCGCATGTAATCAGGGTTCAATGTGGCGTTTAGGCGATGGTTAAAAATTTTGGGCGAACGCAAAGTGAAAACTTTCTCTATTTTTAAGAGTCAAGCTTAAATCAAGCGCACATTATAGAGTGGAAATGCCAACACCGGTTTTCAAAAATAAGCTTGCCAGCAATGAACTCCAACACGTTTTCAAAAGATAAATCTTATTATGTCTTCAATTTCAAATCTAACAACAACAAACGCAGATAGCGAGCGAATCGCGGCTATCCATACCTGGCTAAAAACTATTACTGCCCCCAACCTGCGCCTGGAAACTATGCGCCCTGCTTCAGCAGATGCCAGTTTCCGGCGATATTTCCGCATTGATGGCGACGATGGCCAGAGCTACATCGTGATGGATGCGCCGCAACCGGTAGAGGATGTCAGACCCTTCATCCAGATCGCTGAACTATTCGCCCAGATCAAACTGACAGTACCAAAAGTATTGGCGCAAGACATCCAGCAAGGCCTGTTGTTGCTAACCGACCTGGGTACCCAGATGTATTTCGATGTACTCAAGGATAGCCAAGCCAACGACAAAAACGAGACTACGCATAAGTTGTACATGGATGCCATCAACTCTTTAGTGCTGATGCAAAGCCACAGCCAAGCTGAAGTCTTGCCGGAATACGACCGCGCCTTTCTGCTGCGTGAGTTAATGATTTTTCCTGAGTGGTATATCAACAAGCATCTCGGTGTCACTTTAGATGCGGAACAAAATGCCAGCCTGCTGAAAGTTTTCGACGCACTGTTGGCGAATATCGTGGCGCAACCACAAGTCTATGTGCATCGCGATTACCATTCGCGCAACCTGATGGTGATGGACCAAGGCAATCCCGGCATATTGGATTTTCAAGGCGCCCTATATGGCCCGATCACCTATGACCTGGTGTCGCTGTTGCGCGATGCCTACCTTCAATGGGATGAAGAAAAAGTGCTGGATTGGGCGATCCGCTATTGGGAAAAAGCCCGTCGCGCCGGTCTGCCAGTCACGCCGGATTTCGACCAGTTTTATCGCGACTTTGAATTTATGGGGCTGCAGCGTCATATCAAAATACTCGGGATTTTTGCGCGTCTGGCACACAGGGATGGCAAACAAGCCTATCTGAACGACATCCCGCTAGTGATGAGCTATGTGCGTAAAACTGCGCAACGCTATAACATCCTGATCCCACTCTTGCGCTTGCTCGATGTAATTGAAAACACTGCGCCTGTCGTTGGCTTCACGTTTTAACACACATAATAAAACCGTTAAGCAGGTATCTCATGGGACAAGAAAAATTCAACGTTTTTGGACTTATTGTCCTCGTAGAAAAAAATGCAGATAGTTGGCGCGTTTACTATCCGGGTACTGACGGGAAAAAGCGCTTAGCCGATTTTATTATCCCAAAAGAGATAAAAGACGACGAACTAGAACAGTACCTCGGTGATCTTTTTCATGAAAACGCCAGACCAAACAACGCTGACGTTGTAAGGTTTTAAATTGCTCAGTTGGAGAAAATGATAATGTATTCAGTGTTTAACATGAAGTCGACAAGGAGTCGCCGATGATGACTTCGCTTCTCTTTATAATCGCGGCGGCGAGTCCGTCACATCCGCGATGAAAGCCATGTTACTTGCCGCCGGTCGTGGCGAACGGATGCGACCACTCACCGACATCTGCCCTAAGCCCTTGCTGAAGGTACGCGGACGACCGCTAATCGTCTGGCACATTCTCAATCTGGTCAAGGCCGGCATCACCGAGATCGTCATCAACCACGCACATCTTGGTCATATGATCGTAGGGGCACTGGGCGACGGTAGCCAATTTGGTGCCAGCATTAGCTATTCAGCCGAAGAAACTGCTTTGGAAACTGCCGGTGGCATCGCCAAGGCCTTGCCTCTTCTTGGTGATGCGCCCTTCATCGTGATCTCGTCTGATATTTACACGCCGCATTTCAATTTTGCCGAATGCCTGAACACGCTGGAAGACTATGATATGTGGGGCAATCCCCACCCTGCCGACAAACGTGATGTCGCCTGGTTGTATCTGGTTAAAAACCCTTCCTTTCATCCCGACGGCGACTTTGGCTTGAACCTGATGGGTCTCTCGAACGAGGCTAAGCCAGGTGAACCACGTCTGACCTTTGGCAATATCGGCGTGTATAGGCCCGAAATGTTTAGCGCTATTCAAGCTGGTGAGTACGCAAAACTCG
>JAZJYB010000159.1:25096-38684 GCA_040390685.1 Pseudomonadota bacterium | reverse complement strand
TGCATCAACCACATAAAAGCAAGTACTAATCTCATGCGGTTTCCTGTTCAGGTGCGGCGATACCTTCTGGTTTTTTGTAGCGGTTATAGCTCCAAAAATATTGTGAAGGGCAGCGGGCGATTAAGCTTTCCATAGCGACATTAATTGCGCGTGCCTGTTGCGATGCATCGCCAAGTAATTCGTCTTCGAAAGAAACAAAACGTACTATGTATCCTCGACCAAAGGGCAAACGTTCTGCATACGTGAGGATAATGGGTGCGTCGGTCATGCTTTGTAATTTCGCAGACAAGGTCATCGTATAAGCGTGCTTGTCAAAGAAATTGGCCCAAACACCTTCTCCTTGCTGCGGTACCTGATCTGGCAGTAAGCCGATTGCTTCGCCCCTTTTTAAAGCTTTTGCCATGGTTCTGACGCCAGATAAATTGGCTGGCGCGAGCAATAAGTTGTCACGTGCGCGTGCGCCTTCGATGAGTGGTTTGAGTGCGTCGATACGAGGTGGGCGATATAAAGCCGTTAAACGGGTTCGGACCGCGATAGATTGTGCAACGATTTCAAAACAGCCAAGATGAGGCGTTAAAAAAATGATGCCTTTTTTTGCATCCAGTGCAGTCTGTACCAAATCCCAATTTTCTACTGTAGCAGTGCTCAATACTCGAGCCGGATTGGCGCACCAGATAAAGGGCAACTCCATAATGTTCTTTCCTGCTTCGCGAATGGCAGTCTTGAGATGAGCGCCAAATCCAGCCCTATCGATATTTTCTCTCAATCGCCGACGATAAGTGCCAGAAAATACATACACAAGCCAACCCAAAGCACTACCGATGGCGTGCAAAAAAGGCAATGGGAGAAATGACAGCAAACGAAACAGAGTGACAAGCATGATGCAGCTCAAGTTTTAGGAAAGAAATTAGGGAAAAATTAGGAAAAAATCAAGAGAAACCCGGGCCATTCGACACGGCTAGAATAAGAGGCGTAAAATATCACATATTGGCCGTTCGTTGATAGTTTCACGAGCTGCCCCCGCCGAGTTAACAGACAACTTGCGAGGCGGGTAATAAATTTCGCTAAAGCGTCGCAGGTTCATTATTTAAACTGCGACAGTGTTGATATCGTCAAATTTTAAATTAGGACCTATTATGTCAAATGATTTTCTCTTCACCTCAGAATCCGTTTCTGAAGGGCACCCAGATAAGGTGGCCGATCAAATTTCTGATGCCATCCTTGATGCAATCTTCGAGCAAGACCCACGTTCACGCGTGGCTGCCGAAACTCTGGTAAATACAGGATTAGTCGTTTTAGCTGGTGAAATCACTACCAATGCCAATGTCGACTATATCCAGGTCGCGCGCGATACCATCAAGCGTATCGGTTATGACAATACTGAATACGGTATCGATTATAAAGGTTGCGCAGTCCTGGTCGCGTATGACAAACAATCGAATGACATTGCGCAAGGCGTCGATCACGCATCTGACGATCATCTCAACATCGGGGCCGGTGATCAAGGCCTGATGTTTGGTTACGCCTGCGATGAGACGCCAGAACTCATGCCGGCGCCGATTTATTATGCGCACCGCCTGGTGGAACGTCAGGCGCAATTGCGTAAAGATGGCCGCCTGCCTTTTCTGCGCCCGGATGCCAAGAGCCAGGTCACTATGCGCTATGTGGACGGCAAGCCACATAGTATTGATACCGTTGTGTTGTCGACCCAGCATAGCCCGGACCAGAGCGATGGCAAGCACATGAAGCAATCCTTCATTGACGCAGTGATCGAAGACATCATTCGCCCAGTGTTACCGCCAGAAATGTTGAAAAATACCAAGTTCCTGATCAACCCTACCGGTCGTTTTGTCATTGGCGGACCACAGGGCGATTGCGGCCTCACCGGCCGCAAAATTATTGTCGATACTTACGGCGGTGCCTGTCCACATGGCGGCGGCGCTTTCTCTGGTAAAGACCCTACAAAAGTGGACCGTTCTGCAGCCTATGCGGCGCGTTATGTGGCAAAAAATATTGTCGCTGCCGGACTCGCCAAACAATGCCAGATTCAAGTTGCCTACGCGATTGGTGTGGCACGCCCGATGAACGTGACTGTCTACACCGAAGGCACAGGCGTGATCCCTGATGAGCAAATCGCGGCATTGGTGAATGAGTATTTTGATTTGCGTCCAAAAGGCATTATCCAGATGCTAGATTTGTTGCGTCCGATTTATGCAAAAACAGCCGCGTATGGTCACTTTGGCCGCGAAGAGCCCGAATTCACTTGGGAACGTACCGACAAAGTCACGCTGTTGCGTGCTGCGGCCGGGCTGTAAATTTTAGGAAAGTATGTTTGCATGCAGTGGTACAAAGTAACAGGACGAACCATTGCTAGCTTGCAGTTGGCGCTCTATGGATTATTGGTGCCACTGCAAGCACTAAGTGCCGATGCGCAGACGAGCAAAATGCGTGTTGTGCAAGTGACAGATTGGTGTACGCCTTTATCTGCACGTCTGCCAAAAATCTCCAGAAACGATTGCCAAAATAGCGCACTGACGCCGACTGGTACTTTGTCCTTCAACGGTTTTCCTATTCTGGAAAAAGATTTTTTAACTGATCCAAACGCAAAACAAGCGCCACGAATATTGCTGATCGGCGGTATCCATGGTGACGAACAAACCGCTTCGGCGGTCGTGTTCAAATGGATGGCAATGATGGGCAAGACTGGGATGCAGGAATTCCAGTGGAAGGTAGCGCCCATCGTCAATCCGGATGGCCTGCTGGCGGCGAAACCGAAACGGGTGAATGCCCGCGGTATCGATCTGAACCGTAATTTCCCTACTCCTAACTGGCAACAAGATGCGCCACGCTATTGGGCTAGAATTACCCGTAGCGATCCGCGCCGCTATCCCGGTAAAGCGCCAATTTCCGAGCCCGAAAGCCGCTGGGTTTATGACACCATAGAAAAATTCAAACCTGACGTCATCATCTCGGTGCATGCGCCTTTCGGAGTCCTTGATCTGGATGGCCCGGTCACACCGCCAAAACGCTTCGGCCGTCTTTGGTATAACCGGGTAGGCGTGTATCCCGGTTCGCTGGGTAACTATAGTGGTCTGCACAAAGAGATTCCGGTAGTGACAATCGAGTTGCCGAACGCCACGCAAATGCCACCAGACGCCGAAGTGCTGCGCATCTGGCAAGACATGCAGGGCTGGATCAGGCGCAATGTACCAGCGTCGCCTAAATTGGCCATGAAGAACTAAATAGTGCACTAAATATTGCACCGTAATCTATGGGATAAACCAGAGACAAAAATGTCTTTCGTGATATTCCTGAACTTTGTTTTGTTCTCATGCGAATTGTCTCAAATGGCAAGGTTTTGCCTTATTCTTTAGCCGCTGGTACGCGAAAAGGGGATGAACTAATCCTCTCAACGAGATGTCAAAGTGGGCGTTTTAATTCAGGATAAAAAGTTTTAAAGCCCGGGACATTAAAAGAAACTCAGAACATGGAAACCTATGAAACCACAATTAAAGATGATTGCCGCTTTACTGATGTTAGGCACGACGAATTTGGTGTTGGCGCAGGCTGTAGATAAACAGCAATGGCTGGAAGATGTGGGCGGCGAGAAAGCGCTGGATTGGGTCAAGGCGCGCAATCAGGTGACACGCGGAAAACTCGATGCGGATGCCGGCTTCAATCAACTGCGTGCCGATTTGCAGGTGGTGCTTGATTCCAAAGACCGCATTCCCGGCATACGCAAAATGGGTAATGCGGTATACAACTTCTGGACTGACGCTGACCATCCGCGCGGCCTCTGGCGTAAAACCAGCCTGGACGATTATCGCAAGACACAACCGACTTGGGAGGCCGTGCTCGATATCGATGCCCTGGCAAAATCTGAAAATGAAAACTGGGTTTTTAAAGGCAGCACTTGCCGTGAGCCCGCGTATGACCGATGCCTGATCCAGTTGTCCCGTGGCGGCGCCGATGCAGTCGTCATGCGTGAGTTTGATCTGCTGAACAAAACTTTCGTCAAGGATGGTTTCACTTTGCCGGAAGCGAAAATGTCGGTCGCCTGGGCCGAAAAGGACAGGCTATTTGTCGCCACTGATTTTGGTGCCGGCAGCATGACCGATTCCGGCTACGCGCGTATCGTCAAGGAATGGAAGCGCGGCACGCCTTTGTCTAGCGCGAAGACTTTGCTGGAAGGTAAACAGACTGATATCAGCGTCTCGGCACAGGCCAGCGACCATGGAGGTGTACATCATGAACTAGTGCAACGTGGCGTGACTTTCTACACCTCTGAAAATTTTCTGCGCGATGCCGACAAGCTGGTGAAGCTGGATGTGCCGGCGCAATCCGATATTGAGTTTTTTGGCCAGCAATTTATCGTGATGCCTAAAGAGGCATGGACCACAGGCGGCAAGACTTTCGCTTCCGGTAGTGTGTTGGCTATCGATTTTGCTGCTTTCCAGAAAGGCGAGCGCAATTTTTCTGTCTTGTTTGAGCCTAGCGACAGCACTTCGTTTACCGGTATCACCGTGACTAAAAATGTCGTGCTGCTGCAATTGCTAGATACAGTTAAAAGTAGCCTGAAAGAATGGAAGCTGGAGAACGGAAAATGGGTCTGCAGAAAAGTCAATTTGCCGACTATGGGAGCAGTCAGCGTCAGCGCTCTGGATGCGGAAAATTCTGATGATTACCTGTTGAGTTATTCTGATTACCTGACGCCTAGCGTGTACCAAATGGCGCATGCGGGCAATGACCAACGCGAACAGCTGAAATCATCTCCGGCATTTTTTGATGCAAGTCCTTTTGAGACTTTACAGAAATTTGCCACCTCCAAGGATGGTACTAAGATTCCTTACTTCATGGTGCGGCGCAAGGACGTGAAGTATGACGGCAACAACCCGACTTTATTGTATGGCTACGGCGGTTTCCAGATTTCCTTGACACCATCGTACTCGGGTAGTCTGGGCAAAACCTGGCTGGAAAAAGGTGGTGTCTACGTGGTGGCAAACATCCGTGGCGGTGGTGAGTTTGGCCCGAGCTGGCATCAAGCGGCACTCAAAGAAAATCGCCAGCGTGCCTACGATGATTTTGCCGCAGTGGCGGAAGACCTGATTGCCAGCAAAATCACCAGCGCGAAACATCTAGGTGCAATGGGTGGCAGCAATGGCGGCTTGCTCGCTGGTGTGGCATTGACCCAGCGGCCAGAGCTGTTTAATGCGGTGGTGAGCCAGGTACCTTTGCTGGATATGCAGCGCTTCAACAAATTGTTGGCCGGGGCTTCCTGGATGGGCGAGTACGGCAATCCGGATGTGCCGGCAGAATGGGCATATATCCAGCGTTATTCGCCTTACCAGAACGTCAAGGCTGAGACGAAATATCCGAATGTCTTGTTCATCACGTCGACTCGCGATGACCGCGTCCATCCTGGCCATGCACGCAAGATGGTGGCGAAAATGTTGGATCAGGGTCATCAAAACGTCTGGTATTACGAGAACATAGAAGGCGGCCACGGCGGTGCCGCGAACAATACGCAAAGAGCCGACATGAGCGCGATCACCTACAGTTTTTTGTGGAATATGCTGAAGTGGGATAATGCAGCCAGTTTAGTGCGCTGATCCGTTTTTCATTAATCCACTACAATCCGCTATTTCTCAAGAAATAGCGGATTTTTGTTTTGACTGTAGGGTGCGTCGTGTGCACCACGCATGCCGCACGTGACATCCTGGTGCGCATGGCGCACCCTACACATTTGAGATAGCGATGACCCTGTACCAACTCCTGATTCAATTCATTCGCCAGCACTGGCGGCAATATGTGGCTGCCGCCCTCATGCTGCTGTCTGTCGCGATCTTGACTGTGCTGATTCCGCGCAAGGTCGGCAAAGTGATTGATGCCATGATCGCGCATCAATTGGATGACAGCGCGCTGATGCTGGAGTTAGGCACGCTGGTGTTGATGGGTGTCGCGATTTATTTTCTGCGGGTGGGCTGGCGCCTGCAGTTATTTGCCGCTTCGTATCAACTCGGCGTGCAATTACGCACGCGCCTGTATCAGCGACTCAGTTTGCAAGGACCTGGCTTTTTTCAGCAGCAGCGCACCGGCGATTTGATGGCGCTGGGCACTAACGATGCCGATGCGATCGAGCTGGCATCCGGCGAGGCGATGCTGGCCGGTTTTGATGGCTTCATGACCTTTGTGCTGGTCATCAGCATGATGCTGCTGGGAGTGGATTGGCGTTTGGCGCTGGCGGCATTATTGCCGTTTCCTTTCATGGGTTGGGCGTTTAAAAACATTACCCATCACGTGCATTATGCCTCGCGTGATTCACTGAATCGCTTTAGTCAACTCAATGATCAAGTGCAGGAAACCCTGTCAGGTGTGCGCACCTTGCGCGCCTTGGGGCTAGAACAGCGCAGCGCCGCGCAGTTTGCCGAATTGGCTGAACATGCCTCTGCCGCCAGCCTCTCGGCGCAACGCTGGGAGGCGGCTTACGAGCCAGCGGTGGGCATCGCCTTGACTGCGTCCGGCGCACTGAATCTGGCCGTTGGCGGCTATCTGGTCTGGCATGGCGAAATGACGATAGGCGCGCTGACCAGTTTTACCATGTACCTGGGGCAGCTGATCTGGCCGATGTTTGCGGCGGGGTGGGTATTGTCTTTGCTGGAGCGTGGCAAGGCTGCCTGGGGACGTTTGCAACCCGTGCTGACTGAAGAATTGACGATTAAGGACGTGGGGAAAAATCCTCAGCAACCGTCCGGTACTTTGCATTTTGATTGCGTCAGTTTCACATATCCGGGGCAGCAAAGTCCAGCGCTGGATAAGGTCTCGATCACTTTAGCTGCCGGCAAAATGCTGGGCATAGTCGGCCCTACGGGAGCGGGGAAATCGAGCGTAGTGCGATTGATCTTGCGCCAGTTCGAGGCGCAGCAAGGTCGCCTGCAATGGGGCGAAGAGGCATCGTCCAATTACTCGTTGCACAACTTGCGCAGCGCCGTCAATTGGGTGGCGCAAGAGCCGTTCTTATTTTCTGCTTCTATCGCCAGCAATATCGCGCTGAGCAACCCGCAAGCCACGCGAGAGCAAGTCATGCATGCGGCCGATCTTGCAGCGATACATGAAGACATTCTGCGTTTTCCACAAGGCTACGATACCCCGGTAGGCGAGCGTGGCGTCACGCTTTCCGGCGGCCAGCGCCAACGCGTGGCAATCGCCCGCGCATTGCTGACGGATAGCCCATTGCTATTGCTTGACGATGCCTTGTCTGCGGTCGATACCGATACCGAGACCCGCATCCTGCAGCATTTATCCGAGTTGCGCGTGCAGCATCCGCAGCGTAGCGCGATTATCGTCAGCCATCGTTTGAGTGCGGTGGCGGACGCCGACCAGATCATCGTTTTGCGCGAAGGAAAAATCATCGAGCAAGGCACGCATGCCAGCTTGCTGGCGCATGACGGCTGGTATGCCAGCCAATGGCGCTACCAACAATTGGAGGCGAGTCTCGATGCAGCCTGAACTAATTACTGAGTTGGACACCAAGTCAAAAAAACCAAAGACTTCAGAAAAAAACTGGCGGTGCAATTGTTGATGCAAGCTGCGCAGCCAGAAAAAAGTCACGTCGTTCTCGGCATCTTATTTTTGTTTTTAGCCGCCGGCTTGGAGGCGCTCGGCCCCTTGTTGGGCAAGGCCTTTATCGATCGTTATCTGCTGCCGCACCAAATGGATAGCTTGGTCGTCGTAGGATTATTAATCACCTATGTGCTTACCGGATGGTGCGCCACTTGGCTGCGCTATTTGCAACTCACGCGTCTCGCTGGTGTGGCGATGCGTTCGGTGCGCCGCCTGCGCGAGCAAGTGTATGGCCACGTGCTGCGCTTGCCGATGGCGTTTTTTGATAAGGCAATCACCGGGCAATTGGTCAGCCGCGTCACCAACGATACCGAGTCGGTGAAAAATTTATACGTGCAAGTCTTGTTCGTGATGCTGGACAGTTCCATCGTCGTGATCGGCGCACTGGCGGCGATGGCCTGGCTGGATTGGCATCTGATGCTGATCGTGCTGATGCTGATCCCTGCCGTCGTGATCATCGTCTGGTTCTACCAGCGCTGGAGTGCGCCGGCCGTCAGCCGTGCGCGGCAATTGCGCAGCGAACTGAATGCTCAGGTGGCCGAGAGCATCAACGGTATGAGCGCGCTGCAAGCCTGCAATGCCGAAGAGGGTTTTGGCGAACGTTTCCGTAACACCAATCAGCAGCATTATCTGGCGCGCCTTGATGAATTGCGCGCCAATGCCTGGCTGCTCAGGCCGGCGCTGGATCTGCTCAATTCCCTGTTGTTGGTGCTGGTGATTTTTGTTTTTAGCCAGCGCAGTTTCTCCGGGATTGAAGTCGGTATCTTGTATGCCTTTGTCAGCTACATCGCCCGCGTGGTCGATCCCTTGATCCAGATTACGCTGCAGTTTGGCCAGATACAGCAAGCCGTGGTGTCGGCTGCACGCGTGAATACTTTGCTCAATGAAGCGGTGTTAACATCAGCGCGAACCGATGCGGAAATTAAGTTAGGCGATTTACGCCTGCAACATTTGGGCTTCGGCTACGATGCGGCGTATCCGGTCTTGCATGATATTAATCTGCATATTCCTGCCGGCAGTTTTTATGGTGTCGTTGGCCATACCGGCAGCGGCAAATCGACACTGATGAGTCTGCTGTTGCGCTTCTATACCGCGCAATCTGGCCGCATAGAAATTGACGGTATCCCTTTATCGCATTTCAGCGACGAGCACTTCCGCGCCAGCGTCGGCCTGGTGCCGCAAGAGCCATTTCTGCTTGCCGCCAATGCCCGTGAAAATATCGCCATGGGGCGTGACATCAGCGAGGCCGATATCGTCGCGGCGGCACAATCTGCGCGCGTGCATGAGTTTATCCTGCAGCTGGAGCATGGCTACGACACGCCACTCGGTGAAGGCGGTGCGCGGCTTTCCACCGGACAAAAGCAACTAATCGCCATTGCCCGCGCGCTGGCAGGAAAGCCGCGCATCTTGTTTCTGGATGAAGCCACTTCACACATCGACAGCGAGACCGAGCAGATCGTCCAAACAGCGTTAAGCGATTTGCGTGGCAAAGTCACCATCGTCGCAATTGCCCATCGTCTTTCTACCATTCGTGATGCCGATAGCATTATTGTATTAAATCACGGCAAGCTCACCGAACAAGGTAGCCATGCAGAACTTATGGTACTGGATCAGGGTATTTACCAAAAACTCTATCTATTACAGGCGCTGGAAGATTAAGATTGACCGCGTCCAGTCCCTTCCCCTTTTGAGGGGGAAGGCTAGGATGGGGGGGGGCGGTCAAAGTCGCGATGGCAGTAAATTAGAGGTTCGACCCCCATCCCAAGCTTCCCCCTGCCCGGGGGAAGGAGCTAAAAACAAAACCTCAAGCAAAAAATCACTCGTAAATATTTATAGGTAAGTCAAAATGAAATGGATACTCAGTCTCGCCGCATTCTTCGCCTTAATGTGCGGCCTTATCCTCGCTTATGTCTTTCTGGTGCTGGCGCCGGATTTACCTGAACTGGATGCAGTGACCGACTATAAACCGAAAATTCCTCTGCGTATCTATACCGCCGACAATATCCTGATCGGTGAGTTTGGTGAAGAGCACAGGGATTTTGTGCCGATTAAGGAAATTCCCGATCTGATGAAAAACGCCTTGCTGTCGATTGAAGACACGCGTTTTTATGAACATGGCGGCATTTCTTTCATCAGCGCCGGGCGTGCTTTGCTGGCGGACTTGAGTGGTGGCTTCCGGCAAGGCGGCTCGACGATTACCATGCAGGTCGCCAAGAATTTTTTCCTCACCAGAGAAAAGTCGATACCGCGCAAACTCAAGGAAATCATGCTGACCTATCGTATCGAGGCTGCCTTGTCCAAGGACGAGATTCTGGAGTTGTACATGAACCAGATTTACCTCGGCCAGCGCACCCATGGTTTCTCTAGCGCGGCGCGCACGTATTTTGGTAAATCACTGCCAGAGCTGTCGATTGCAGAAGCGGCGATGCTGGCAGGTGTGCCACAAAATCCGGCCAGACATAATCCTGCAGTCAATTTCCAGAGTGCCAAGCAAAGACAGATACTGGTACTGAAAAGCATGCTGAAACAAGGCCACATTACAGAGGCGCAGTTCGAACAGGCCAGCAAAGAAAAGCTGCATATCAGCAGCTCGCTGCAATTTGAATCGCACGCCTCCTTCGTTGCAGAAATGGTCCGGCAAAATATCTTTGAGCAATACAAAGAAGCCAGTTACACCATGGGCATAAAGGTCTACACGACCATCAACAAGGCCGAGCAGGAGGCCGCCTATGAGTCGGTGCGGCGCAATGTCATGGCTTACGACCAACGGCATGGCTACCGTGGCCCTGAAGCGTTTATCGAATTGCCTGCCGATGAAGATGCTCGCGAAGATGCGATCGATGAATTCCTGCAAAAACATCCGGCCAATGACAAACTGATGCCCGCCGTTGTGACCGAAGTGACGGCTAAAATGGTAAAGGCAGAATTGGCCTCGGGCGAAGTGATGCAAATTACCGGTGAGGGTTTGCGTTTTGCTAGCAATGCACTGCAAGGTAAAGCAGGGCGCGATTTGAAGCTGCGCCCCGGTGCGCTGATACGCGTGATGCAAGACAATAAGCAACATTGGAATATCACGCAATTGCCGGAAGTCGATGCGGCGTATGTCTCGCTGAATGCGCAGGATGGTTCGTACCGTGCTCTGGTCGGCGGCTTTGATTTCAACCGCAAGAAATTCAACCACGTCACCAGCGCTTGGCGTCAACCCGGATCTTCGATCAAGCCTTTCATTTATTCTGCCGCGCTGGAAAAAGGGTTTTCGCCGACCACCATTATCAACGATGTGCAGCTCTCCAGCACCACTACCGAGAGCCTGCAATGGGATCCACGTAATGACGATGGTAAGTACGATGGCCCGATCAGCATGCAGACCGCGCTGGCGCAATCCAAGAACGTGGTTTCGGTCAGAATTTTAAAAGCCATCGGTGCCAAATATGCGCGCGACTATTTGCCACGCTTCGGTTTTGACGGCGGCAAACAACCGGTGAATCTCACGCTGGCATTGGGTACCGGCGCGGTCACTCCGCTACAACTTGCGGCAGGCTATGCGGTGTTTGCCAATGGCGGTTTTCAGATTAATCCGTGGCTGATACAAAAAGTAACCGATGCCAGAGGCAAGCTGATGTTCGAAGCCAAAGCGCCGCCAATCGCGCAAGAAGACGCACGCGTCATCGATAGTCGCAACGCCTTCATCGTCGATAGCATGTTGCGCGAAGTGACACGCTCAGGCACAGGTGCTGCGGCCAGCCAAAAACTCGGCAGACACGATTTGGCCGGCAAGACCGGGACTTCCAGTGAAGCGGTCGACGGTTGGTTCGCCGGTTACGCCAGCAATATCGTCGCGGTAGCCTGGATGGGTTACGACGATCCAAAATCCCTGGGCGGTAGAGAATTCGGCGCAACGCTGGCCTTGCCGATCTGGATAGACAGCATGCGCCAGGCCTTGTCAGGCAAGGCAGAAACGCAACGTGAGGTGCCTGAAAACGTGGTGAATGTTGATGGCAAATGGAGCTACAGCGAGTATCAAGGCGAGGGCGGAAGTGGGGTGAAGACTTTGGATCTGGATGAGGTGCCGGTTAATCCTTTAATTCAATAATAAAACGTGGAATATGTACTCCGCGGCCAAAAGAGCAATCGCTCGTATGCCTGGAAATGTTGTGCGTCTTGTGACGTATTTACTCTGTATAAAATCATTTCAGCGGAGTACTTAATTTAATGTTCAAGTTAACCAAACGTTATTGCATTAGTGTACTCGTGGTCATTTTGCTGATCGCACTGTTGTCGCCGTGGTTAGTTTATGAGGCGGGTTTGTCAAATATTAATGGCCGGCCAAGTATTGGGAACGCCAACTTTGTCAGTCGCGAGGATGCAACCGAAATTTGGATTGAATTGAAAGAAACTGGTCCGATTCGTATGGAAATAATGACACCTTATAGTTATTTATTTTCTCTTATTTTGGATGAACATAATTCTCCGGGCAGCAGGTTAGCTTGGTATGTTGCTCGAGATTACAATGCGGACAGACTGAAAGATAAAAGAATGATTTGGTGGCATCTTTCTGGCGCCGCCATGACAGTGTGGCTGACTCGCAATTCGAACCTCGAAGACCTATTAACGAAGGCAAATAAAATTCATCTATCGAGAGCCCGAGCTGTCAGCGCGCAAAGCAAACGCACTGACTAAATTAAGTTCGATTAGAGTCACAATATAATGTTGAGTGAAAGTTCTTGCTGTTGTGGGTGTGACCGGTCTGTCCTTACTTTCTCCATGATTTCTGATACCTACTTACATGATTATTTCCACATTTGAAAAAATCAATCTGCACACTGAGCGACTGCTGTTGCGCCCGCTCACACAGGCGGACGCGCCTGGCTTGTACGAACTGCGTTCAGACCCACGCGTAATGCGTTATCACAGCACTACGCCATGGCAGTCGCTTGAATTAGCGCACGAGCTCATAGCACGTGATGAGAAGGCGATGGCTAATGGGGAATATGTCCGTTTCGGCATACAGCGGCTCAGCGATGGCAAATTTCTCGGTAGCTGTGGTTTGTTTAATCTTGATCAGTAGTGCCGAAGTGCCGAGATTGGTTACGAACTGAGTTTTGCCGCTTGGGGTTGTGGCTACATGCACGAAGCGCTTGTTAAGCTGATTGCATTTGGATTTACTGAGATGAATCTCAACCGCATAGAGGCCGATGTTGATCCGCGCAATGCACGCTCCGTACTTAGCCTCGAACGCCTGGCTTTCCAAAAGGAAGGCCACTTGCGCCAGCGTTGGATCGTCGGTGAGGAAGTCAGTGATTCATGGGTGTATGGATTGCTGCGGTCGGAGTGGCTTGGCCGCAGCGATGCGTAAATTTACGAAGCGAACTCGAATTCAAACGTATATAAATGTTTGCCTTCAACAATCTCGATCCCCATGGTTCCGCTAATGCCCGTCAATTGATCGGTACCTGAATCCGGCACCACGCTAACGCTTAATTGTTTTTCGCCGCGTGTCATGGTGCCGCTGTGTTGTAGCGCAAAACTACCTGTGCGACCTTGCAAGGTGCCCACCACACGTTCCAGCGCGACGTAGCCGGCAGAATCTTTCACGTCGGTTCTGACGGCCAGCATCTGCCCCTTGCTGCTGGCCTCTAGATCGCCAAAAAATTGTTTAGCAATGGACATTCTACCGACGCCAGGATCGCCGACGTTGTCTTCATGTGTCTGCGGTACTAGCTTTACTTCAAACGTTCCGTTGATTTGTTGTTTCATGATTTTGTCCTTGGTATTATTAAAGGTTTGTCTGCAATTGGCGTGTAAAGGTTTCAATGTGAGGTCGAAGATGCTGGCTTTCCACCCTCAAGAATAAAGCGCTCAATGCGTGCATCCAATACCGGTAGCGGCACAGAACCCAGTTCTAAAATGGCATCATGAAAGGCGCGTATGTTGAACTTTTCTCCTAGCGCTGCTTCCGCCTTGGCGC
>JAZJYB010000159.1:0-25086 GCA_040390685.1 Pseudomonadota bacterium | reverse complement strand
AATGGACATTCTACCCACGACAGGATCGCCGACCTTGTCTTCATGTGCCTGCGGTACTAGCTTTACTTCAAACGTTCCGTTGATTTGATGTTTCATTATCTTGTCCTTGGTGTTATTAAATTTAGGTTGGCCTGCAATTGACGTGTAAAGGCCTCAATGTAAGGCATGAGTGGCTGGCTTGCCACCTTCAGCAATAAAGCGATCAATGCGCGCCTCCAAAACCGGCAATGGCACTGAACCCAGTTCCAAAATCGCATCATGGAAGGCGCGAATATTGAACGTCTCTCCCAACGCCGTTTCCGCCTTGTTGCGGGCTTTCCAGATGGACATTTCACCTAGATAATACGAGAGCGCTTGCCCTGGCCAGGCGATGTAGCGGTCCACCTCGGTGGTGATTTCATGATCGGATAAGGCCGTATTGTTATGCAAGAACTGTTGCGCCTGTTTGCGGGTCCAGCCTTTGGCGTGGATGCCCGTATCGACTACTAGGCGGGCGGCGCGCCACATTTGGTAGCTGAGCATGCCGAAGTGTTCGTAAGGTGTTTGATACATGCCCATTTCTACACCTAGCCGCTCTGAGTAGAGTGCCCAGCCTTCGCCATATGCCGAGATATAACTGTGCTGGCGAAACTCCGGCAGCTCGGTATTTTCTGCTGCGAGCGGCATTTGAAAGGCGTGCCCCGGTGCAGATTCATGCAGAGTGAGCGCAGGCAAGGAGTATAGCGGGCGTGAGTTAAGTTTGTAAGTATTCAGGGTATATTCGCCAGGCCCACCTCGGCCAGCCGTGTAGAAGGGCGCGATGTCGTCGGGTACTGGTACGATGGCAAAGCGCGCGCGTGGTAATTTGCCGAAATAATTTTTGGCTTTGCCGTCGAACATCTTGCTAATCCAGGCGGCACGATCTAGCAGTGCCTGTGGTGTTTTGACATAGAACTGCGGGTCGGTGCGAAGAAAATGCAGGAAGGCAGCGAGGTCGCCCTTAAATTTTACTTGCTCCATTACTGCCAACATTTCAGCTTTGATTTTACCTACTTCGGCCAGTCCGATTTGATGAATTTCTTCCGGCGACAAATCTAATGTGGTGTAGACCTTGATTTGCGCTTGATAAAAGGCTTTGCCGTCAGGTAAATCGTAAGCGGAAATAGACGGCTGTGATTTTGGAATGTATTCTTCGCGCAAAAACTTTAATAAATCTTGGTGCGCAGGAATGACTTGCTGGCTGATCAGGTCAGCCGCTAATTTCTTAAGTTCAGATTGCGTATTCGCCGGAATCGTTGGCGGCATTTTCTTGAATGGCGTGTAATACACATTCTCGCTGATCGTTTTGGCTTCTACTACGCTGGCTGCACTAGAGTCGCGCCCTTGTAATGAAATACGTGGCGCGGTAAATCCACGCTTGAGCCCGGCGCGCATATTCTCGATATTTTGTTGAAAATACAGTGGCATCGCCTTTAGTTGAGCCAGGTAGTTGCGGTAATCGAGTTCATCCTTAAAACTACTCTTGGCTGTGCTGGCCAGATCGCCCCAGAATGAAGTATCACCGCTGAGTGGGCGTTCATATAGCTTGAATTCTTGTTCTGAAATGAAAGTCTCAATCTGATTTTTATACACCGTGTAATCGACCTGGCGTTGTGCCGACAAAGTCGAGATGTCGATTTTATCTAGTTGCAACAGAGTATTTTTCCAGTAAGCCAAACGTTCATCTTGCCTAGCCTTGCTGACATCCGGCAAGCTTGGCGTGATGTGCTCGTTATTGCTATCTTCATTTTCAGAAAGTTGCTTTTGACGCCAGATCCACTCCGCTTTGTAGAGGCTCTCAAATGGTGCGTTATCAATGTTGACGGTGTTGTGCGCGCTTGCTGGATCAGCGTGAAGTGCCGTGAAAGTGCCGGAAAGAATGATCAGTAGTATTGGGAACGTGAATATTGGTTTCATTGGGGAGTTTCCTTGATAAAACAGTATTTTGTAGTTGTTGACCATGGTTTGCCAAGGCGCTAGTATGCCGTAAGAGAAATGAAAAAAACTGCATAATTTTAATGAAAACTGTTTGCATACTCAGAAGGCAAAAATCTAAAGTTTAAATTGAGCTAGTTTTTCACGACTATTCGATGTCATCAAACGAAGGTAATTTATCTACACTGGAAATAGTCGGCAATTCTATGGAGTAGTCATGGCCTTTTCCAACACTATCGCGTATCGCGAACCCAGGCAAATGTATGGTGTGCCTGGAATAATTTACATACTTGAAAACAGCGGTTTACGCCCGGACTTCTACAAAATTGGATTTACCCGCCGCTCTGGTTGGGCCAAGGCGGTTGAGCTTAATCGTGACGCGCAAAACAGTATTCCGGGAAGCTTTGAATGTGTTTTTGAACATAGGGCGAAAAATTGCGGTGCGGCTCTGGATGATATTTTGAAAGAATTACATTTCTGCCGACGCGGAAAAAGGGAACAGAATTTTTTTGAAATTGACTGCGATCGTCTGCAGGAAATTATCATGTGCTCGATCGCGTACACTGATCGGCAAAGCAAAATGAGAGAATATCAAGAGCAAGCCCTGCGCCAATATCTTGATGAGGAAAAACTACAAAATCCTCCAGAAAAAATCGATGAAGTGCCAGTTAGCATATTTAGAAAAGTCTATCTCTGGATTTCAACCTCGGCAAATTAGTCGCACTTGGTATACCTGTCGCTGACAACTGTTTAAGCATCGAGCAGTTGAATTCTTCCTTCCGGCCTAAAAAATTTTTTCATTTTTCAAACACCGCACGAGATTTTGCTGGAACGGATAGAATCTCCATTCCGCGGCCTTGGTTTTTCAGGCGGGAGTCCACTGTTTTAATATAATCAATAAGTTGAAAGCACAGCTTGGAAATACTCCTTCGCATCATATCGATTATCTTGCCGGTCTTTATTATCATCGGCCTCGGCTATGGCTATGCACGTTATAAAGTTAAACGCGCAATAGAAGATATGGTGGCGGTGAATCGCGTCAGCATGGACGTGCTTTGCCCCTTGCTGGTATTTACAGCCTTAGCCAGCAAGGATTTTGATGTGGCGCACAATGTCTGGCTAATACTGGCTGGAGTGCTGGTTGCGCTTGGCTCTGGTTTGCTGGCTTGGCCTGTAGCGCGGTTTTTTGGTTACGATGTGCGCAGTTTCGTGCCGCCGATGATGTATAACAATTGCGGCAATATGGGTTTGCCGTTGGCGGCATTGGCCTTTGGCGCGAATGGCTTGTCGGCAGCCGTGGCTCTATTTATGGCGTGTAACCTGGTGTATTTTACAGTTGGAATTAAGATCATCCAGAAGGGGCATCCTGATCATACAGATGATTCGCTGAAGTTTTTACTCAGCCCGATGATGTTAGCGATGATCAGCGGAATGGTGTTCGCAGTGTTGCAGCTGCATTTACCTGATCTTTTATTTATTGCCCTCAAGATGATGGGCGACGCCTGTATTCCCCTGATGCTGTTTGCACTTGGCGTGCGGCTACTGGATATTAATTTTTCCAGTTGGCGTATCGGCGTGGTGGGTGCAATCGTCTGTCCACTATCTGGTTTGATCATAGCGGCTTTGCTAGATCTCGTACTGCCTTTAACCATTGCGCAGCGTGGCCAGATGTATCTATTTGCAGCGCTTCCGCCAGCAGTATTCTCGTATATGGTAGCTGAGCAGTATCAGCAAGAGCCCGATAAAGTGGCGTCTATCGTTTTACTCGGCAATCTGGCTGCCTTACTGTTTGTCCCTATAGGATTATGGCTGGGCCTGCGCTAATCGGTCGCGATTGTTTGATCTACTGGAAGAAGACATGCGCAACATAAAAAAAGCCGCCCGAAGGCGGCTTTTTAAAACTGCAGCGATGATTACTTCGCTGCGACTACGACTGTTTCTTCAGCAGCGACTATCGCACCGCGAGGTACAACAGCGATTGCAACTGTTGCGTCATCACCGTGAACAACTGGCGTAACGCCTTTAGGGAATGTCAGGCTAGAGACGTGAACAGATTGACCAGCGACAACGGTCGACAAGTCAACTGTGATGAACTCTGGCAAATCAGCAGGCAAGCACGATACGTCCAAATCAACTAGTACGTGGCTGATAACAGCTGCAGACAATTTAACTGCAGGTGACAATTCAGCGTTTACAAAGTGCAAAGGCACTTTAACGTGGACTTTCTTGTTTGGATCAACGCGCTGGAAATCTGCGTGCAAGACTAATTGTTTGTAAGCGTGAGTCTGGAAATCACGTAACAAAACTTTTTCTACTTTACCATCAACGTCCATATCCAAAATGGAGGAGTGGAAGGCTTCTTTTTTCAATGCATGGTACAGCGCATTGTGATCCAGTGTGATGGATACTGGAGCAGCTGTGCCGCCGTAGATGATGCCAGGTGTTTGGCCAGCAATACGCAGGCGGCGGCTCGCTCCGGTCCCCTGCTCTTTGCGTGCAAATGCGATAACTTTCATTTTAATACTCCAAAAATTGCAAATTTGAACAAAATGTTCTCTTTTGCGGTGTTGATCCCCCGCGACCAGGGGATTCAAAAAAATCCTACTGTCTTAAAAAAACAGCAGGACCATAAAACTTATTCTAAGTGCGTCTTAGTCACTAATTAGTCACTAAACAAGGACATGACAGATTCACCCTTGGTAATACGGCGGAAGGTCTCTGCCAGCAAGCTGTCACACGACAACTGGCGAATCTTTTTGCATGCACGTGCAGCATCGGACAGTGGAATGGTGTCAGTCACGACCAGCTCATCTAATGGCGAGTTGGAAATGCGTTCAATTGCCGGGCCAGATAAAACAGCATGAGTACAATAGGCCAGTACTTTCTTGGCGCCGCGTTCTTTCAATACTTCAGCCGCTTTAGTCAGCGTTCCTGCAGTGTCAACCATGTCATCCATGATCACGCAGTTACGGCCATCGACTTCACCGATGATGTTCATGACTTCTGACACATTGGCTTTTGGCCGGCGTTTGTCGATGATGGCGAGATCGCAACCGAGACGTTTTGCTAAGGCACGGGCACGAACCACACCGCCTACGTCAGGCGAAACCACTAACAGATCTTCGTAATTCTTGGAGACCAAATCACCTAACAATATTGGTGATGCGTAAATATTATCCACAGGAATATCAAAAAAACCTTGAATCTGATCAGCATGCAAATCCATGATCAAAACCCGACCAACGCCAGCTTCTTCCAGCATATTCGCCACGACCTTGGCAGAAATCGCGACACGTGCAGAACGCGGACGACGATCTTGTCTGGCATAACCAAAATACGGGATAGCGGCAGTGATGCGGCCAGCAGATGCGCGTTTTAGGGCATCGACCATCAACATGATTTCCATCAGATTGTCGTTGGTCGGGGCGCAAGTCGATTGCAATACGAAGACGTCTTTACCGCGGACGTTTTCGTTGATCTCGACCATGACTTCGCCGTCAGAGAATTTCGATACATCGACTTTACCGAGCGGGATGCCTAACTGTTTGGCTACACCGGCAGCCAGAGCAGGGTTGGCATTGCCAGTAAAGACCATCATGTTGTCATTAATGCGTACCATGAGATCACCTGTTGACTATAAGTTAAGGGGCGCTAAAACTGAAAAGCCGCCGCATCATATTGTATGCGGCGGCTTGATATTAATGGCAGGGGAGGAAGGACTCGAACCTTCGGATGCCGGAATCAAAATCCGGTGCCTTAACCAACTTGGCGACTCCCCTACTCAACTCGATGTTTCATGCTTACAATTGTCAGCTATTTTAGCTTTAAATCGGCATCAAACCAAATTCTTTTACGACTGCACCAAATGAGACATCGGGTGTTTGCTCAGCGCTTTTGCTTTCCAGGATTTCCAGCAATCAGGCACTTGCTTTAATACCAAATCAGCGACATTTTCGTCTGGAAAGGCACAAAAAACACAAGCTCCCGATCCCGTCATCCGCGCATCACCAAAAGTTTTTAGCCAATCGATAGCTTTTTCAACTTCAGGGTAGAGCGAGCATGCAACTGTTTGCAGATCGTTTTTCCAGTGTGTTTTTGCACTACTGGAAAAGTCCGTTATTCTGATTGGTTTCGTGTCTCGTGTCAACTCTTTTGCCGAAAAAATTGCCGCAGTCGGAACTTGCACCCCAGGTTCTATCACAACAAACCAGGCATCTGGCGTTTCTATAGCCTGCAGTTTTTCACCTACGCCTTCAGCGAACGCATTGCATCCGAACAAGAAAAAGGGAACGTCGGCGCCCAGTCGCAAACCTAATTCCATCAGTTCCTGGCGCTTCAAGCCACATTCCCACAAGTGATTCAGTGCGATTAGTGTAGTGGCAGCATCGGATGATCCGCCACCTACACCGCCGCCCATGGGGAGTATTTTTTGCAATGTGAGATCGGCACCGAAACGACTCTTGGTATGACTTTGCAACAAATTGGCGGCACGGATGATGAGGTCGTCCTGTTCGGCCACGCCTGAGATATCGTTGGTGCGCCGGACTATCTCGTCTTCGCGGATTTGCACATCCAATGTATCGCAGCGGTCTATCAATTGGAAGGCGCTCTGCAGCAAATGGTATCCATCCGGCCTGCGGCCAGTTATATGCAGAAAAAGATTGAGTTTGGCTGGCGCTAAACAATGTAAGTGTGTCGCGCTCATGGGTTTTTCCGCTCAACTATCACAATCCGCAATTTTACTTCGCCAGCTTCTGTTGTGTGGCGTTGCAGGTCTATCCGTTTGGGATAAATTTGTTCCGCTTCCTGCTGCCAGCTGACGAAGTGCAATTGCCAGCCATCAGCTAGCATTGGTCGGCTATCTTGCGCCGCGATTGCCGCGCGCTGCCCTTGTTGATTTATGGCATAGCCTTGCAGCCAATTTCGCATGCTAGTCATAGGCAGAGGCCAGCCCAGGGTATCGCTGAGTAGTGCATCTAAATCATCAGCGCTGCGCACGGGCTCGTTTGCTTGCTGCAAAGTGGCACCGAAAGCATTTTGTGTGACCACTGCAATGGTTTGACCTAAGGGCGAGAGCAAGGTGATGGTCGTTTCAGATTCAGTTTGCAGCCATTCGAACGTGCCGGATACGCTTTTTGCCTCCATGTCTTGTTGATATTGGATATTGATTCTGCCGGCGATGAACAAATTATCTTGATATCGGAAAGGCACGGTACTGGTGGTAGGAACATCTTTAGTCGCCATGCTGGTGCAGCCGGATAATAATTGCCCGATCAGGATGGCAATGCTACAGAAAAAAAATCGAACGAGAGAATGTGGTGTGGCTGTAAATATTTTATTCATAGGTGCGCAATGGTGGCTGGCTTAGAGTTTAGCGCTTAAAGCTTGCCATTTAATCTTGCCAAGGTGCTTTTCAGCGTTTGATTTTCTGGATACTTGTTGTTGACTTCTCTCCAGAATTGTCGGGCTTCATCCTTCTTGCCAGCGGTCCAGAGCACCTCGCCAAGATGAATTGCGATCTCGGGGTCTGGACGTAATTGATAGGCGCGTCGCAGTGCTTGTTCGGCTTCTTCAAGCTTGGCAAGGCGAAACTGGACCCAGCCGTAACTATCGAGAATGAAGGGGTCGTCAGGTGCTAATTTGAGCGCTTTTTCAATCAAACTCAGGGCTTCATCTAGGTGGATATTTCGGTCTGCATAGGAATAACCTAATGCGTTGTAGGCATGTTGGTTATCTGGTGCCAGGTCAATCACCAGTCTGAGTGTGACCTCCATCTCAGTGAGCTTTTCTTGTGACTCTGCAAGTAGTGCGTAGTCGTACAATAATTCGGGATTTTTGGCATGGTGTTTAATCGCAGCTTCCATGACTGCCATCGCTTGCTGGCTTTGTTTCGCGCTCCTCAATAGCTGAACCTCTGCCTGAATTATCTGAATTTCTTCTGCCTCATTGTGGGTTTTTATTTCTTGTAAAAAGCGTCGTGCCTCGGACAATTTACCTTCCATGGCAAGCAATTGCGCGCGACGAATCTGCACATTCAGCCAAACGGTATTTTTCCCATCATAGGATTCGACTTTGGCGAGCCAATCCATCGCTGCCTGATTATTTTTAAATTCGAGTGCGATTTGTGCCAGATTGATCAGGGCTGAAGTTGGATCTCTTTCTTCAGCGGGATTAGCTTCCAAGCCAGCGAGATAGGATAGAAAATACTTCTCAGCCAGTTTGTATTGATTGGCGTCCATTGCCAATGCGCCTAGCGTGTATAACGTCGACACATCTTCCGGCTTGTCGCGTAATAATTGTTCAAACTGCTGTCTGGCTTTGTCGAGTTGCTTCAATTCGATGAGCATGCTGGCGTAGGCAAGGCGCACGTCGCGGGAAGCCGGATTAGACGCAAGAAAAATTTCCATTTCTTTGGCCGCATCGACTTTATTTGAGGCTTGCGCAATGGTTAAAATAGCCAATTGCGAGTCCGGTTTAATCCGTAAAGTGGCTTTGGCTTCCGCAATCGCCCGCTCATTATCGCCGTAACTGTAGGCGCCTTGTGCCAAGGCGAGATGCGCATCAGCTGTGGCGCTATACGGAGCGAGAAGTTCTTCTAAAGTGTCAAATGCAGCTTTTTTATCACGGGCACGCGACAGCACACGTTGGGCTTGCAGCATAATCGTCGCGTGTTGCTTGCTCTCGGAATTCTTAAGTTTGCGGCTAAATACTTGCAGCACTTCAGTAAGATTATTATTCATGACCATGAAGCCAAGATAATACTGATTCGCCTCATTCGACTCGGGGGCAAGTTCACGCCAGAGCCTGATTGCCGAAATCGACTCCGCCGCTTGTTTCGCTGAAAGTGCGATCTCAGCAGCCCGTCTTGCGAGACGAGGATCTCTGGTTTGTTGTGCCACGCCTAAGATAGTAACGTAGGCCGCTTGCCAATTGCCACGCTGAAAAGCGATTTCCGAAGTGAGCAATTTATACAGGATTTCTTCAGTCAACTTGACCGGGGGTAGTTTGTCTTCGGGTGGGGGCATGCCAGCATCGGCCAGGCTTTTTTCTTCGGCTAATGCCAGCTGGGTTGCCTGTTGCGATTCTTGTATTTCATCTTTGCCATGTTCGGAAAATGATGGCAAATGCGCGCAGCCCGCCAAAATAGTGGCAGCTAACGCAGAGTTAAACCATGCGACAGATGACAGCCATCTAAGACTTGTTATTTTTGATGTAATAATGCTGAAATTATTTTTCAAAACAGGTTCCTGATTGGATCATTGGAGAGATTTTACGCTGAACAGTCGAGAGCGTGCTAGCTTCGACCATTTCCCCGCGCGTCAAGTTTCAATTTACATTTAATAAAAATATGCCTGAATTACCAGAAGTTGAAGTCACCCGGCAGGGCGTTGCCCCGCATTTAAAAAACCAACAAGTGACCGACGTGATACTGCGGCGTAGTGGTTTGCGCTGGCCTTTTCCTAAGGATTTACCTAAGTTATTGCGCGGGCAGAAAATATTATCTATAGGGCGCCGTGGCAAATATCTGTTGATTAATTTTGCCCATGGCACTGTATTAATTCATTTGGGGATGTCAGGTCATTTACGCATCTTGCCTGCGCAAACGCCAGCCGGCAAACATGATCATATCGATATTGTGGTCGGTGTCCAATTGTTGCGCATGAATGATCCACGACGATTCGGCGCGGTTTTATGGCACCCGCTTGCTGATGGCCCGGTCGATCACCACCTTTTGCTGAGCCGTTTGGGGGTGGAGCCACTGGAGGATAAATTCGATGCAAAATTGCTACATCAGCAATCCAGGCAGCGTCATTCAGCCATTAAACAGGTACTGCTGGCGGGCGATATTGTGGTTGGAGTGGGGAATATTTACGCTTCTGAGAGCCTGTTCAAGGCAGGTATTAATCCAAAAATCGCGGCCGACCGCATTAGCTTGGCGCGATATACCTTGTTGGTGGAGTCGATTCGGGAAACCTTAGCGGCTGCAATTGTTCAAGGCGGCAGCAGTTTGCGCGATTTCGTGGCGGTAAACGGACAATCTGGATATTTCCAGCAGTCATATTTCGTATATGATCGCACTGGCATGCCTTGCAAAGTCTGCGGAGCGCCGATCAGACAAATTAAGCAAGGCCAACGCAGCACTTTTTACTGCGTAAATTGCCAAAAATAAGACACAATGTTAGATTCTGCAAAATTAGATACTGAATAGTGCGCAGTGAATCGTGCGTGTCGTATCGTGCGAAGTGAATTATGCGAATTGAATCGTCCATAATGAGAAAAAATAAACTGAGGGCAATATGAGCAATCTGGTTCAAAAATTCCAGGAATTCAGCGGATGGCGCAAAGGGGTGTTAAGCGCACTCGAACAATATCGCACATGGGTGAAAGGCTCAGACTTAGCAGATCCTGATATTGACCACCGTATTTCCCGCTTGTTGGAAAGATTGGTCGATGACAAGCTGACGATAGCCTTCGTTGCCGAGTTTTCACGTGGTAAATCTGAACTCATTAACGCGATTTTTTTTGCCGATTATGGCCAGCGAATTTTGCCTTCGTCCGCCGGTCGCACCACGATGTGCCCGACTGAACTCCTGTATGACGAGAGCATTCCTCCATGTATTCGTCTACTTCCAATTGAAACGCGCAGTGAGGCGCAATCCACTACCGACTACAAAGGTCAGCATCAGGTCTGGACCGTGCTGCCGCTGGATATTGAGTCTGGCGATGGGATGCTGGAAGCTTTTAAGCAAGTGAGTTTAACCAAGCAAGTCACTAAAGAAGTCGCGAAATCGTATGGTTTATTTGATGAAGACGATCCTGATGCTGCGTTGGAAGTCGATGAAAATGGCTTGGTAGAAATCTCGCAATGGCGTCATGCCATTGTTAATTTTCCGCATCCATTATTAAAAGAAGGCCTGATCATTGTTGACACGCCGGGCCTGAATGCGATCGGTACCGAACCTGAACTGACGCTTAACTTGATACCGAATGCCCATGCGGTTTTGTTTATTTTGGCGGCGGATACTGGCGTCACCAAGAGTGATATTGAGGTATGGCGCAATCATATTGGTGGCGGCCCGGGGCGTTTGGCCGTACTGAATAAAATTGACAGTATGTGGGATGAATTACGCAGCCCGGAAGAGATAGAACATCAAATTAAGCATCAAATCGAAACTGTTGCGCATAATCTGTCGATAGATGCAAAGCAGGTGTTTCCTGTTTCAGCACAAAAAGGTCTGGTCGCCAAGATTCATAAAGATGGCGCGCTACTTGCCAAGAGCCGTTTGCCTGCATTGGAATACGCATTGTCCAAGGAGTTGATTCCTTCCAAGCAGGAGATTATCCGCGCCCAACTTGCCAACGACATCAATGAAATCACCGCCGCCCAGCGCGCCGTCATCGCATCGCGAAGCCGCAACGTCATTGAACAAATGATGGAATTTAAGGGCTTGCGCGGCAAGAATCAAAATGTGATTGAACACATGATGAAACGGGTTGATGCAGAGCGCAAAGAATTCGACGAAAGTTTGATCAAGATGCAAGGAACCAGGGCAGTTTTTACTAGACTGTCGATGGAAGTGTATACCACGCTTGGCATGGATATTTTGCGCGAAGAGATCCGGAAATCAAGAGAGGCGATGGAGAAAAGTAGATTCTCTTCGGGCTTGACTGATGCGGTTAAAACCTTTTTTTCACAAATAAAATTGAATTTATTGGTGTCGAATAGAAAAACAGATGAAATTTCGGAAATGATGACCATCATGTACAGAAAATTTTCAACTGAGCATGGCTTGGCTTTGACTGTGCCGATGGGATTTTCTCTGGAAAAATATCTCAAGGAAATAAGCATGATCGAGGCGGTATTTCTTAAACAGTTTGGCACCGTCACCTTGCTAACCACGTCGCGCGTGGTGTTGATGCAAAAGTTTTTTGATTCCATAGTCGCCCGTGTGAAGCACAGTTTTTTGCAAGCCAACCGGGATGTCGAAGCCTGGCAAAAAGTCGTGATGGCACCATTGGAAGCGCAAATCCGTGAGCACAAGAATCAGCTAAAAAATCGCATGCAATCGATCCAGCGTATCCATGTTGCCACGGATAGTCTGGAAGAAAAAATTGCGACCTTCGATGCGATGCAAGCCGTGATTGATGCGCAAAAAAATGCTCTGGCTGGATTGGAGCAGAATATGAAAAATGCCCTGGCTGCGCAGCTGACGGAACATTAAGGTATTTTTATCACAATGCGTTTGAGGCACCAAGAGAGCAGCCATAGCGGCTGCTTTTTTTATCTAGTCCGCTTATAGAGCGCACGTCGACAGTCTCCCAGAGTTTTGCAGCAATTCGGAAAAATAATGAATGAAGAATAGTAAATGAAGCGGCTTATCACAAGCAAAGACAGCAGGGCGGATTTACTGGCTCAAGAATATGTCGATCCTGGATTTTCTGCTGATGTCATCCAGTGGCAAAAACAGCATGGCCGGCATGCTTTGCCTTGGCAGCAGACCACGGACGCGTATCAGGTTTGGCTCTCTGAGATCATGTTGCAGCAAACACAGGTCAGTGCGGTCATCCCTTACTACCAGCGTTTCCTGCAAAGTTTTCCTACCGTGTTCGCATTAGCTGCAGCGCCATCCGAACAGGTCATGGGACATTGGAGTGGGCTTGGCTACTACACGCGCGCACGTAATTTGCATGCGTGTGCGAAGCGCATTGTTGAGCAATACGATGGTCGTTTTCCGGCTGACCCGATACTGCTAGAGCAATTGCCTGGCATAGGCCGCTCAACCGCAGCAGCCATCTCGGCTTTTTCGTATGGCACTATAGCGGCTATTCTCGATGGCAATGTCAAGCGAGTATTTGCCCGCGTGTTTGGCATCCATGGTTATCCCGGCGCGAAGCCAGTCGAAGACGCGATGTGGCTCAGGGCACGAGCGCTGTTGCCAGAAAATGAGATAGCATCGTATACTCAAGGTTTGATGGATCTTGGCGCCACTTTGTGCACCCGTAGCAGCCCGGCATGCCAGCGTTGCCCCTTGCTGATGCGCTGTGTAGCGTCGGCTCAAAAACTGACCGCAGAGTTGCCGGCAAAAAAACCGAAGAAGAAGGCAAAAGAGAAATACGCCACCATGCTGGTGTTGCTGCATGAAGACCAGGTTTTATTGGAACAAAGGCCTGACAGCGGAATTTGGGGAGGCTTGCTTTCTTTGCCTGAAGTTGATGGAATGCGAGAGCGGCCGGTTGCAAGTGCGCCAGCGGACGCAGATGCAGATGCAGAAATTATGCAACTCGTCCAGCGGTTTGGTGAATTTTCAACACTTGATTCTCTGCCAGAATTTACCCATGTATTTACCCATTTTAAACTGCACATCACGCCCGTGCTGGTGCACCTGTCACAGCGTAGCAACATGATTGCTGAAGCGCGTTACGCCTGGTTCGATATGTCAAAGTTGATGCTGGCACCGCTACCGGCACCAGTCAAAAGCCTGTTGCTTTCACTGGTCGTGCAGATTTGATCTTGGCTAATTTAGCTTCATCCTGAATTAAGGTGGATTCATCCGCTTAAACTGAATTTTGTCGCAGAATCTCTCACTGCCCAATGCGCGCTATACACTGCTGTTTTTGCAATTCTTTGTCAACCAAAAATCTGTAGGAGAACGTTTTGGCTCTACCAATATTACTGCGAGGCTTAGGCGTGTTGGCAATCGCCATGCCCGCGTTTGCGCATGCCGCGACTAAGCCATGTCGCTTGCCAGATTTCCCTCAAGAAGTGCAATGCGGGCAAATCCAGCGACCACTCAATCCGGCGCAAGCCGATGGTAAAAAGATAGCCATCCATTATGTCGTTGTTCCCTCGCAAGACCGGAATAAATTAAAGGATGCGGTATTCCTGCTCGCCGGCGGGCCCGGGCAAAGTGCGATTGAGCTGGCGGGTTTTGGCCAGGCCGTATTTGGCAGATTGAACCGCCGCCGTGACCTGGTTTTTGTCGACCAACGCGGCACCGGACGTAGCGCGCCGCTACATTGTCCTGAACTCGAAAATAACAGTGAGATGATCGACAATGAGACCATGCTCAAGATGACCGATGCCTGCATGAAAAATCTGCAAGCCCTATCCTATGGTGAATTGCAATATTTCAGCACCAGCATTGCGGTGCAGGATCTGGAAGCGGTAAGAAAAGAGTTGGGCTATAGCGCCATCAATCTGGTTGGCGCATCGTATGGCACGCGTGCCGGAC
Source organism: Pseudomonadota bacterium (assembly GCA_040390685.1). Taxonomy (GTDB): domain Bacteria; phylum Pseudomonadota; class Gammaproteobacteria; order Burkholderiales; family Burkholderiaceae_D; genus Undibacterium. The sequence goes on along the minus strand of JAZJYB010000159.1, from coordinate 10,900 downwards.
TAGAGTACCTGCGCCAATTTCCTACTTCAGTAAGACGGCTGATTCTGGATGGCATAGCGCCGCCGGATATGCGCTTGCCTGCTGCCGATGCGCAATTGGCCCTGGACGGCGTGTTTGCCGATTGTGCCAAAGACACTCTGTGCAATAAAAGCTATCCCGATCTGGCAGTGCGCTGGAAAAAACTGCTAGCTAGCATGCCGCAAAAGATCGAAGTGAAACATCCACGTTTGATGACGCAATTAAACGTTCCAATGACACGTGATTCATTGATCGGTCTGGTACACAAGACCTTGTACTCAGCATCGACAACTGCCGCGCTGCCGTATGTGATAAGCCAAGCCGAACAAGCTCATTTTGAGCCACTCGTCACGCTGAGTGGCGCCCTTAGTTTAGTCGGGCCAGGCGCTATCGCTTACGGCATGCATTTCTCGGTCTGGTGTGGCGAAGCTTTTGCGCGGGCAATCACGATTACGCCAAGAGATGACTTTGAAATGATGACCAGTAATATGTACAACAAGGTTTGCGAAAAATGGCCGCGCGCCAGTATTCCTACGGAATTTTTTGAGATTCCAATCAGCATTGCACCAGTGCTTTTGCTCAGTGGTGGCATAGATCCTGTGACGCCAACCAGACATGCTGCGGCGGTAGCCAAGGCGCTCGGTGCCAAGGCCACGCATATAAGTGTAGCGAATGCCGGACATGGCTTGCTGGCGCATGGTTGCATCCGTGATGTGCTGTATCGCTACGTGAATGCCAAAGACGATGCCGAAGCGAGCAAACTCGACACGACATGTGTGCGGCAAATCCCACGGCCGCTGGCATGGCAGGCACCGGTTCCTGTGAATGCCGCATTACAAGAAAAAAACGGAGTAAAACCATGATCAATGTCGCCGACCTGCATAAAGAATTCGTCAGCTTGGGCAAGCCGAGTTATGCATTGAATCTGGCTTTTGGCAAACGCAAGAAAGAAACCGTCAAGGCCGTCGATGGCATCAGCTTCACCGCCGTTGATGGTGCCATCCTCGGCTTGCTGGGCGCGAATGGTGCCGGCAAAACGACCAGCCTGCGCATGGTGGCATCCTTACTTGCGCCAGATAAAGGTGTGATCACGGTGGATGACGTCATCGTCGCTCCTGGCCAGCAGGCGTCACAAGCTCGCATGGGGATTTTGTCTGATGCCAGAGGCTTGTATCCGAGGCTTACAGCGCGCGAAAACATACAATACTATGGCAGCCTGCATGGCATGGAAGCCGGTGCGATTGAACAACGTTGCAATCAACTCGCGCATTGGCTCGGCATGACAGCTTTGCTTGACCGACGCACTGATGGTTTTAGCCAGGGCGAGCGCATGAAGGTCGCGCTGGCACGAGCCCTGATCCACGACCCAAAAAATATCATCCTCGATGAACCGACCAACGGCCTGGACGTAGTGGCGACGCGTGCTTTGCGAGAATTTTTGCGTTGGTTGCGCTCTGCCGAAGGGGGAGGGAAGTGCATCATTTTTTCTACCCACATCATGCAAGAAGTCGAGCGCCTGTGTGACTCAGTGGTGATCGTCGCACGTGGCAAGACCGTAGCCAGTGGCACGGTAGATCAGTTGTTGCAACAAGCCGGCGTAGTAGATTTTGAAGACGCTTTCGTCAAGCTGGCATTTTTACAGACGTCCGCAGCAACAACACCAGGAGTGAATTGATGAATGCCATTTTCGCGATATTTCGCAAAGAGTTGACCGATTCCATGCGTGACCGCCGTACCTTGATGACGGTACTGTTCAGCGCCCTGCTATTTGTGCCTTTGCTGCTGGTGATTTTTTCTGAAGTCATGTCGCAGGTCGAGGCGCAGGAAGATAAACGCACGGTGCTGGCGGTCAACATCAAACAGGCGCCGAGGCTAGAAAATTTCATCTTGCGTCAGGGCTATCAGATTAAGGATGCTCCAAAAGACTACGAAGAAAAATTACGCAGTAAAGAATTGTTGCAACCAGTCTTGCTGGTGCCGGAAAAGTTTGAAGAGAATTTATCACATGCGAAAAAAGTGTCGCTGGAAATTGTTTTCGACACCTCCAATCAGCAGGCAGAATTTGGCTTGCGTCCGTTAAAGAAGCTGCTGGATAACTACACCCAGGAGGCCGCAGTGATGGGCTTGATGATGCGCGGCGTTGCGCCAGAAATTCTGCAATTGGTCGATATCAAAGAACATCATCTAAATCGAGCGGATGAGCGTAAAGTCACCGTCACCGGCATGTTGCCGTTTGCCCTGATTATGGCTATCGTCATTGGCGGTATGTTCGCAGCCATCGACACTACTGCCGGCGAACGTGAGCGCGGTTCGCTCGAGCCTTTGATGATGAATCCGGTCAATGGATGGCAACTCGCGGTCGGGAAATGGGGCGCGGTGGCAACGATTAGTATGCTGGTCGCGTTGCTTACTGTACTGAGTTTCTTCCCATCGCAATGGCTAGTGCGCAATGATGCACTGCGCGCCGAGTTTCAGTTTGGCGCTACTGATGCCGTCAATTTTCTGTTCGTGTTACTGCCATTGGCTGCCGCCATCTCGGCGGTGCAGGTCGCCATTTCTCTGACCTGCAAGAGTTTTAAAGAGGCACAGGTGCGCAACCAGATTTTAAGCATGGTGATCACCATGGCACCGATGATGATGTCGCTCAACACCGGGCGCGAACCTGCCTGGTTTCAATGGATGCCGTCGATTGCCCAATCATTGATGATGAATCATGTACTCAAGGGTGAAGCGGTAGGGGTTACTTCGATAGCGATCGCATTGCTGGTATGTGTAGCGCTGACAGTAGAGTGTCTGTCATTTGTCGCGAATAAGATGCGTAGAGTGGTGATGATGTAATAAAAAAATTGGACATTCCCGGCAAGCTTGTCCAATTCTTACATCAAACGTCGATGGCGCACCAAGACCTGTTCTGAATTCTTGAAATATTCCGCCAGTTTTTCTACCATGTAGACCGAACGATGCTGGCCTCCGGTGCAACCTATTCCCACGGTTAAATAGCTGCGATTGTCGTGCTTGAAAGAGGGCAGCCATTTCGCTATGAAATTTCGTATGTCTTCATACAGGTCTTGCGCCATTGCCTGTTGGTCGAGGTAAATGATCACCGGTGCATCTTGCCCTGTGAGTGGGCGTAGGCCGAGATCGTAGTATGGGTTAGGAAGCATGCGGACATCAAACACGAAGTCGGTGTCTAGCGGTACACCTACCTTAAATGCGAAAGATTCAAACATCAGCGTCAAAGGTGAGTGGCTGATACGAATCATGTCCTTTACCCAGGCGCGCAAGGTATTGGCGCTGAGGTTGGAGGTGTCAATTACGTGCGCCAGGGTTTGCAGTGTGGACAGCATCTCGCGCTCTTCTTGTATGCACTCTGTCAGGCTCAGTCGTTCGTCCGTAGGCAGGATTTTTTGCAGGCGATGCGATAAAGGGTGGCTGCGACGTGTTTCTGAGAAGCGCGCAACTAGAGATTCTGTGCTGGCGGTGAGAAATAATACGGTCACTTCGTGACCTTGCTGTTTCAAGGTTTCTACGGTCTCGGGAACACTGGTCAGCAAATGTGCACTACGCGAATCGATCGCCATGGCGGCTGATTGTATGCCTTCCGCGATCAAGGTATGAACTAGTTCGGGCAATAAACTCGGGGGGAGATTATCGACACAATAAAATCCTGCATCCTCCAATACATTGAGTGCAACTGATTTGCCAGAACCTGAAATACCTGAGATGAGTAGGATGCGCATGGAATAAAAAGTGTGATCAAAAGTGTGAAGCGCGGTGAAGTGATAGCTTAGATGTGCCCTTAATTGTGAGCTTGGCTGAGACTTAAGTTTACTCGTTATCGTCGTTCATTGCCCGGCGTTGTTTTTCCATGAAATCATCAAGTGTATTAATGCCACGTAGTTGCAGTATGGTGTTGCGTACTGCCGCCTCCAGCAAAACCGCAATGTTGCGGCCAGCGGCAACCGGGATGACTACTTTTTTGATAGGCAAGCCCAAGACCTCTTCGGTTTGGGAATCGATAGGCAGGCGTTCGTAGTTTTCTTCCAGTGTGCTTCGTTTGACTAGATGCACAATTAATTTCAGACGCATTTTGCGACGTACCGCGGTTTCGCCAAAAATGGCCCGGATATCGAGTAAGCCTAGCCCCCGTACTTCGAGTAAGTTTTGCAATAATTCTGGACAGCGGCCTTCTATCATGTTTGGCGCAATGCGGGAAAACTCAACCGCATCATCGGCGACCAGGCCATGGCTGCGCGAGATCAGTTCCAAGCCGAGTTCGCTTTTACCTAGACCAGATTCACCGGTGATCAGCACACCAACGCCCAAAACGTCCATAAAAACGCCATGCATAGTGACACGCTGGGCGAGTTTTTTCGATAAATACACACGCAAAAAATCGATGACTTGCGCCGCAGGCAAGGGCGTGGAAAACAAGGGAATATTCTTGTCGTCGCAATTAGTCAGAAAGTCGGGTGGTGATTCCAAGCCCTGCGAAATAATCAGGGCAGGCGGATCACCGGCAACCAATTCTTTGAACAAGTTGCCGCGCGAGATGGGCGAAAGCCGATGATAGTAATTGAGTTCCTGATGGCCTAAAACCTGGATGCGGCCAGGGTGGATTAGGTTTAAGTGACCGACCTGATCGGCGGAAGAAGTGGCATCGCCAGTGATTTGTTTTTCAGCGCCAGAGAATCCGGCGAACCAACCTAATTGCAGTGTATCTCGATTGTCATCGTAGATTTTTTGTATGGTGAGTTCTGTCAATATTGGCATGGTGGCGGCTTAGCGAAATGCGAGACAACAAACAAAGAATCAGCAGAGTATCAATAGAAATCAAAGCAGCTGTCGATCTTGATCCTTGCGAACCTTTGGCATCAAGAGATCGATTGTAAATTGGGTTGCCAGCTTATAATTTTTTCGTAAATAATTGCTGCATCAGTTTCAGTATTGAGTGTCTCACGAAAAGCTTCATTTGATAGCATCTCAGCGATTTCAGAAAGAATTTCCAGATGTTGCTGAGTCACGTGATCAGGCATCAGCAAAAAAATCAATATCGTAACGGGCTGTCCATCTGGCGATTCAAAGGGGATAGCTTCTGCTAGTCGCACAAATGCCGCAATCGGCGCTTTTAATCCCTTGATACGGCCGTGCGGTACCGCAACGCCGTGTCCAAGTCCGGTGGAGCCCAGACGCTCACGGGCAAAAAGATTGTCTGATACCGTGGAACGGGCAATGCTGCAGTTATTTTCAAATAACAGACCGGCTTGTTCAAACGCACGTTTTTTGCTGGAAACTTCAAGATCCAGAAGGACATTGGCTAGGGGTAATATTTTCGCGATATTCGTCATGATGCTAGAGCAATGGTGATGCCGGAGAGTGCGCTGTTCAAAAAACGCAACGACCAAATTATAGGCTTGTTTCTCCTGCTATGCATACATCTCTATTTTGCGCGATTTTCAAGTAAAGCTTCAAAGTCAATCACAGACAAAGGCTTGCTAAAATAAAACCCTTGTATTTCCTGACAGCCAGATTCTTTCAGAAACGATAATTGTTCGCTCTGCTCAACACCTTCAGCCGTGACACTCATGCCCAAGGCATTCGCCATCGCAATAATCGCATGGGTCAATGTCACAGAGTCTTGATTACCTGGAATAGCGCTAATGAAAGAGCGGTCAATTTTTAGATTATCAATAGGAAAACGTTGCAGATAAGATAAAGATGAGAAGCCGGTGCCAAAATCATCGAGAGAAATGCTGACACCTAACTTTTTGATCGATTGAAATAAGGGCAGAAGTAGCTCGACTTCGCCCATCAATAATCCTTCGGTAATTTCAAGTTGCAGGGCCGCGCCTGGTAATTCGTTGTCTTCCAATATCTGCTTAATAAATTTCGGCAAATTCGGATCTTGAAATTGCTTAGGCGAGATGTTTACGCTGATGACTAAATCGCTGACGAATTGTTCGCGCCATAACTTTGCCTGTCTGCAGGCTTGCTCCAGCACCCAACGGCCTATCGGCAAAATTAAGCCTATTTCCTCAGAAATTGGAATGAATTCATTCGGTGGAATTAAGTCGGCATCAGGTGTCTGCCAACGTATCAGCGCCTCGGCGCCGACGATACGGGAAGTACGCAGGCAGACTTTGGGCTGATAGAAGACCAGGAATTCTTGGTCAACCAGTGCACGGCGTAAGTTGCGCTCTAATGTATAGCGGTATTGCGCCCGCACATTCAGTTCGGTAGTAAAAAATTGATAATTGTTACGGCCAGATTCTTTGGCCAGATACATCGCAGAATCTGCGCAACGCAATAAGGTGGGGCCATCACTAGCATCATGCGGAAACACGCTGATGCCGATGGAAGTGCCGAGGTGATATTCATTACCATCAATCGAAAATGGCTCGCGCATTCGCGCCAGTACCCGTTCTGCCAATTCTTTCAGTTGTTGCGCGCTATCAAAGGATTCCGCCACGATGACGAATTCATCGCCGCCCAAGCGTGCCAGCATGTCAGAGGTGCGTATGCAAGAGTTCAGCCTGGTCGCAACGTCGCGTAACAAGCTATCACCGGCAGCATGACCGGCCGTGTCATTGACGTTTTTAAAGCGATCAAGATCGAGAAAAATGACCGCAACTTTGTTTCCTTGCGCGCTAGACAATGCATGTGTCAGGCGCTGGTGTAATTGGTGGCGGTTTGGTAAGCCAGTTAAGGCATCGTGGGTGGCCACATAATTGAGTTGCCTTTGCGTCTCTCTAAACGCCGTCGTATCAGTGAACGAGATCAGAACCGCACTGACGGTGCCGCTGCTATGGTCAGTAATTGGCAATACATTGACTAATAACCAGGCCACCGTATGGTCGCGTAACTCGACGCCTATCGACAAATTGACGATGGCAGTGCCGGTGCGGAAAACGCTCGATGCCGGGTCGTCACCGAGAATAATTTCGGAACCGTCCTCGCCAATAATGCGCTCAAAATAACGATGGCGGCGGCCTATCATCGTGAGGTCTTTGATTTTGAGTATCCGCTGAGCACTTGGATTGCAGGTGAGAATTTTCCCCAGTGGCCCGAGTACCATAATGCCTTCGGTCAGATTAGTGACCACCGAGCGATAGCGTTCCTCGCTGCGCTCCAGGCTCTGCTCCATATTTTTTTTGTCGATTGCCAATGCGATCAGATCCATCGCATCGATAATCAGTGCTTGTTCATCTTCACTTGGAGAACGGTGCAAGGGGTGATACACATCAACTGTGCCGAGCACCGCATTGAACGCGGTTTTAATCGGCAATGACCAGCAAGAATTCAAACCATGCTTAAGTACACTTGCGCCTTTCTTCTTCCATAAAACGCTGGCGGCTATGTTGTCAACTATCGTGATCTGCATATTGTGGATGGCAGCGCCGGACGATCCCGCTTGCAATCCTACCGGCACGCTTTCGAACTCTTTACAAAACTCAGCAGGGAGTGATGGGGCGGCAGCTAAAGAAAGAACTTGAGTAGCAGCATCAAGCAGCATGATGGTACACAGGGAGCCATTGTCCAATAAGCGCTCCATCCTGTCGCATACATCTTCAAGTATGTGCGCCAAGGGTTTGTCGAGCGCAATCATTTCGAGAATTTCTTTCTCGTGATGCAGCGCCTCTTGCATGCGACTTGGCGCTTGCCGGAGTATGAATGGTTTATCTGTCTTGGCAAATTTTGAATTTGCGCTTGCCAGCGGTGCTTTGCTGAGATCGCGTACTGTCAGTTGTAAAGCAACTTGTGATTGATGCAAAAACGAGCTGGTTCGAATCTCGACTGCGATAAGTTTTCCGTCTAAGGTCTTGCAGTCACACAGTTGCGCAGACGCTGCAGAATTTTTCCCGTTAATATCATTCGAACGCAATGTGCCCTGAGCAGAATTGAAATCAGGGAAAAACGATTCAACTGGCATGGCAGAAATGAGCGCTTGATTTTTCGCACCTAGAAGTTGCAAGCCCAGTGAATTCGAGTAAGCCATTTGTCCATTCAGAAATAGGAAAATGGCATCTTGAACCTGCGTCGATAAGGTCGCTTGCCAATCTGCGTCGGATTGGACGCGAAGGGTTTCGTGGGAAGAGATCTGAGGTAGTGAGTTCACAACAATAATTGCTAACGCTTCGATTAAAGGTGAGGAGTACTGTAACCGAAGCGAAGGCAGCTCACAACTTTAATTGAGCTTAAATTGACAATTATTTCGGCTTTAATTCAGGTCTATGCGCAGGAATATCAATAATACGTCACCGTTACCCTTGTGACGTGAAACACGGGGTATGTAACCGGCCATTAATTTCGTACTGCGGGTACCGATCGAGGCTACCGGTAAAACGCCGGGAAAAGGCAGACCGCGAAAATAATCCGTTCTGCTTATCAGCAAACCAGAGACGCCAAATCCCGCTTCAAACCGGTCGCCCAAAGGACGCATCCATTGATAGGCATAGCCTGCCATCAATTGCGGTGCGAAATGTGAATCAGATATCGCCAAGCCATAGATCAACTCTTCATTATCTTTCTTATCCCTGATCGTGCTGCTGAAGCCCAAGCCCCAGGCCAGTTCATTTAACTCCTTGATGCGTTCGGCGGTGTAAGTATTGCGACCGTGTCTGGCATAGCCAGAAAGCAAAATAGACAGCTGACCATTGTTATAGATATCCAGCGTTTTGGTCGTCGCCTGTTTCCACCAGCCAGGTTTTGCAGTTGCTGGCGCATCTGGTGCGAGAGTGTCTGCGGACGGGGTCGCTGCCGCTGCTGCTATTTGCGCTTCCTGTGCCACGCTGCTGCACGTTGCACCCGCTAATACAGCGAGCAGGCAAAGCGAATGAGAGATTTTTTTAATAGTAAATAAGGACATGATGTAGAAGGTGAAAAGAAAATTATTGTCTGGCGCAGCGTGCATTTGAAGGTTTTTGTCCGCTGCTGAAATTGCTGCGCCAAGGGTTGATGTCTAGCCCGCCACGTCTGGTGTAGCGTGCATAGACTGAAAGCTTTTGGGGTTTGCATTGTTGCATCAAGTCGATGAAGATTCGTTCAACGCATTGCTCATGAAACTCATTGTGCTCACGAAATCCGATCAAATATCGCAGCAAACTTTCTTGATCGATAGGTGCGCCTACGTAATGAATTTGCACGCTGCCCCAATCTGGCTGGCCGGTGACCAGGCAGTTGGATTTAAGTAAATGCGAGACCAGGGTTTCTTCCACCGGCGCAACCTGGCTGTCGGCCTTGAGCAGCAAAGGATTCGGCGTGTAACTGTCGATTTCCAGATCTAACCTATCCAGCAAAAGGCCATCGAGTTCCTGCATTTTCAAACTGGAAAAATTTTCTTGCAGAGTCAAAGTCACCTGCACCGGTGCGCCAAACCCAGCTGACAGATCGGCCTGCAACAAGCTTAGCAAAGCCTCGGTGCCAGCCAATTTAGTCTGGTTGTAGGAATTCAGGTAAAGCTTAAATGATTTCGATTCGATAATGTTAGGTGAATCTGCCGGCGCCATGATGGTGGCAATCGCCACTTGTGGTTTGCCGCGTAAATTCAGCCAGGACACTTCATAGGCGTTCCAAATATCCATGCCAAAAAATGGCAATTGGGTGCTGGCACTCAGTCCTAATTCAAGTCGTTTATTTAAACGTGGAATAGGGAACAATAGCGAAGCATCGTAATGTGCCGTGTAGCTTGACGGTTTGCCGAGTTGCGATTGTTCTGGCTGATTGTTTTTATCTGATGCGTTCATGTTTTGTAGGATGAGGTTGCTTTAAACTGCTTAGCCTAAAAATAATTGGTAAGCAGGATTATTGCTCTCATCCCAATGGCGATAACCTAGCGTAGTTAAGAACTCGCGGAAGGCTTTCATCTCTTTCTTAGGCACCTGTAAACCAACCAAAGTCCGGCCGTAATCCGCACCATGATTGCGATAGTGAAACAGGCTGATATTCCAGTTTGGCGCCATGCTGTTCAAGAAACGCATCAATGCACCCGGACGTTCCGGAAACTCAAAGCGATATAGCAATTCATTTTGTGCCAATGCGCTCTTGCCACCGACCAAATGACGGATATGCAATTTAGCCAATTCGTCGTTGGTCAAATCCAAAGTAGGAAATCCATGCTTGACGAAATTCTTGGCAATTTTTTCCGATTCATCTCGGTTGCTGACCTGTATGCCGACAAAGATGTGCGCAGTTTTTTGATCGCTGATACGGTAGTTAAATTCTGTGACGTTGCGCGGGCCTATCATTTCACAAAAGCGACGGAAACTGCCGTGTTCTTCTGGAATGGTGACAGCAAAAACCGCCTCGCGCGCCTCACCCACTTCGGCGCGCTCTGCAACAAAACGCAAACGGTCAAAATTCATGTTCGCGCCGCAAGCGATGGTCACCATGGCTTCATTTTTGAGCGGCTTTTTATTCGCTTTGGCGCGTTCTATATATGCCTTGCAACCCGCCACTGCGAGTGCTCCGGCTGGCTCTAAAATGCTGCGCGTATCCTGGAACACATCTTTGATCGCCGCACAGACCGCGTCGGTATCGACCAGGATGATTTCATCGACATACATTTTGGCCAGACGGAAGGTTTCTTCGCCCACCAATTTCACCGCAGTGCCATCCGAGAACAAACCGACATCGCTCAAGGTAACGCGTTTGCCTGCCTTCAGGCTGCGCGCCATCGCATCAGAATCGGTGGTTTGCACACCGATGATCTTGATGTCGGGGCGTACCGCCTTGACATACGCCGAGACACCGGCGATCAGGCCGCCGCCGCCTATCGCCACAAAAATCGCATGGATAGGTTCTGCATGCTGGCGCAAAATTTCCATACCGACCGTGCCTTGGCCGGCGATCACATCCGGATCATCAAAAGGATGAACGAAAGTCA